>JAKZYH010000744.1:0-6289 GCA_047514575.1 Acidobacteriota bacterium | reverse complement strand
CAGGAGATCTGAACTAAGGGCCTGCGCAAAAATAACTTGGCATTTTGGCATCTCATCTTCACACCATCTTCAGCCGCTCCTCAATCGCGAAATCCTCAACGTAGACCTGGCTACGCCTGCGGTTTCGCTCAATCGTTCGCGGCCAAACATGGTGCAAATCTGAGCGCTAATTCTCCCAAGTTATTCTTGCGCAGACCCTTAGCAGGCAGCCGGGGAGCTACCCGGGGGGAGTGGACCTTGCCGGCGATAGAGTTTGAGGTCGGTGCGAAGACAGACTTCGTAGAGTTGGTGCCCAGCTTTTCCGCACGAGCCTTTAGATGGAGGTGACATGACCAAAGCAGTGATCTCTGATGCGCGGCAGAGAATGGACAAGACAATCGAGGACCTCATGCGCGAGTTAACCACCATCCGTACCGGGCGTGCTTCGGTGCACCTTCTGGATCAGGTACAGGTGGACTATTACGGGACGCTCACGCCCATTAATCAGCTAGCGACGTTGCACGTTCCCGACCCAGGTCTGATTACTGTACAGCCCTGGGATCTCTCCCAGATAGCAAGTCTAGAGCGGGCGGTTCGAGCCTCGGATCTAGGACTCAATCCGTCTAACGACGGTCAAGTCATTCGCATTCCGATCCCGCCGTTGACCGAAGAAAGACGAAAAGACTTGGCTAAAAACGTGGGGGAGATTGCAGAGCAGCACAAAGTTGCGGTTCGCAATATCCGTAGGGATGCGAACGATCGGCTGAAAAAGCTAGTGAAGAACAAGGAGATCTCCGAGGACGACGAGGCCCGAAGTCTTGAAGAGACACAGACTCTAACCAACCAGTTTGTTCAAAAGGTCGAGACCGTAGCCAAACAAAAGGAGATGGAGATCCTGGAGGTCTGAACGCTTGCGGGTCGCAGGGAGGGAGAGAAGGACATCTGTTGATATAGGAGCAATACACCGCGGCACGCACTTGGTTTTCTCAACTGTGGTATCAATGAAGTGGTGGCTGAGTTTCTAGAGGATTCCGACGATACTTCAGTCGGCGTGAAGAGCCGGGAGGGAAACTCCCACTCTGAGCCACGGATTTCGCGTCCGGATTTGCCCTTGCGCCCGTCAGGGGAACACGAACCGTTTGCAGCTTTGGATTCTCATGCCGAAACCAACCAACCGGGACGGAACCGGGATTGGTCCTCCACCATCCAGGATCTCAGGGGTTGGGCCAGGGACATCTTTTTCGCCGCCTTGGCGGCAGTCCTCATCGTTATTTTCGTGGTCCAGCCGGTCAAGGTTGAGGGGACGAGCATGCAGCCCAATCTCGCCGACCAGGAGCGCATTTTTGTCAGCAAGTTCATCTACCACTTTTCCGATATCAGGCGAGGAGACGTTATTGTTTTCTGGTATCCTAATGACGTCAGCAAATCGTTTATTAAGCGAGTCATCGGGCTCCCTGGAGACAGGGTCGAGATCAGGAAGGGCGATGTTTATATCAACGGAAACAAACTGGGTGAGCCTTATGTAGGGCCCGAGTATCGCGACGATTCCTTTCATCGTATCGTAGAGATCCCACTCCGGCAGTACTTTGTACTTGGCGACCACCGCAGTTCAAGCAATGATAGTCGAAGCTGGGGGCTCGTCCCTGAAGCCCAGATATTTGGCAAGGCAGTCTTCCGCTACTGGCCGCTGGCCAAGCTAGGAATGATTGATTAGCCCGCATTCCTCATCGCTGGTCTACTGCGTCGCTGCAAACATCCGTCCTGGCTGCGTTACGCTCTGTTGGCCTCCTCGACGTACTGCACGAGTACGACTGCGGGGGCTCGCCACGAGTGGTCTCGGTCGCAAGCCTTTCCAGGACGGCTTTGCGGCGCCTCGCTACGACAAGCGATGGGAAGGGTTAGTAGTGGCCAGGCTTAAAACCTGTAACTCCTGATAGAGCGTACGAAAGCCAGAGAAGATCGTTTTCTAAACGGGGAGAATCGCTGTGCGGAAAGCAACCCTGTGTCTCGAAGATGGAACTTGTTTCGAGGGACTTGCCTTCGGGGCCGTAGAGGAGGCTTTGGGAGAGGTCGTCTTCAATACTTCGATGACCGGCTATCAAGAGGTGCTCACTGACCCCTCTTACGCCGGCCAGATCGTTGTGATGACTCATCCCGAGATCGGAAATTACGGAACCAACCGTGACGACCAGGAATCCGCCAGACCCTTCGTCGAGGGTTTCGTCGTTCGAGAGTGTAGTCCCATCTTCTCCAACTGGAGAGCCGAGCAAAGCCTGGACGACTATCTTCGGGAGCACGGCGTCGCTGGAATATCCGATATCGATACTCGAGCTCTGGTCAGGCACATCCGCGAACGAGGGGCGATGCGGGGCATCATTTCAGCCTCCGAGTCGACTCGCGAACAGTTGGGAGAGAGAGTGCTGCAGCATCCGCCTATGGCTGGCAGCGACTATGTCCGGTCCGTTAGCACTGAGCGGCACTATACCTGGCCCGTAGAGAGTCCCAACTTCAAGGTCGTCGCCTACGACTTTGGAATCAAACACAATATTCTGCGTTGTCTAGCTGCCCGGGGATGCGATGTCACTGTGGTGCCGGCAACGACGCTGCCCGAAGATGTCCTGGGACTCCAGCCGGACGGTATCTTTCTATCGAATGGGCCGGGAGATCCGGAACCGCTGGGCTACATTGTCGAAAACCTGAAGAAGCTAGTAGGGAAGCGGCCGCTGTTCGGGATCTGTTTGGGCCACCAACTCCTGGGACTGACCCTGGGAGGGAAGACCTATAAGCTGAAGTTCGGGCATCGAGGAGGAAACCAGCCCGTCAAGAATCTGATTTCAGGAAAGATCGAGATCACCTCCCATAACCACGGATTCGCCGTGGATCCGGAGTCCCTGGACGATGGGCAGATCGAGCTCACTCATATGAATTTGAACGATCAGACGCTGGAAGGATTCCGGCATCGGTCGCTACCTCTATTTTCCGTACAGTATCACCCGGAGGCCTCCCCCGGTCCTCACGATTCGCTCTATCTATTCGATCAATTCTTGGACGTCATGAGCGAGTATCGAGAGCAGCCGGTCCGGTCGGGATGAGCCAAGACCAGATCTAGGAGAAGGAGAGCCGGGCCCCAGAGAAGGTCCGCTTCCGAAATTGGGACATGCCCAAGCGAGACGACCTGAAGAAGATCCTGATCATTGGATCGGGGCCTATCGTGATCGGCCAGGCTTGCGAGTTCGACTACTCCGGGACTCAGGCCTGCAAGGCGTTGCTGAGTGACGGCTTCCAGGTAGTACTCGTCAACTCGAACCCCGCCACAATCATGACAGATCCTGAATTCGCTACTCGGACATACGTTGAGCCCCTCACGGTGGAATACGTGTCTGAAATCATCAGGAGGGAACGACCGGATGCTCTGCTTCCCACGGTGGGGGGACAGACGGGGTTGAATCTTTCAGTAGAGCTAAGCGAGAGCGGGATCCTCCACGAGCTGGGTGTGGAGATGATTGGGGCCAAGCTGAACGCGATTCGAGTTGCCGAGGATCGCAGGCGGTTTCGGGCGGCGATCGAGGAGATCGGGCTGGAGGTCCCGGCCTCTGGGTTTGCCAACGATCTCAAGGAGGCGGGTGCGATCCTGGAGCAGGTGGGACTGCCGGCGGTCATCCGTCCTTCCTACACACTGGGAGGCACGGGGGGAGGCATCGCTTTCAACAATGAAGAGTTCGACGAGATCACGGGGCGCGGTCTGCAACTCTCTCCAATCCACGAAATTCTGATAGAAGAATCCATTCTGGGATGGAAGGAATTCGAACTCGAGGTCATGCGAGATCTCAACGACAATGTCGTGATCATCTGTTCGATCGAGAACTTCGATCCGATGGGAGTCCATACAGGGGACTCCATCACGGTCGCGCCCGCTCAGACGCTGACGGACAAGGAATACCAAAAGATGCGGGACGCGGCCATCCAGATCATCCGACGGGTGGGAGTGGAGACCGGCGGGTCGAACATTCAGTTCGCGATCAATCCCGATGACGGTCGAATGGCAGTGATCGAGATGAATCCTCGTGTCAGTCGAAGCTCTGCTCTGGCGTCGAAAGCGACCGGCTTCCCCATCGCCAAAATTGCAGCCAAGCTGGCAGTAGGTTATACGCTTGACGAGATCCCCAACGATATTACGCTCAAGACTCCGGCCTCCTTCGAGCCTACACTCGACTACGTGGTCGTCAAGATTCCCCGCTGGAACTTCGAGAAGTTTCCGGAAGCGGACGATAATCTGGGCACCCAGATGAAGTCGGTGGGGGAGGTGATGGCGATTGGCAGGACCTTCAGAGAGGCGCTGTTCAAGGGGTTACGTTCTCTTGAAACTGGCAAGACCCATGCCAGTGAGGCCACCGATCCCGAGCGTATCCAGGAGCATCTCGTTCGGCCCAATCCATCCCGTCTTGCCTATCTCGCCTTGGCCTTTCGCGAGGGCTTTACGATTGAAGAGATCTTCAAGTTGACGACCATTGATCGGTGGTTTCTGGAACAGATCGAACGGGTGGTCAGCATGGGGAAGGAGTTCGAGGGAGTGGCGCTTTCGGCGGTCGATCGCGAGCAGTTGCTGCGACTAAAGAGAGGGGGCGCGTCTGATCTTTGGCTTTCCCAGATCTTGAGCAGTGACAAGGGGGATGGCCTCCCAGGAGGGCCAGAGGAAGGTGCCGGCTCAGGCGGGCTTAGCGAAGAAGATGTTTTTCGCTATCGAGAGGAACAGGGTATCACCCCGGTTTTCAAGAGAGTGGACACTTGCGCCGCCGAATTCGAATCTCATACGCCGTATCTCTACTCCTGCTACGAGCAGGAAGACGAATCTGATCCGACCGACCGCAAGAAGATTGTGATTCTCGGCAGCGGTCCCAACCGAATTGGCCAGGGCATCGAGTTCGACTACTGCTGCTGCCATGCGGCTTTTGCCCTCAGGGAAGATGGCTATGAGGCCATCATGGTCAATTGCAATCCTGAAACTGTCTCGACCGATTACGATACTTCGGACCGGCTCTACTTCGAGCCGCTAACGTGCGAGGATGTGATGGCGGTGGTCAGAAAGGAGAACCCGTTTGGGGTGATTGTGCAGTTCGGAGGGCAAACTCCGTTGAAGCTAGCCCTGAAGCTCTTCGAGGCGGGAGTCTCCATTATCGGCACCTCCCCAAAATCTATCGATCTAGCTGAAGATCGGGAACAATTCGAAGAGCTGTTGAAGGAGCTCGACATCCCGCGTCCCGAAAATGGTGCGGCAATGTCGGTGGAAGAGGCCCGCAAGGTTGCCGACCGGATCGGTTACCCGATTCTGGTAAGGCCCTCCTACGTTCTGGGCGGGCGGGCGATGGCGATCATTTACGACGCGGCTTCACTCGAGAAGTACGTGAGTCATGCTGTGGATGTCTCCCCAGAGCACCCGGTGCTGATCGATCGATTCCTGGAGGAGGCTCAGGAGTATGACATCGATGCCCTGGCGGACGGTGAGAAGGTGGTCATTGGCGGAATCATGGAGCACATCGAGGAGGCTGGTATCCACTCGGGCGACAGCACCTCCGTCCTTCCTCCCATGGTGATCGAGGAGAAGCATCTGGAAACGATGAGGGATTACACCCGTCGGTTGGGCAAGGCTCTCAACGTTATAGGCCTCATGAATGTCCAGTTTGCCGTGGCCGAGGACCGTGTCTATGTCCTAGAGGTCAACCCCCGGGCCAGTCGAACAACACCCTTCGTGAGCAAAGCCACGGGGGTACCACTGGCGAAAATGGGAGCCCGGATCATGATCGGAAAGACCCTATCGGAGCTGGGCCTCGACGAGGATCTGAAAGTGACCAGCTGTTTCGTCAAGACCCCGGTTTTTCCGTTTTCCAAGTTCCCCGGAGTCGATACGATCCTAGGTCCTGAGATGAAATCGACCGGGGAGGTCATGGGAGCCTCAGATAGCTTCGGGTACGCCTACGCCAAGGCCCAGATCAGCGCGGGTAACGACCTGCCCAAGGGAGGCGTCGTTTTTATCAGCGTCAACGAGAGGGACAAACGCTACGTCAGCTCGCTCTCCAGAGACTTTCAGGAACTCGGGTTTCGGTTGGTGGCCACCAGCGGGACGGCATCAGTCCTAGCGCAGGCTGGCCTGGAGGTCGAGACCGTGTACAAGGTGAACGAGGGCCGACCCAACGTCGTCGATCTCATCAAGAGCAAGAAGATCGACCTGGTGGTCAACACGCCTCTCGGCCGGGAGTCCTTCTTTGACGAAAAGGCGATACGCCGCTCCTGCACCCAGTACAGCACTCCTTGT
>JAKZYH010000743.1:0-3210 GCA_047514575.1 Acidobacteriota bacterium | reverse complement strand
AGAGTCGTGAGATCATGAGCAACATTCGCTTCAATCTTATTCACAAGCCACTGAGTGACTTCTTTCTCGTTTACAACGAGGGAAGATCTTCAACCAACGAAGTCAGGGAACGAGCACTCATTGCCAAGGTGACCTACCTCGTGGACCTGTAAAGAATGACTTATCCGGGCTAGCTAGCCCCGTGCTCGAAGATGGCCGGCTTCAACCGGCCTTGGAATTTTGGCCGTCATGATGGTGCTTTTGTCCCCTCAGTCCGGCCCTGCCCAGCGGCAACCCGATCCCAACGCAATGTTCCAGCAATTGGACTACAACGGTGATGGGAAAGTCACAGAGGACGAGCTGTCAGACAGGATGCAGCGGTTCCTGGTGCGCCTTGACCGATGGGGACGGCATGGTCACCGAGGATGATTTCTCCGGCCGACCTTGAAAAGAAAAACCAGCACAGATCGGACGGAGAGGGAAGATCTGCTTTGAAGAAGGACCGCCCCACCCTAAGGAGGACAGCGGGATCTAGCCCTAGTTGAGTGCTTCTGCAGGCAACGGGGTAACAGACGCCTGAAGCGCAAAGGTGAACATGGCGACCGGGCTGCGTGTCTGAGCCGGAAGCCCCCCTCCCAGCGAACGGCATGTCATTCCTTCACCGAAGAGTTGGTTTCGCCACCTCGGGAACCAAAGGCCTGAGCAGGTCCGACTCGAGGATGTAGAGCCCATCGTCGGTGGCAATGTGAATGATCCCCCGGTCCCACTCGACCAACACATCTTCGGTCCCCCGCAGGCGACCCCGGGGGTTCGGCGGAATGAAGTAGCCCACCTCCGCGGGATGAAACGGGTTGGAAATGTCGTAGATCCTCAAGCCAGCATTGAAGTAGGTGAGAAAGACGAGGTCGTCTCGGGCCTGGCCAGGCTGCTTCAGGTGCTGAACGTTATGGGGGCCGAAGCGCCCTCCCTTCATACAGAAGGCTGAGTAGGGCGCCTCAGGTGGCGGGACCGGCACTGGAAGGCTGCTGATGGGAATGGGGTTGGACTCCTCCCGGATGTCCACGATCCATGCCAGCGGACGCTGCTCCTGACAGTCATTGGCGATGGCTTCTGCGGTGAGGACGACGAGGCGGCGGGAGACCAGTGGAAAAGCGGTGTGCACGGGGATTCCTCCCGTGAAGGGCGGGGAGATGTCCAGCCGCCCGAGTTGTTTCGGACGTGTCGGGTCGCTCATGTCAAGCAGGATGAACCCGGCGTGTCCCCACGAAGCATACCCGCGGTCCCCAAGGACATAGACAGGTCCGTGCAAGTAGTGGAACCGCTCCTCTTTCGGATCCCAGGTGATGGGTTCGTCCGGGGCCTGTCCTGCAACCCACCACCGTCCGACCTCCCTGGGATTTCGCGGATCAGCCAGGTCCACCACCAGCAGAATGTTTCCGAACCTTGCCCCTCCGGGTCGGTTTCCCTTCCAGCCGGTCAGTCCTGCGCTCAGGTACAAATAGCGGACTCCATCATAGAAATTCCTGTGGGTTCCGGAGCCATCGACCTGGAAGTAGGAAACCTCTCTGGGCTGAGCCGGGTCCGAGACATCGAAGATAGTGACCCCGTGCCGGCCGTTCCAGCCCGCCGGGGGAGTGGAGGGAATCTCGTTAGCAACCACGAGCAGGGTCCCAGCCTGCTGGATATTGTTACCCGCGGGCGTGATCACCGTGATCTGCTTGGGGTTCGACGGTTCGGTGACGTCGAAGACCCGGACTCCGGTTCGCCACGCCATGTACAGATAGCGGCGCCCCTCAATGATCTGCATTTGCATCTTCAGCGTCTGAAACCCAGGGACGTGGGCAAGAAAGCGGACGTTCTTCGCATAGGCCCGGTGGGTTGTCACCAGGACAGCCCCCCGTCCAGCTCCTCCCTGAGGGGAGGGCTCTTGTTGTGCTACAGCTTCCCTGTGGAAAACAACCATCAGAGCCAACACTGCGACCATGGCCAGCCTGGTTCCGTTACCCGCAAATCCGGTCATTTTACATTCTCCCGACGATAGTGTCCCTGTGACCCTGGATTCAGGATGAAGACTCTCTAACGATTTTTCGAAATTCGTCTTCTGTGAAGGCACGAAGGGTCTCGCTTTGAACGTTCCCTTTTGACGCCAATGAGAGCATGAACTTGGCGTAGCTCTCGTCGTCAGGAACTTCCGCGATGAAAACGTTGTCGTAGCTTCCCAGTGTCATGTAAAAAGCCTTAATCTCGCCTCCGAATGTCTTGATCTCCTCTTTTGCTCGCTCGAGTCGGGAGGGGCTTTCCCTGAAGTGCTCAATGCCTTTCCGAGTCCAGCGGAATAGCGTAATGTAGGTTGGCATGGTTATTACCGATCCAGCAAAGAGCCGTAAACTACCTTTCCTCCAATAATCGTGGCCAGAACTTTGATGTCTGATAGAGCTTCATCGGAGACATTGCGGTCTAACGGGTTCCTGTCCAGCACCGCCAGATCCGCCAGCTTGCCCACCTCTAGCGAGCCAAGCTCTTTCTCGCGCAAGACATACTCCGCCCCCCAGCGCGTCAGCATGAGCAAGGCGGTGCTGCGGTCGATGCTCTCCCGCGCACCGAACACCCGCCCATCACTGGTTTTTCTCGTCACCAGCACTTCAAGGCCAAACATGGGAGCCCTTTGAGGGTCGCTGTGTACATCCGCTCCATAGGTGACTCTGGCGCCAGCGTCGATTAGACTTTTAACCGGCATCACCCATCTGTGGGCGTATTCTTCGCCAAAGACTCGACTCACAGCACCCGGGTAACGGCCGCTAAACAACTGGGGCTGTAAACTCCATATGACTCCGAGTTCGGCTGATTTCTTGACGACCTCCGGGCTCACCATCATACCGTGATCCAGGCCAGAGCCCCTGCCCAGGGTCGGGTTCTCCTGGTTGGCTTGCTCAAAGGCGTCAAGTAGCATCAAGAAGCCCTTGTCTCCGAAGGTATGCGTGCCCGTGATCCTGTATCCGTGTCTGATGGCAGCCAACACGGTCTCCATACTTGGGTCATCCTGTTGTTCCCAATAGCACATCCCATCTGGAAAGAGGTCATTTGGTAAAATTTCACGCTTTTTCAGGGTTGTGCAAGAGTCTCCTCCCGCGCCTGGGCCATTTCCATCGGGTATTCCCACCGAGATGCCTATCAACCACAGCCGTTCCGTTCCATGCCCCATCGGGATGCCGAAGCGCTTCAGGTCCCTGT
>JAKZYH010000742.1:0-5573 GCA_047514575.1 Acidobacteriota bacterium | reverse complement strand
GTCCTGTGACAACACCTCCTGGAACGTGTGAAATCTTTGAGGAGTGTGGTGAAACCCGGGGATGGTTTCGTGCAGCCGCGGCGGAGGGAGATCGATCAGCAGCGATTGGAAGCTTCCAAAAGCCCTGCCTGCTTCCCAAGCGAGGGCAGGAGACTCGATGGACTGGTGTGATCGGGTATCCTCAATAAAATGATAAGCGCGCCAGAAATTGCCTTGTTGGTCGCGGTGGAACGAATCTCCGTTGCGCGTGGGAACCAGGGTTAAAGCCCTACGTTGCAGATCCTTCTCTCCTGCTGCCTTAAGTTTCTCATGGAGATGCCGGGTGACCCGCTCGATATTTTCGATCACCGTGGAAGGGTTCTTGAACACCTGGTGGTTCAAGCGCTGGTGAATGTATCTACTCAGTCGGCCGTTATGGCGATAGAGTGCCAGGTAGGTGTCGTTGATGTGGCCATTCCCATAGGCTTCGGACCCGAGATACTCCCCTTCAATGTCGAAAACCAGGGCAATTCGCTTCAACTCATTCTGGCCAAACGAAGCCATTCGGCCATGATATCACCGGGATCAGGGACAGACTGGCGATCCCCTGTCCGCCCGCACTGGATCATTCAGGAGGGCACCGCCACGTTTGCCGACCCCAGCGATTAGGATCTTTCGAAACTCCGAGGTTCTGCCCAATCAGGTTCTGGCTTAGTGGCCCCCCAGCGGTGCTGCCCCATTCGAGAAAGAAACTTCGGTCGAGGATAGGCGATATCGTGCGTCACTCCGTGGGGAAGGTCACTCCGTGGGGAAGAGTTGTCCAGCTCTCTCCTCGGAACCTGGGCTCATTTTGCTAGCGGCTCAAGTCGTTCGCGGCTCTGTCGGATCGCCAAGGGTTGATGATAGGCGATCGTTTGGAATTTGGTGCTTGTGATTTGGAGCTTGTTTGTACCTTGTACCTTGGGATTTTCGAAGTTTCAGCTCAGCCACCCGTTCAACTGCCTCTTCGTCTCAGGCTGAAGACTGCGGCAGACAACAGTGTTACCAGGAAGGCTACCGGCAGGGGCCACATCCAGGAGACTGCCTTGAGTCGGATCAAGAGTCGCTGCGAACCGAGGTCGACAACGTCATCGGGTAGGATCTCAGCCTGAGAGACAGGTTGTTGATTCAACAGGATCACTGCCTTTGGATCTGCTTGCTCGATCCGCCATCCTGCCTCCGTCAGGTGAATGGTGGCGTGGTGCGGAGCGACTTCCCGGTTGTCCAGGACAAACCGGCTCTGCTCGGTGCTGGAGCCGATCGTATTCGGCTCTTCTCTGAGGAGTTCCCAGCGGACCATTTTGTCGCCGTGTCTGGCGAAGACAAAGACATCCGGGTGTTCCTGAAACCAGTGACCCAGGGAGAGGTAGAATCCCACACTCAAGCCCAGGAGGCCCGAGACAACCATCATGGTGCTGCTGGTACGCAGCTTGAGAAAGGCCGCCACGAATATCCCCCCCAGAGCGCCGATCACATAGGCGATGATACGAGTCGTCATGTCGAAAAAGTTGCCCCGCGAGCCTTCCGGGATAGTGTTAAGGTAGAGACAGAACAAGACGGCATAGACACCGGCCATCACCGTGAAGATCCGGGCCAGTCTCAATTGGGCAGTCGGTGAGAGTGGGTTCTGTCTCAATCGGCCGACGAAATCTACCGTCAGGACTGTAGCCACGCCGTGCATGCTCGAGTCCAGAGCGGCCATGGCCGTCGAAAAAAGGGCTGCCACAACCAGACCCGACAATCCGCGTGGAAGGCCGTGTGCGATGAAGTGGGGGAAGACCTCATCCGGAGTCCCGGGCAGTTGGGCCTTGTAGTAGGAGTAGAGCGCCATGCCACCAAGGCCCAGTAGGAAGCCCACGCAGACATCCGCTGCCTGGTTGGAGAGCAGGGAACGGCGTGCCGCCGCCAACGATCCCGTCGCCAGATAGCGCTGAATCACCAACTGGTCGGAGCCACAGGTAGAGATCCACCAAAAGAAGGCGTAGATGGCCATGCCCAGGACACTGACCCGGACATAGGGGTCTAGTTCGAAAAAGGGTTGGGGTTCTCGTTCCATTGCCATGACGTCCTGATACCAGGTGATCGGTCCAGTCCCGGTATCGACGAAGACAAAGCCGATGGTGAACAGGAGACCCGCGAAGAGGATCATGAACTGTACCAGGTCGGTCCACATCACCGCCCGCATTCCGCCCAGAGTCGTGTAGACAATGGCGATGACTCCGACGCCGAGGACCACCCAGATAACGGGAATGTCCGCTATTTTCGACATGGCGATAGCGGCCGTGTAGACGATCATCCCCATCATGGACAAGCGAATGATCAGAAAGAGGGTGGAGGCGAAGAGCCTGGTTTTCAGACCGTAGCGATCTTCCAGGTACTCATAGGCGCTGGTGAGGCGTCGCCGCATGAAGAAGGGAATCAGTACCAGGATGGCTATTGTCAGGGTAAATGGCACGTGAAGTTGCCGACCCAACACGCCAGGTCCGTTCTTGATGAATTCTCCGGGTTCGGAGAGGTAGGCGATGGTGGACAAGAGGGAGGCATACATGCTCAGGCCCACCACGAACCAAGGCATGCCTCGGCCGGCAAGGAAGTACTCCTCGGCCGAGCGCTGCCGTTTGCTGAAGTAGTAGCCTAGGGCCAGAACACCCGAGAAGTAGATGATGACGGTCGCATAGTCGATTGTCTGCAGTCCTGGGAAGCGGTCGACCCTGGCCTGGCTTGCGAGGAGCAACATGATCTTGTGCATTCTCGCATCCGCGCTCTTCAGTTGGGTTGGAGCGAGTTGCCACCTGGTGGAAGCTGTTTCTTGAAGAACCGGAGAAAGTGTAGCGGGTGGAAACTACAGAGTACAAAGAAATCGAAGATTCCAACCAGCGTTGGAGGCAGAAGCCGGCTGCTGGAAGGGAGTGTTCTTGGCGCTTCAGAATTTGCATTCTGAGTCCCAGTTTCTGAAAATGGAGGGGTGTCGTCTGCCGGGATCAAATCATCCTCATCAGGGTAAGAAGAAGCACCATTGTCCAGCGCTTTACCATTCCTGATTTTTTATCTGATGCTGGCAGCGACCCCGCTGGGTCAGTCGAGCGTCGCAGTGGACCGGGCGCTGGAAAAGGTAACGCAACGACAGGATTACCTGGGGGCTCTGGCCGACCTGACGAAGCTCTTGGAAGCGTCCGATTCCGACCCTCTACTCCACTATCTCATCGGTGTTTGCTACACCGGAATGCGTGACTACGCGAAAGCGATAGAGAAGTTTCAGACGGCTCACGCGAAGGGACTGGATAGCTGGGAGCTGTGGTTGAACTCCGGAGTCGCCCGCTCCCGCCTGGGCCAGGATTCGCGGGCCCGCAAGGAACTGGAACGTGTCCTGCAACTTCAACCGAGCGATCCCAGTGCTCTCTTCCATCTGGGACGCTTGGATCTGAAGGAGGGAGCCTACTCGAAGGCAGAGAAGAAGTTTCGTAAGGTCCTGAGTCTGAAGCCAGAGGATCGGGGGGCCTTGTTCAGTCTGGGAACTTCCCTCCTGAAGCAAGGCAAGGAAAAAGAAGGAAGAGACGTCCTGGAGTTTCATCGAAAGACCGGCCATCTCCAGGGGCGACTGAACACACTTGAATTGATCTCTTCCTCTCCCGACGCATCGGCCGGGATGCTTGCCGATCTGGGAAATACGTACCTGGAATTGGGTGATCACAAGAAGGCCCTCCAGGCCTATGACAAAGCGGAGGAGCTAGACCCAGGTACCTCACTTACGGGCTTCGGTCGAGGAAAGATCAACTACTCCCAGGGAGATCTTTCCGCTGCCGAGAGCCATCTGAGCCTTTATCTGAATCAAGTTCAAGCCAACTGTGAGGCGCATCTCCTGTTGGGTGTGGTACACCGGTCCCGGAAGGCTCTCAAAACTGCGCGGGCCGTCTTCAAGAACGGAATCCAGCACTGTCCTCGAGATACCCGTTTGTTGACCAACCTGGCACAACTTGAAGCGGAGGCCGGGAATTCCTCTGAGATGATCCGACTTGCCCAGAAGATCATCGAAATCGATTCGAAAGTACCCGCCGGCCCGTTTCTTATGGCCTTCGCTCGATTACGTCAGAATCGTCTTGATGAGGCGGAAGCCTTTGCGCTTGAGGTGCTCCAGATCAACGATCGCAATCCCAGTTACCATAGGCTTGCGCACCAGATCTATCAGGCCAGGGGCGAGGCTGAGAAGGCTCGCTTGCACGCTGCGAAGGTGAAGGCCCTGACGCAGGAAAAGAAGCAGCCATGACGGTTAAAAGAAGCGGGCTGCAAGAAGCGGGCTGCAAAAAGTCTGAAAGATGTGACTGCGCGCACGAACTGGTGAGTGCTCGACCGGGTACAATTCCCGACCATGCAGCTACAGTCGAATCTGGATCAGGGAGGCGAGAGCCAGGAAAAGGGTTGGTTGCGGCAGGTTCGAAATTGTAACTTACCCAGCCCTCCAGGGATCGCGCTGAGACTCCTGAAGCTGCGCGACAATCGCGGGACAGGACTGAGCGAAGCCTCCGAAGCCATCAGTCTGGACCCGGCGCTAGTCGCCAGGATTCTCAAGATTGTCAATTCCGCCTTCTACGGTCTTCGGCACGACGTCAGTACCATCACCCATGCCGTGACTCTTCTGGGTGCAGACCGCTTGTATTCCGTCGCTTTGAGCTTCTCCCTGTTTGATGGTTTGCGCAAGTTTGGCTCGGAGGACTTCGACCACGCCTCTTACTGGCGCCGCTCTGTGCTGGCTGCCACCGCCGGCAGAGCCCTTTGCCCCTGGGCCGGTGAGGACAGGAAGGAAGAGGTCTTTCTGGCGGCACTGCTGCAGGATATTGGGATGCTGGTTCTCAATGAGGCCTTTCCCGAGAGCTACGGTGAAGTGATCAAGCAAGCTGGCTCAGAGCATAGTCGGTTGATCGCTTTGGAGCGCGAGCACACCGGCACCGACCATTCCGAAATAGGGGTGTGGGTGCAAGAGATGTGGCAATTGCCCGAGATGTTCCAAGTGGCGATACGGGGAAGCCATGATCCCAGCGATGTCGACGATCTATCCCCGGATTTGGAGCCATTGGTTAGAGCAGTCTCCCTTTCGGGGCCTTTTGCTGAGGTCTGGACCAGCCAGGACTCTCAGGCAGCCTGCGAGAAGGCAAGAGTTGCTGCCGAACAAATTCTCGGCATGGATGAGAGCGCCGTTCAGTCGGTTCTGGAAGGGATGGTGCGAGGACTTTCAGAAGTCTCTAACGCGTTCGACGTCGACTTCGGTCACCCCGAGGAACTTCAGACAAAACTGGAGCAGGCAACAGAGAGTCTTGCCGCATAGGACACAAGATACCTATCTTCACTACTGTTCGGTTAGAAGTCGAATGATATCAAGTGGTTAGCGATGTTCCGTTCGTGACCGTACAAGTCCCACTTTCTAAGTGGTTGAAGAATCAGGACTTGCTTGGACAGAGTAATTGGCGTCAGCTGCTGGTGTGATGGGGCCTGAGCGCACAGGAGCGAGGTGAATCCTGAAGGGATTCCGTATTTCAGCCCAGGGTTTCCCAACCCTGGGT
>JAKZYH010000741.1:0-22835 GCA_047514575.1 Acidobacteriota bacterium | reverse complement strand
GTTCTCGACGGGCAAGAGTGTCCATCCTACTCTGCAACACGCCGAGCAGATCGCGTTTTTGCTCGATTTCGGAGCAATCGTCTGCGATACACAGCAAAGATCATCAAATCCATGGGTTACGTCCTTTCTCCATCCGAATCTGCAAATGAAGTTTCAGGTTAGTAAGGCCGTGGGAACGTTTCCAATGTGATCGGCCAAGTCCCAGGAGAGATCTGAGTGACCAAAAAGGAGAAGAAGAACAGCCCATAGCTCACCCCATTTTCTGCGAGGAGCATCCCGCGTCGGCTAGATAGAAGGGGAGTAGCAGCAGAATAGCGGGGCTGAGATTTCTGAGCGTGCTGATGCCCAGATAGGCGGAAAGCTTGGTGAGATGTACCTCGCAGGTTGCCTTTACCTACTGTTCTCGGCTGCTCTGCAAAGAATATGGGTTGAGTCTGTCGCAAAGTTGAGGGGGCACGGTAACTGCCCTAAAGATTGGGGGAAGTCAGGTTCCAGGAGGCTTCAGGTTGCAGGTTCGCAAGATTCGGCTATCGGCGGGACAGCTCTCGAGCCAACAGACCCGAAACCTGTAGCCTGCAACTCTGGACCCTATCTCTAACCTTTCGAGGTTCCACCCGATGGAGACGAGTAACCTCTCCGGGTACGTGCCTGCAGCTCGGGGCGGTCTTTGATCTTGACTCGAATTTTTCTCCAGCTTCCGTCACGAATGGCATTGGTCGAGCTGTAGGCGAGTGTGTACTGGACCCGTAGATCGTCTGCGATTTCAGAGTACGCATGAGCAAGGTCATCGATTCGGCGAGGAGAATACGATCTGCCTCCGGTTTGACCGGCAATGGTCTCGAGCTGCCGTCTGGCTTCCTCGTAAACGCCCCTCTTGTTCCTGCTTCCAGGAATGATCGGTGGAGTTCCTCCCCTCAGAATGTCTCCCAGGATACCGCCTCGAGACCGGGATGGTCCGGCGTCGCGCTCCGTGTTCAGAAAGATTGTGTAGATGAGAGAGTCGTCTTCGCGGACTTCTCGGTAGAGGTCCTGGAAGCGAGTCCGCGAGCCGTTTTTGTAGTCTCCGGTAAGCTGATTGTCTACGCCATCAGTGAACACGACCACAGCCTTCCTTCCCTCGATGTTGTGCATATATTCATTCACGCTGGTCATCAAGGCATCATAGAAGGCAGTCCCACCGCCGGAGCGGATTCTATTGATCGAGCGGCGTAGCCGCGTCCGGTCATTGGTGAAATCCTGAATCAGTCGTGTGTAGGAATTGAAGGTAGCCACCGCGATCCGATCATCGGAGTTGATCTCCCGCGTGAAATCGATCGAGGCCTTCTTGATCATTCTCATATAGGAGCGAGTGCTTCCGCTGACGTCGAGGAGAAGAAGAAGGTGAAAAGGAGTCTCCGAGGTCTGGAACTTCTCAACCGTCTGCTCGGACCCATTCTCGTAGACCATGAAGTCTTCCCGAACCAAGTTGGGAACGCTGCGATTGCTGCGCCGATCGCGGACGGATACATTGAGATAAATCCAGTCGACATTCACGCGCAGGGCATACCCGCTCTCGAAAGCGGGTTTATCCGACCCAGGTTCCGGCTGGGTGGAGGCAATCTCGGGGGGAACGTCCGGGTGAGAGGTTGGGCCAGTCGTTGCCGTTACCTCCTTCGGGACGGAGTCAGCTTCGTGTGAGACGCTGCTGACCGGTGCGGACGCCTCAGCGGTGTGGCTTGAGGGAGAGCTTAGTTGGCAGCGCACATTCCCCTTGAGACTGTTGGCATAGAAGAGGGGGCCACCCGCCCCGATTTCTCGTTGGATTGATCCTTGTTGCGAGGAGACCTCCTGGCCCCAGGTTGCCTCGCCTCCAGCGCGAATCCAGCCACGAAGGTTGAGGTCCTTCCCCAGAACGCAATTGATATTTCCGCTGGTGGATTCCAGTCGAACATCCCCTCCGGGTTGGGAGGCGCTTCGGAAATGAATATCGCCTCCCTGGCTCAGCAGGGAGGCGGATGCGGTTAGATCCTCAGCCGTAATCAGACCCGTGAGGGTCGAGGCCCGAACTGTGCCTCCGACCCCATAGATCTCAATGGCGGGGTGGGCTCCCCAGACTTGAACATTGATGTCGTGGGGAACCTGGATCTCCAGGTAGGCTGACTCTTTCTGGTGTTCTCGGAAATGAGTCGATACCTGAACGAGACCGTCCTCTCGTCGAATGTCCACGACGACGTGATCGAGCCTGCTTGCGGGAGCGATCTTTCTGACCCTGACGTAGATGTGCTTCTCTTCCCAACCATTGACCTGGATACGGCCGAAGTCATTCTGTACTACCAGCGTCCCCCCCGGTTGAATGGGAAGACTGTGTCTTTCGGTGACGGTGGCACCGCTCGCCCACAGCGCCGAGGCCTGGAAAAGGACAATTGCGAGAAGCTTGATGGTTTTCATTGTGTCTACTCACTTTTGCGGTTCTTAGGACTAGACGCCCTGGGCCTGGATTAGGTTCAGAGGGGGAGTTGCCGAACACGATCATGGTCTGATCGACGGTTTTCGAATTTCACCCGCGAGCCGGCGATGCAGTAGAATCAAGGTGGAAGGCCGACTCAATTTGTTGAAACGAATCCTACTTCTGGGTGTAGTACTTTCCTGGATGCCCTCGGTCCTGGCGCAGTCCGAGGGAGAGCATTACTACCTCTACCTCTCCGACGCCCGAATTGTCACGATCGAGCTCACCGATAGTCACACCGTCATCCTCAACTACATCAACCTCGGAGACACCTTCGACGCGGTACAGCCTCCTTGGTTGGTTGTGGTGGACAGTGGGGGAAACCCTCATCGGGGACACTTGATTGAACTGGAGGGCGTCTCCTACGAATCGGGCAAATACAAGGCATTCGATTTGATAAAGCCCAACTCGTTTGCCGGCTACACCATTCTCGGGAATTTCCGCCTCAAGGCACCTCCGCATAGAGCTTTTCTAAAGGTCGGCGGTCGTATCCTGGAGCTGGAATCCATATCACCAGACGACTTCGAGCTGGTCGCCGCAAGAATAGGGGAACTGGATCTCGGAGTAGAAAACAGCAAGGCGGCAGTCATGCGGGCTGGCTTCGAGAGCGGATTCGGGTCCATGTATCGGGCGGGTTCTGCCGAAAGCCGAGAGGTGGACGCCTTTTTTCCCGATGAAGAGGTAGTGCCCACCGTCCTTATTGCCAATCCTTCGCCGCGACTGCCCGATTCCGAAGCAGGGCGTCCTGAGCCGGTGTTGGTCGTGATAGGCGTCACCGTCAGTCCCAGTGGGGGGCTCTACGACCTCGAGGTGAAGGAGGGCATCAATGAAGTACTGGACGAGCTCGCTGTCGAGACGGTGCGCAATTCTTGGGTATTCCTACCCGCTATCTCCAAGAAAAAGGTGGTCGAAAGCCGCCTCACGCTGAACGTCCTATTCCGGCGCTAGGCTCAGTCTCGTCCGAGTCGCGCTGGCCCCATTCGGGGTGCGACGATTCCTCAAGCTTCAGGCTTGCCCAGCCGATTCGGTCTCTTCGAAATAGCAGACGATTGCTTCCAATAGACCCGGGATTGTGGAATTTCTCGCTTGGGTGACGATGCGGAGTCCGTATTCCTTCGCCGTTTCGGCCGTGATGGGACCGATCACAGCGCAGCGATGCCCCTTGAGTTCTTGAGAGTCTTCCGCCAGCGAGACGAAATGGCGCACGGTGGAGGAGCTGGTGAAGGTGACCAGATCAGGCTTCTGGTTCCGGAGCACCCGAGAGAGTTTTTCACGGCTGCCTGGGGGGACGATCGTATCGTAGACAGGGATCACGTCTACCTGTGCCTCGAGTTCTCGGAGCCGGCGAGGGAGGATGGACCGAGCTCGCGAGGCCCTCGGAATCAGGATCCTGAGATCCGAAAGGGGTTGGGGGTTACGCTCCAGAAAACTCTCCAGAATGCCCTCTGCCTGGTAACGTGATGGGACCAGATCGATGCGACCGCCGTACTCGCGGACCTTGTCAGCGGTGGCGGGACCGATCGCACAGACCGAAGGGCCTGTTTCAGCCTCGTTCAGAACGGAGATTCTCAACCGACGTGCCCTCCCCAGAAGGACCTCGGCGCCGTTGACGCTGGTGAAGATGACCCAGTCGTACTCCGATAGCCTATCCAGGATTGCATCGATCTCCTGCTCCGGTCGTGGCTGGATCTCGATCGTGGGAACCTCCAGGACCCTTGCCCCCTGAGCCGTGAGCAGGCGGGTGAAGTCCCCTGCCTGGGAGGGACTGCGAGTGACGAGAATCGTCCGACCCTGGAGACTGTTACTCATGATCGTTTGACTCGAGCTCTGCCAGGATGGAGCGCGCGCCATGCGAGAGGAGGTATTCGGCTGCTTTGGCGGCGAATTCCGGAAGTTCCTCTTTGCGACCCTGGTAGAGCCTTTGGATAAAGCGACCGTCAGTGGGGCTGGCGATGAAGGCACGGAAAGAAGTGCTTCCGTTCTCCCGAAGGGCATGGGCACCCATAGGAACCTGGCAACCTCCACCCATGATTCGCAAGAAACTTCGTTCCGACTCGACGTAGCGATGAGTGGGCGGATGGTTGAGGGGATGGATCAGCTCCCGCATGGTGGAGTCGTCGGAACGAATCTCGATCCCCAACGCGCCCTGTCCGATGGCTGGAACCATCTGGTCGACCGGAAAGACGTACGAAGCCTGCTCCATCAGTCCCAGGCGTCTCAGTCCCGCGGCTGCAAGAACGATCGCCCCTAATCCGAGTTGTCTCATCTTCTCGATGCGGGTGCCGACATTGCCCCGGATTGGGACCAGCTTCAGGTCAGGACGCAGATGTCGCAGCTGAACCTGGCGGCGGAGGGAACTGGTCCCGACCAGAGCCGCTTCCGGCAGCTCGGCGAGGCTGCGGGCGCCGGAGTCGGAAACCAAGGCGTCTCTGGCGTCTTCTCGCTTCGGAATCGCGCTCAGGCAGAGTCCTTCTGGCAACTCCCCGGGGAGGTCTTTGAGACTGTGCACGGCCAGATCGATTCGGGCCTCCAGCAGAGCCTCTTCGATTTCCCTGACGAACATCCGCTTCACCGAATCGCCTCCTCTTGGCTGAGGCTGGTCAGGATGATCGCCGCTGGTTCGGATGATCTCTATCTGGACGTTCAGCTTGCCCTCCTGATGAGATTCCAGGAGGTCTCGGACGATCTCAGCCTGGCGCAGAGCAAGAGGGCTTCCCCGGGAGCCCAGCCGCACCACTCTCATGGGTCTTCGTCCAGACCGAAGACTCTCTTGATCATTTCCAGATTGTGGAGATGCTGCTGGGGGTCCTGGTTGGGCTGCTTCATCTCCATGATGAAAGGATGAGCGATCTGGTGAGCAGTTTTCCGCAGAATCTTCTCCATCCGTCCGAGTTCTTCGGGAGCCAGCTGGTGCCGGTACTTCTCGAGTTCCGCCAAACAGGTCTCCTCGAGTTGAAGTCGCAGGGCGGCGATCAGGGAACCGGCGCCATTGGAGGTGATCCTGCGCAGGTGCTCCTTGGCCTCCTTCTGCACGATCTCTTCCGCGATCTGAGCCTCGTTCTTTCGCTCTTTGAGGTTCGCATCAAGGACCCATTGAAGATCGTCGATGTCGTAGAGAAAAACGTTCTCAATCTCGTTCACTTTCGGATCGACGTTTCTTGGCACTCCTAGATCAATGACGAATAGCGGAGCGTAGCGGCGATCTCGTATGGCCCGCTGCACGCGGACAGGGTCCAGAATGAAGGATTTTGCCGAGGTAGAAACCAGGACGATATCACATTGAACCAGGTAGTGATCGAGCTCCTCGAGATCAACTGAAACTCCTCCAACCTGATGTGCCAGCTGCAGAGACCTCTCTCGACTGCGATTGGCAACGTAGATGCTCGAGGCCCCCGACTGCACGAGACTGCGGGCGGCTAGCTGGCTCATCTTACCGGCCCCCAACAGCAGCACTGACTTGCCGCCGAGATCACCCAAGATCTTGCGCGCCAACTCTACGGCCACCGAGCTGGTGGAAACGGCAGAACTCGATATCTTGGTATCCGTGCGGACCTTTTTTGCTACGTGGAAAGCACGGGGAATGAGATTCGTCAGGCAGCCACCGATGCTGCCGGCTTGTAGGGCTAGAGAGTAGGCCTGTTTGAGTTGTCCCAGAATCTGTGGCTCACCGATGACCATTGAGTCGAGGCTGCTCGCCACTCGAAAAACGTGAAGGACTGCGTCCTGTTGCAGCAGGCCGTAGAGGTGTTGTTCCAGGGAGAGAGGTTGCAGGGAGTGATAGCTATAGAGGAACTGCTTGATACCTTCGATGGCAATTCGACCCTCGTCGCCATCGGCAATGATCTCGGTGCGGTTGCAGGTCGAAAGAATCAAGGCCTCGGGCAGACCAAACTCTTGTCTGAGGCGAGACAAGGCGTCGGGAACGGCTTCCTCCGAAAACACAACTTGCTCTCGGATCTCAACCGGCGCCGTCCTGTGGCTTAGTCCTACGAGTACCGGAGTCATGTCATTCGACTTTAAACCGGACAGTGGTGTTCCAGTGAACTTTACGTCAAAAGCTGTGGACACTTCCCAAATAACTGGCTCCTGCAAATGTCAGAAGCACGGAAATGAATCCTGCCATGCTTATGACCGCGGCGCGGCGACCTCGCCAACCCACCGTCAAGCGGAGGTAGATCAGTAGTAGGTAGATAGCCCAGGTCGCTGCTGCCACGACCACAGTGGGATCCCTCTGCCAACCCTGTACCCAATCCTGTCGCGCCCAGACAATCCCAACCAGGAGTCCCACCGACATGAAGCAGAAGCCTGAGATCAGAAACCTGAGAAAGAGGTCATCTAGCTTCCCCAGCGACGGAAGCTGGTAATAGAAGGTTTTTGGTTTCTTGCTCTTCAGTTCCCGCTCCTGGAACAGGTAGAGAAGGGCGGCGATGAACGTGACCACGAACATCGCATAGGCCAGAAACAGAAAGATGGTATGGAAGTAGATCCAGGAACTATTCAACACCGCTGGAGCGGGAGAGGACTCGAAATAGGTGGTCCCCAGCATCAGTGCCGCCACTACAGGAAGCAGAAACGGCCCCAGCGCCGTTACCCGGTAGCGCAGGTATGAGATCAAAAAGCAGAGTGAGACGGTCCACGCGAAAAATGCCAGGGATTCTCGCAAATTGGTGATAGGGAAATGGGCCGCCTCAATTCCCTGATAGATCAAGAATCCTGTGTGTAGGACGAATCCGCAGCCGACTGAAGCGACCCCCACCTTCAAGAAAATGTCTTTCCTTGAGACGGCGGCCACGACGCTGTGGAACAGTCCCAGAAGGTAAAGCCCGAAGGCTGCATTTAGGAGAAACCCGCTCACTGCTCGATATTATAGCACCCGAAATGCTGTGATAAGATGGGCCTTGTGGCGTTTAGCGAAGTCGATCCTGCCTGGCTCGTCATCAATCTAGTCGTGCTCTTGTTTTCCTTGAGTGTTCACGAGTCCGCCCACGCCTGGGCAGCAAACCGTTTGGGTGATCCTACTGCACGGGATCTGGGCCGCATCACCTTGAATCCGATAGTCCACATGGATCTCATCGGGACCGTTCTGTTCCCTCTCTTGGGGCTGCTGGGCGGGGGTGTGGTCTTCGGTTGGGCCAAGCCAGTCCCCGTGAACCCCAACAATCTCAGGAGGCCCAACCGGGACCACGCCCTGGTTGCCGCCGCTGGCCCCGCTAGCAACGTCCTGGCGGCGGTCGGCTTTCTGGCTGCTTCGAAGTTCTTGGGTGCGCTGTTTCCCGCACAGATTGCAGCTCAGCATACCGTCTTGTTCCCGCTCTATCTGCTTTTCACGGTTGGATTGATGCTCAACGTGATTCTAGCGGTGTTCAACCTTTTTCCGATCCCTCCCCTGGACGGGAGCTGGATCCTATCCCGGCTGTTTCCAGGCCAACTCGGGTCGCTTATCGAGAGGGCCCGTCCCTATGGTTTTCTCTTGCTGATTCTCTTGATCTGGTCCGGCGTGTTCTCGTCGGTCATCGGACCCATTCTGGTTTTTGTGCGGAGTCTGGCTTGATCGACTTCTTGGGACGGAGCACTAAGATGAAGAACCGTGTTTTCAGTGGCATGCGTCCCACCGGTCGACTACACCTCGGACATCTGGTCGGAGCGTTGGAGAACTGGGTAGACATGCAGCAGGAGTATGAGTGCATCTACGGCATCGTCGACTGGCATGCTCTTACCTCGGAATATGAGAATGTCGACGTGATCCGTGAAAGTGTCCTCGATATTGCCATCGATTTTTTGACGGCGGGGGTGGATCCCGAGTCGTCGACGCTCATGGTACAGTCTCTCGTCCCGGAGCATGCAGAATTGCATTTGCTGTTCTCGATGATCGTGCCCATCCCCTGGCTGGAACGGGTGCCCACTTACAAAGAGCAGATCCAGCAGCTAAACCAGAAGGACCTGTCGACCTACGGGTTCCTGGGCTATCCGCTGCTCCAGGCGGCCGACATTCTTGTCTACAAGGCGGGAACGGTTCCAGTTGGAGAAGATCAGGTGTCTCATCTCGAGTTGTGCCGTGAAGTGGCGAGGCGATTCAACCACCTCTACGGCGAGGTCTTCCCAGAGCCGGAGGCCAAACTGACCCGGTCCCCGAGATTACCGGGTACGGACGGGCGCAAGATGAGCAAGAGCTACCGGAATGAGATCCAGCTTTCGGAGGATCCCTCGGCGATTCGTCAAAAGGTCTTGACCATGGTCACGGATCCCGCGCGAGTGCGTCGCACCGACCCCGGCAATCCAGATATTTGCCCGGTTTTCGAACATCACAAACAGTTCACCGATGCTCAAGGACAAGAGTGGGCGGCACAGGGCTGTCGGACTGCTGATATTGGGTGTGTCGACTGCAAGAAGAGACTTCTCGAACATTTGCTGCCGGTGGTTGAACCTCTCCACGAGAAGCGAGTCGAACTGGAAAAGGATGTGGAGGTTGTCAAGGAGATCCTGATCCAGGGAAGCCGAAAGGCCCGGGTGCTGGCTCAGGAGACCATGCAGGAGGTACGTCAGGCTATGAAGCTAGAGTACTCTTGACTCGAACGATTGAGCGAAACCTCAGGCGTAGCCAGGTCTACGTTGAGGATTTTGTGATTGAGGAGCGGCCGAAGATGGTGTGAAGATGAGATGCCAAAATGCCAAGTTATTTCTGCGCGAGCCCCAAGGTTTAACCGTCTGAACGTCCCAAATCGCTGAGGAAAGTGGATACCTAATGTCTCTTCAGTCCCAGGGTATGGCCGAAAAGCTGCAGCCAGGAGATGAGCCTTATAAAGTCCAGCTCGAGATCTTTGAGGGACCCCTGGACCTTTTGCTTCACCTGATTCGGCAGCAGGAAATTGACATCTACGACATTCCGGTCTCCTCCATTACGCAACAATATCTGGACTACATCCAGATGATGCGGCAATTGAACATCACGGTGGCTGGTGAGTTTCTGGTAATGGCCTCCACTCTGATCTATATCAAGTCACGCATGCTTCTCCCCGTGGAACCCGACTTAGCGGAGGATGACTACGAGGGGGATCCACGTCAGGAATTGGTGGAGCAGCTCATTGAATACGAAAAGTATAAGCAGGCCGCCCATCTGCTGCATGAAAAGGAAAGCATGGAATTGGCGGTGTGGACCCGCGGAGACCAGGAGTTCGAGCTGGATGAGAAGGAAGCCGTATCGGTCGGGTTGTTCGACGTCATCAAGGCGTTTCACCAGGTAGTCCAGCGTTATCAGGATCAGATTGTCTGGGAAATAGAGCGAGATCCCGTCACGCTGGAGGAAAAGATCGACGAGATCAGGCGGTTGCTCAAGGCTCGGCACCGGTTCCTGTTTTCGATCTTCTTCGAACGCAGGCTTTCGCGCATTCATTTGGGTGTCACGTTGATGGCACTATTGGAGTTGGTTCGGCTAGGAGAGATTCGTCTTTTCCAAAAGGGGATTTTCGAGGACATCCAAATCGTCGCATGTTGAAGGAGCCCATGGGTAGCCAGATTCTGGCTATTCTCTTCGTCGCACAGGATCCGGTGTCGGCGGCTCAGCTGGGCGAGATCTATCCTGAAATCTCCAAGGAGGAGCTGACAGACGCCTTGGATGGGCTTGTTCGGGACTTCAACTCGCTCCAGGATTCGGTTGAGATTCGAGAAGTGGCCGGCGGTTATCGAGTCACAACCCGGCCCAAGCATCACGAGATCATCCGGACCTATCTGAGAACGAAGCCGTCCTCCAAGCTCTCTCTTGCCGCTCTGGAGACGCTTGCTGTTATCGCCTACAGGCAGCCGATTACGTTGCCCGAGATTGCCGAAATTCGAGGGGTAAGAGGAGCGTCCCCGATTCGGACCCTCCTGGAGAAAAGGTTGATCGAGACGAGGGGGCGCAAGAAGACAGTAGGGCGGCCGATCATGTACGGCGTCACCAAGGATTTTCTTGTCCATTTTGGCCTCAAGGATCTTTCCGACCTGCCGACAATGGACGAATTCGAGGAGGTACTGTCTCAGGCGTCCGCCGAGACCCACTTGGTTGACACGGCCGAGTCATGAAACAGCGCCTTCAGGTAATCCTCGCCCATGCCGGCGTTGCTTCGCGCCGCAAGTCTGAGGATCTGATTGCACAAGGTCGGGTGACGGTCAATGACCTGATGACCACCCGCCTGGGTACTCAAGCAGACCCCGCCGCCGATGAGATCTGTGTCGATGGAAAACCGATTCGGACAGAGCGCCTAGAGTACTATATCCTCAACAAACCGAGAGGAGTCTTGAGCGCGGTTTCAGATCCGCTGCGGCGACCCGTGGTCACGCAGTTCGTGCGCTCATCCAGCCGGCTCTATCCGGCCGGTCGTCTCGACTTTCAGAGCGAAGGATTGATCGTGCTGACCAATGATGGGGAGTTGGCACGCCTCCTCACTCAAGCCGGTAGGCTTCCGAAGATTTATCATGTGAAGGTCCAGGGACAACCCTCGCAAGAGAAGCTCGAAAGGCTACTAGCCGGTATTCGTGTCGAAGGCACTCGGCTCGCCGCCCAGAGAGTCAGGCTGTTGGAAAGGGCGCGCAACGCCTGGTATGAAGTGACGCTGAGGCAGGGTCGCAATCGGCAGATTCGCATCATGTTCGAACGGATCGGGCATCCCGTGCGGAGGCTCCGAAGAATCGCGGTCGGCCCCCTCCGTCTGGGAGATCTACCTCAGGGAGCTTATCGAGAGCTGACGGCCCGTGAGGTAGAGCTTCTGCGAAACTAGACGAGGAACTCCAGGATGTTTACTGGAATCGTGCGGGAAGTCGGCAAGATCCTGGAGAAGCAGTTGTCAGATGAAGGTGCTGTTTTTCGACTGGGCTGCAGCGCAGAGCTCTACGGCGAACTAAAGATTGGGCACAGCATCAGTATTGATGGCGTCTGCCTCACCGTTTCCCAGAAGTTCCCGGGCGCGTTCGAAGTGGAAGCGACCCCGGAAACCCTTAGGCTGACCAATCTGGGTCGCCGCCAGCCCTCCGATCGGGTCAATCTCGAGCCGGCGGCAAAGTGGTCTGATTTTATCGGGGGACATCTGGTCCAGGGACACGCGGACGGCACCGGCCGAGTGACCTCCCGGAACCCCGAGGGAAACTCCTGGATCTTTGGAATCGAGGCACCCCGGAATATCCTCGAACACTGTGTGCTCAAGGGAAGCATCGCCGTTAATGGTGTGAGTCTGACGCTGTCGGGATTGAACTCAAACTCCTTTGAAGTCACAATTATCCCCCACACCTTGGAAGTGACCAACTTTCGACTTCTAGAAGTGGGTGACCGGGTGAATCTAGAAGCCGATTTGATCAGCAAATATGTGGAACAACACGTCGACCGTATTACTCGGAATCCTACTTAACGCGATCCCATCGGCGGGCACGGTCTGGGGAAATGATTTCTCATTCGGTGCTCACACGGTTCTCGTGTATGGATCGGATTCGGGTGAGCAGGAAAGTCAGCTCGTATTCCGACTGGCACGATACCACCCGGATGTTTTTTTGGAGTGGGAATCAAAGGTCCATCAAGGCACTCTGCACCTCTTTCAGGAAGCGGTCGGGAAGGGGAGGAAGTTCACCTTGACTCATCTTTTCGATGCTGGGGTCGACATCGAGTCCAAGGATGTTATGACCCTCTGGATTTCCAGGTGGATGTACGATGAACTAGCAAATGAAGGGTTCGTCAAGATCAGGTCGAACCGTTTGCCGCTGACCCTGCGAGTTGAGGGGAAGGATGTCCATACGCTTACCATCAAGCGAAGGCAGCAAGAACTTCCGACGCTACGCCTGAAAGACAGCAGGGGGGGATCCTGGGCCTTTCACGACGACCGCGAAAACCCGGTTCTAATGGAGTATGTCCTGGGGCACTACCGCCTTTACCTGAAGTCCGTCTCCTCGCCGAGAAACAGCCTCCGCTGGATCCGAAAGTTACCACCGGTGAAGTAGGAAGATGGGGAGTGCAGTTCCAGGTTGAAGGTTGTAGGTTTCAGGTAGTGTTTTTCTGGAGATGAGCTCCCAGCTTGTCGTGGTCGGAACCGGGATGAGAGGGACTTGCCAACCGTCCTTGCCGTTTCATGAACCTGCAACCTGCAAACTGTAACCCTAAATCAAACAGGAGCCTTTGTTCGTCATGAGCCTAGACCGAATCGAGGACGCAATCGAAGACATCGCCGAAGGAAAGATCATCATCGTCGTGGACGAGGAGGACCGGGAGAACGAAGGTGATCTGACCATGGCCGCGGAGAAGATTACTCCGGAGGCGATCAACTTTATGGCGACGCATGGGCGTGGGTTGATCTGTATGCCCATGTCTGAGGAGCGCCTGGACGATTTGCAGATCCCGCTCATGGTCGTCGACAACAAGTCCGTTCACGGTACTGCGTTTTGCGTGAGCATCGAGGCACGCCACAACGTATCCACCGGTATCTCGGCCGCCGACCGTGCCACTACCGTGCTGGCTGCGATCGATTCCCGAACGGGACCGGAAGATCTGATTCAACCCGGCCACATTTTTCCCCTGAGGGCTCGGCCCGGGGGTGTGCTGGAACGAGCCGGACAGACGGAAGCGGCGGTTGATCTGTCGCGCATTGCCGGCCTAAATCCCGCGGGTGTCATCTGCGAAATAATGAACGAAGATGGGACCATGGCTAGACTTCCCGACCTTATGCCTTTTGCGGCAAAGCACAAGATTCGCGTCATTTCGGTAGTTGACCTCATCAGATTCCGCCTGCGCACCGAGAGATTTGTTACGAGGATCGAAAGCGTCCCTTTTGAGAGCGAATTCGGCGAGTTCCAACTACATCTGTTCCAGAGTGGTCTGGATGGTAATCAGCACCTCGCCCTCGTCAAAGGTGATTTGGAGGGTGATGAACCTCCTCTAGTGCGGGTCCATACCGAATCCGTATTGAGCGATGTCTTCCTGACCCCTGCGCAGGATACCGGCAGGGAACTCAGACGTTCCCTGGAAATCATCCATGCAGAAGGGCGCGGGGTGTTGGTCTATCTACGCCTGAAGGACAAGGAAGCGAGGCTGTTGAACGAGGTACGTCAACATCAGAAGAAGACGCATGGCAGAGGCATAGACGCTCAGGCGGTCAGTTTTAAAGACTACGGGATCGGCTGCCAGATTCTGGCAGATCTAGGACTGAACCAGATTCGCGTACTCACGAATCACCCCAAGAAGATCGTGGGGCTAGAAGGCTTCGGTCTGGAAATAGCGGAACAGATTCCCATCGACCTGACGCCCAGTGTAGTCGATCGCTAAGCTGAAACTTCGAAAGTCGAAGGTACAAGATGCAAGGTACAAACGATCGCCCACCATCACGTTCGGCGATCCGACAGAGCCGCGAACGACTTGAGCCGTTAGCAACATGAGGCCAAGTTCCGAGGAGAGAGCTGGACAACTCTTCCCCACGGAGTGACCTTCCCCACGGAGTGACGCACGATATCGCCTATCCTCGACCGAAGTTTCGTTCTCGAATGGGGCAGCACCGCTGGGGGGCACTGACCTGAAACTTCAAGAATCGTCCCACGTCGAAACGTCCGGGGGTCGCACGTCGGAACGTCCGAGGGTCGCACGTCGGAACGTCCGAGGGTCGCTTCGCGGACTCGACCCGTCGCGCTCGCCACGAATCCGTCACAATCTGCGTACTAGCTACTTATCGTCCTTCTTGGCCAGATATCCCCTGCGGTGGACCACTTTGAGCTTGTCCGGTTTGCCGTCGCCGTTGACATCGGCCTTGACCTCGACCTTGATCTTCCGCAGTTTGCCGTCCCTCTTGGGGTTGGTGGAGACGTACCCCAGAGAGTACTGATTCCTCAGCAGATGGGAGATCGTCTCGAAAATCGAACGAAACTGGGTCGTGAAGCGGGGAAAGAAGGCTTCGCCTCCTGTATATTTCGCGATTTCCTTCAAGACCACGTCTGCGTGGTAAAAATCCATTCGGGTGGAAGTGCTCAGGCGGTGTTCGTACCGAAGGCGCAGATTCTGGCCGATGCTAACGGGATAGATTACGGCATTGGTTCGCTTTACCTTCCGAAGGGCCTCGTCCATGTTTTTCTTGCTGAGGGTATCCATGCCGGTGGAGATCAAGACGATAGCTGTCTTACCCTCCACTTCCTCTAGCCGATCCAAAGTGTCGTAAAGGGTGTCGTAAAGGCAGCTTTCGCGGAAGCCGGGATAGTTCAGGCGGCGCAGGGCACCGAAAACCTTGGACTTGTCCTGGGTGAAATCAACCAGAATTTCGGGTCGGATGTCATAGGTGATCACGGCCACCCAATCCTCCTTGCGCATGTTGTGGGCGAAGATCTGGGATCCCATCCAGGCCTCGTAAAGCATTTCCCAGGGCAAGACGCTGCTGTACTCCGTGATCAGGACGGCGGTCATGGGGCCCTCGATCGGGGTGAAGTGCGTCATCTCCTGCTGGACCTTGTCTTCGTAGACTTTGAAGTTTTGCTTCTCGAGTCCCTGTATGAGATTGCCTTTCTTGTCCCTCACCGTGACGTCGACTCGAATCTGTTCGACCGTCACCGTCAGGGCGGCGCGTCCCCGGGGCCGGTCCCTGTCTTCCTCGATCTTCTTCTTGTTGTCCTTGGCCGGCAATCCGGCCGACAGACCGGGGGCGGCCAACCACAGAAAAAGCGCTCCGGATACCATCAGTCCGATCGTCTTATTCATGGTGTTTCAACTCCTCGCAAGGACCAAGAGTGTGTCAGCCTGGGAGCTGGCTTCAGAAGGACTTCTATAGCATAACCAACAGACGAGGCCGTTAACAAGTGGAGGAAGACGGTATGGTAAGATTGGGAACCGTGACTCCGGAAGGCAAAGAGGGGCGCCTGACTGAATTTCTGGGACAATATACTGATGTCATCGTGGCGTTCAGCGGTGGCGTCGACAGCTCCTACCTGGCTTTCATGGCCGATCGAGTTCTAGGCAGGGGTGCCAGGTCAGTAACGGCCATTTCTCCCTCGGTGTCCAAGCTGCAGCGTGAGTTGGCACTGGGTTTTGCCTCCACCTACAAAATAAACCACAAGGTGATCTCGACGCAGGAGATGGAGAATCCCGACTACTCCAGTAATCCTGCCAATCGTTGCTATTTCTGCAAGTCGGAACTTTACGTACACCTGAAGCGGCTAGCAAGGGAATGGGACGTCGAGGCTATTTTCGACGGCAGCAATCAAGACGATGTAGGCGACTACCGCCCCGGTCGTAAGGCCTCCCAGGAATTTTCTGTGATCAGTCCGTTCATTGAGGTGGGTCTGTCCAAGGACGAGATTCGCCAGCAGTCGAAAAAGTGGGGCCTTCCCAGTTGGGATCAGCCAGCCATGCCCTGTCTCTCCTCGCGTTTTCCCTATGGGGTCGCCATTACCGAGCAGAGTCTGCGACAGGTGGACGATGCCGAGGCCTTCCTGCGTGGCCTGGGGCTCCAAAACTTCCGGGTTCGGCACCACGATAAACTGGCCCGGATTGAAGTGGATATCTCGGAACAGGAGAAGATTCTGGACCGGGAGTGCTTTGCCTCCATCAACCAGCGGCTGAAGGGGCTCGGATACCAGTACGTCACACTGGACCTCCAGGGGTTTCGATCCGGTTCGCTGAACGAGGGGATACAGCTGAAGCTGGATCCCGAATCTTGAATTCGTTGGAGCAGGACTCCAAGCACCAACTTCCCGCCGCAGCTACCCTCCGAGTCGAAGAAGTGATTCAAGTGGGCGCGCCGTTCCCACCGCCCTGACCTCGCCTCTGACCTGAAACTTGATTTACTGCTTCGGATGGAGAAATTACGTAAACCATTGATCTAGAGTTGGATAGGGAATCCTGCAGGCAATTGTCCAAGAACCGTGGGGGTGGCCTCCAGGCCGCCGTTTTTCGAGCCAAGGGCTCGACGGAAAGAACACGGCGGCCTGGAGGCCACCGCCACGTCCCTCGACCGAAGTTTCTTTCTTGGACGATCCGGCGCAGCCGGGGGCGCCTCTAGGCTGAAACTTGATTCGCAAACGTGGCTTCGGTCTCCAGGCCGAAGTCCTCTTCCTTCGAGCCTTTGGCTCGATGCACGGCGGCCTGGAGACCGCCACCACGCCCTGACGCGAAGTGTCTTGCCTGTACGATCCGGCGCAGCCGCTATTGGCGCGAGACACATCTTCGACATGAAACGCACAGCGCCGATCATCCTATGTACACCAAGCTCTAGTTCCCCCGGCTGGTTCCAGTCTCAAGTCTCGATCTAACCCTTTTACTTGCAGCTCTTTGAATCCACTAGTCCGGGACTGGTATGGAACCTGCTATTGAAAGGGGGAAATGATCATCAAACAGCTTTTCCTGCGAAATCGTGGGGGAATTCGATGGGGGCTTTGTCATGGGGGGACTTATAGCGTTTTTTCTATTCTGGATTTCTCTGGCGCTAGCTATTGTCTGGTTTCGTGAGCGGAAGAACCACGACCGGCTGAATCATCTGTACAGACGGATCGAGGGCCTCACCCCCGTCCGAACTTCTAGTACCAGCGGTGCCCCGACACAGGAAAAGGGCGTGAAGTTGTCAGGGAGCCAGGTAGCCAAGCCTGGCACTTCGGCCCCACCCCCCAGGCCCGATCTCCGTCCACCGACGATGACTCCCAACCTATCCGACGTGGCTTCCCGCAAACCTCCACCAAGCAAGCCTCCGCGGCCTTTGGCCGTTGTCCAGCCGAAGCACCTACAAGATGAATCGAGGAAGTCGCTAGCGATCCAGGTCGACTGGGAGCGCTGGCTGGGAATTCGGGGTGCCGCTCTTCTCGGGGGCATCGTTTTGGCCCTGGCGGGTCTGTTGTTCTTAAGGTACTCCATCGAGCATGGTCTGATTCCGCCAGAAACTCGGGTGATGTTGGGACTCCTCGTAGGAGTTGTCTCGATCCTGGGGTCGGAGATGCTGCGGAATCAGAACTACAGGGCTACGGCAAACTCCTTGGCGGGTACTGGAGTCGTGTTGCTGTACGGCTCCGTCTGGGCCGCCCACTCGCTTTACGAACTGATCCCCTATGTCTTGGCTTTCCCCTCGATGGCTCTCGCCACTCTGATCTGTGGCTTGCTCGCCTGGCGCCATCGTTCCCAGGTCACTGCCCTGATCGGACTCGCGGGCGGATTTGCAACGCCGCTGTTGCTCGCCTCAATAAGGGACAACCCGATTGGGTTTTTCGGATACATACTGCTCCTGGACTGCGGTCTACTGGTGCTGGCACATCGGTGCCGTTGGCCAGCCTTTCCCCTGCTGGCTCTCGGAGGGACGGTCTTCCACCAGGCGTTCTGGATCGCTTCCCGGATGGGACCCGATCAAGCTGGCTTAGGTCTCCTTGTGCTCGGGATCTTCACCCTCTTTTTCGCATTGGCGACCAGTCTCGACCCAGGGGGAGAAAGCGGCAAAGACGCCTCTCTGCGATTCTCGACCAGGCTCTCCGGAGTCTTCATTCCCTTCGCCTTTGCAGTCTACTTTGCAGCGAATGCTGAGCTCGCACACCACTTGCTGCCGGTGGCGGCGCTCTGGCTCGACCGATCGAGTGAGGACTCACGGCTAGCCCCTGGAGCGTCAGCGGGTTGCCTGGGTGTCGTGCTGGTCTGGAGCTGGCGAAGCTCGTTCGACGTGGCGCTTGCCTGGGAGTTGGTCGGGATCTGTGTGGCACTGTCTCTGGTTTTTCACCTTTTTGTCGAGATTAAAGGTCGAAGTTCCGATGGCCAGCGCTCGCAGCCCGGGGAAGGTCTGCTGGCCCCGGCTCCCGGTTTCTTGGCGCTACTCATCATTCTTGCGGTCAAGACGAGCGTCTCACCTTGGCCCTGGTTGGTGGGTTGGGTCGTGTTGGCGGCGCTGCTGGTGCGCCAGTCGCTCTTGTCGAGATCTGGCTCTACCTGGTTGGTGGCAGCGGTGGGTCCGGCCGTGGGATTCGTTCTGTATTTCTGGGCTCATGGCGATCAGCCGATTTTCCCCCGGCCAACAATCTTTTTCGGGCTGGCTCTCGCTGTAGCGGTGGTTTTTCAACTATTAGCGGTCAGGTTCCGCGAGAACGCCGCTACACAGCGTGCGTCGGAGGTTGGTGCTGCACTGGCCCCGCTGGTGCTGCTAGTGGGCATGAGCACCCACCTGAATTGGCTATCCTCGCCCAGCCTATTTCTGCCAGCGACACTGGTGTTTGCGCTGCTGCCGATCTTGTCCGCTGGTCGCATTGCCTCGGGCGCCTGGTACTTTACGGCAATGACGGTTACCGCCTTCAGTCACTGCAGTTGGTGGCTCTGGGACTCGAACTTCAGACCGAGCTCGGACGGGTCGGGTCTCGCCCTGGTATGCATGACCGCAGCCCTGCTCCTGTTCACCGCCTGGCCCTTCCTGAGCGGAGCCAGGCTGCTGGCCGATCGCTGGGGGCTCTACGCCTCGGCTCTGGCTGGCCCCTTCTGGTTTTTAGCTCTCCGAGACCTTTTTGAAGAGCGATTCGGCGGTGCTGCGATCGGGATCGTACCGCTTGCCCTAGCAGTGCTGTCGCTGGGCGCTGTCCTTCGAGTGCGTAATCTCTGGAGGCAGGAGGATCCCCGCAGGAAGAGAAGCCTGGTCTGGTTCGCAGGGGTGGGACTTAGTTTCGTCGCCATCTCGGTGCCTGTACAGCTCGAGAGAGAGTGGATTACCGTCGGCTGGTCTCTGGTGGGCCTGGCCGCGATCGTTCTGTGGAAGCGACTGGATCACGTCGGTCTCCAATACTATGGGCTGCTCCTCTTGGCGCTCGCCAGCATCCGATTGCTCGTAAATCCAGCAGTACTTGGCTATTACCCCGCATCCGACTGGCCAGTGTTCAACTGGCTGATGTACACCTATCTGGTACCGGCCGGAGCCCTGTTAGGGAGTGCTCGAGTACTTCATGAGGTCGAGTGTGCCAGGAAGTCGGCGATTGCGGATCATCTCAAGGGTTGTCCAACTTCGGCACTGGCATGTGTTGGCTCGGCAATTCTGGTGGTTTTCGTCTGGATCAATCTAGCGGTCCTCGACTACTACTCGGGCGGAACGTCCATCGTCTTCAGCTTGGAACGGTCGCCCGCTCGAGATCTCACGCTATCCCTGGCCTGGACCCTCTATGCCTTGATCCTCTTATCGGTGGGCATGCTTTTGAAGAGTGTCCAGCTGCGTTGGGTGAGCCTGTGTTTCCTGGTCCTGGTAATGGCCAAGGTGTTCCTCTACGATCTAGGAGAGCTGGAGGACCTCTATCGTGTTGCGTCTCTGGTTGGTCTGGCAGTCTCGCTGATCATGGTTTCATTGGGCTATCAGCGATTCGTGTTTCGGCGAGTTGTCGAGGACGGCTGAACTCCCCCCGCCTGGGGAACGGGAATACGTTCGTGTCTTGGTCTTGCTGAGATATGGGATTGAACAAGAGCTACGTTTGTGGCAGCACCATCGTCCCCTTGATGTACCAGACGGTGGGTGATGTGCTGGCCCAAGCCGCGCTCAGATGGGGCGACGTCGAGGCGGTAGTGGTTCGGCATCAAGAGATCCGGTGGAGCTTTCGAGAGCTTGCTGCCGCCGTCGACCGCTTCGCTGCCGGTTTGGTGGGATTGGGTCTCAAACCCGGTGATCGGGTGGGGATCTGGTCTCCCAACAACATCGAGTGGATCGTTACCCAGTTCGCGACGGCCAGGGCTGGTTTGATCCTGGTCAATGTCAATCCCGCCTATCGTTTGTCGGAACTCGAATACGCCTTGAACAAGGTTTGCTGTAAGGCCCTGATTCTGGCAGATCGCTTCAAGAGCAGCGATTACGTCGCTATGATCCGGGAGCTGGCCCCGGAGCTGGATCATTCTTCTCCCTCTCAGCTGAAGTCAGCCAAGCTGCCACAACTCCAGACGGTGATTCACCTGGGTGATGACCCACTTCCCGGATTTCTCCGATTTCAGGATGTGGAAGCACTGGCCGAGGAGGCGAGCCGGGCTGAGATCAAGCGTCTGGAGCAGGTGTTGCAGCCGGACGATCCCATCAATATCCAATTCACCAGTGGGACCACGGGGTTTCCCAAGGGTGCCACGCTGACGCACTGCAACATCGTCAACAACGGCTTTTTCGTGGGTGAGGGCATGAAGTTGACTCCTCGCGACCGTCTCTGTCTTCCAGTCCCCCTGTATTACTGCTTCGGGATGGTCCTGGGCGTCCTGGCCTGCTTCACCCACGGTTCCACCGTAGTCTTTCCAGATGAGGCCTTTGACCCCACGAGTGTCCTGGAAGCCGTCGAAGCAGAACGCTGTACGGCTCTCCACGGGGTTCCCACCATGTTTATCGCCGAACTCGAACATCCCGATTTCGACAACTATCAACTAAGTCGGCTTCGGACCGGGATCATGGCCGGAGCACCCTGCCCCATCGAAGTGATGAAACGGCTCGTCAGTCAGATGAACATGGGAGAAGTCACCATCTGCTATGGCATGACCGAAACCAGTCCGGTGAGTTTTCAGAGTCACGTGGATGATCCGCTGGAGAAACGAGTTTCAACCGTGGGACGCGTCCATCCGCACGTTCAGGTCAAGATCGTTGATGAACACGACCGAGTGGTTCCTAGAGGAACTCCGGGTGAGCTCTTAACTCGAGGTTACAGCGTGATGCGGGGCTACTGGAACGATGATGAGCGAACTTCTGAGGCCATTGACGCGGCCGGCTGGATGCACACCGAAGATCTCGCTGTGCTCGACGAAGAGGGCTACTGCGAGATCGTGGGTCGCTTGAAGGACATGATCATTCGCGGCGGTGAGAACATCTATCCGCGTGAGGTGGAAGAGTTCCTCTACCGGCATCCCAAGATTCAGGACGCCCAGGTTTTTGGCGTCTCCAATGCCAAGTACGGTGAGGAAGTGTGTGCCTGGATTCGGCTCAAAGAGGGAGAAGCCTCCACTCCCGAGGAGATCCGGTCCTTCTGTAAGGGACAGATCTCTCACTACAAGATTCCGCGCTACGTCAAGTTTGTCGTGGAGTATCCCATGACCGTCACGGGCAAGGTCCAGAAGTTCATGATGAGGAAGCAGATGGAAATGGAGCTGACCTGAAACTTGTTTTTCAGATCTGGGCGCGTAAACGATTGATTTGGTGATGGATGGGAGTATCTGAGATATCTCTTACACCGAAGGTGTTATTGCGCGTAGCCCAGGGTTGCAATGCGAAGCGAGCTACCCTGGGTCAAGGTCGTTTAGGAGAAACACGCTACCCCAAAGGGGTTATTGCCGACCGGAAAACGATTTGCAACAACGCCTTCAGCGTAGAGAAGGCAGGCGACTTAAACCCAGGGTAGCTCGCTTCGCATTGCAACCCTGGGCTACCCGCAATAACGCCTTTGGCGTAGGTGATGGACAAGACCCCTTGAAGTGAGTTTCCTTCTCGAATTAGGGTTGGCGCTCCTGGGGGTGGAACTCCGGGTCGGTCGTGAGACTCATTTGTTCGGCTCTTCTGGGTCAGGCTGGATAAAAAACACGTATTCATTGGTGTCGAGACCGCTGTAGATGATGCTGTATTCGATCATCAGTTCGTTCGGGACGTCGTCGTTATACTTATTGATAATGCAGTTGTGACTATATCCATCGGGATGTGCGGTATCACCGCTGACAAGGATTCCACTCTGCCACTCTTTACCGTCGTCAGATTGATAGAGAACAAAACGACCTCTGCCTTCCCCAAGCGATCCCGATCTCCCGTGCAAGTAGTAGTTGCCCTCGAGATAGGCTAGCTCGGGATCGCGAATCTTCTTGTCTACATAGGCCTTCCTTTGGACACTCCAGGTATGGCCTTCGTCCTCGCTCAGGCAGTAGTAGAAATGGTGTTCGTCGTTGGAGGTGTAGGCACCTGCCAGCAGGTGGCCGTCCTCCATGATGGTCATTGCCCCATACCACTTGTCGTTGTCCAGGGTCAGCCTGCTTCTCTGGTACCAGGTACGCCCGTCATCCGTGCTGACGTACAAGACATGGGGGCCGGCATTGTTATCGATCAGCACGTAGTTGGTATCGCCTGCCACCGCTACCGCACAGGGATACCCCACGAAATTGGCATCGAGAGGTTCATAGTCGGTCCAGGTAGCACCTTGGTCACCGCTTCTCATGAAACCGCTCCGGTCCCTGACCCCATTTCTGAAATGTGTCACGAACACTACGATGGTTCCGTTCTTCGTGACCAGGCCTTCCTCAATCCATGCGGGTCGGCTTGGATCTGTTCTATAGGCTGAAGTTCCTTTGTGTTGGGGGCAGAAAAGTGCCATGATTTCAAAGGGATAGGTGCGATAGGGAGTGCAGCGCTCTGCCTACACTCCAATGGTCTCCAGAAGATCAAAGGCGCGTTGCTGCTTGGCGCTAGGTGTG
>JAKZYH010000740.1:0-4832 GCA_047514575.1 Acidobacteriota bacterium | reverse complement strand
GTCTACCTCATCGAGTCCCCAGACGATGGGAGAGTCCACTTTGGCAAAAACCTGCCGCCGCAGAAAGCGCTCGAAATTGATGCCCGGGCTCAGGCGTGGGTTCCAGTTGTCTGCCGGATTGACGTCCAGGTCCAGTTCGTCGACCATCAGATCGGCCATCGTCTGAAACAGGTCTTCACTCGAATCCATGGAGGTGGAGGCGAGGTTCTGGAAATCACACAACACCACCCGGGACTCGGCCTCCCTGGCCTTCTGCAGCCCCCGCGCCAGCAGCGACGTCTTTCCTACCTGCCGAGGGCCTTTCACCAGGACGATGCTGTCCTGCCGGGCGATGGCGTTGTGAAACTCCAGATCGGTAGGCCGGGCGATGTAGTATTGCGAATCGAGAGCCATCGCCCCTCCGACCGGTTCCAGACCACTGGAGTCGGGCGTCGGCTGGGGCTGTCTGGGAGAAGGCGAATCAACTGCCGGAACCGCGGCAGGCCTTTCTCCGGAGAGGGAGACCTCGGCCTTCCACTCACCGACCTGCTTGAGCTTGGCCTCCAGTTCCAGCTCGGACTTCAGGTTCTTGAGGTCGATGAGAAGATCCGTCGCCAGCTGATAACGTTGATCCCGCTGCTTCGCCAAGGCCTTGGAGACGATGCGATCGAGCTCTCTTGGCACCTCCGGACGGGAGAGACCCGGCGGCGGCGGGTCCAAATTCAGGATGGCGGAGAAGATCTCACCATCGGATCCCGCGTCGAAGGGTCCGCGCCCCATCAGCATCTCGTAAAGCACGACCGCGAGGCTGAAGATGTCGCTGCGCCCGTCCACCTCGTATCCCAGAACCTGCTCCGGAGACATGTAGCGCGTGGTTCCCATCACGCGGCCCGGATCCGTCTTGGTGATTCTCGCGGAGGTGTCATTGCTGCTGGCATCACCCTCCGTCTCGGCGTGCTGCGGTTCCGTCAGCTTGGCCAGCCCGAAGTCCAGCACCTTGACGTAGCCGTCGGTGCGAATCATCACGTTCTCCGGCTTGATGTCTCGATGGACGATTCCCGCTTCGTGCGCCGCTACCAGTGCGGCGGCGACTTGAGAGCCGATGTCCAGTGCTTCGCTTATCTTCAGCATGGAGGTCTGCATACGCTGCCGCAGCGTCTGGCCATCGATGAACTCAGTAACGATGAAATGAGACCCTTCGAGCTCCGAGATCTCGAAAATAGTGATGATATTGGGATGGTTCAGTGCCGAGGCGGCACGTGCCTCTTGTCCGAAACGGGACACACGCTCCCGATCCTGGGTGAATTTCTGAGGCAGTAGCTTGAGCGCGATCTTGCGGCCCAGGCGCCGATCCTTGGCCAGATAGACTTCACCCATGCCGCCAATCCCTAGCAGCGACATGACCTGGTAGTGCCCAATCTCTTTGCCGATCAAGGAACCCTCGTGTTCTTCAGCGATCAGTTTAGCTGCGACTTCGATAGCAGGGGAGTCGAGAAAATCCCCGGCCTGGTCATTGGCCTCAAGCAGCCCCTCCGCATCCCGCAGCAGATCCTCATCTCCGCCGCTGGCCGCGCTGAGAAAGGCTTCTCTGTCGTCCTGTTTCCTTTTCAGGGCGGAATTGTAGAGGTCATTGATGTCTTGCCATCGCTTCTGATCCATCCTGGAGCCTCTCGTCATTAAGGCGCGGATTCTCTGCTAGAACTGACACCAATGTGCGCTTCCCAACAAAACTTTCTGCGGGCTATTCGGCTCAGCTACCTCCCAATTCTCGATAGAGCCAGGCTCGAGCAAAGCTCCATTCCCGCATCACGGTTCGAGTGGACAGCTTCAGGGCCTTCGCTGTTTCTTCCACACCGAATCCACCGAAGAAACGAAGCTCAACGATCTCACTCTTTCGCGGGTCTGTCTCTGCCAATCTCTCCAGGGCCTCGTCGAGAGCCACCAGATCGGTGTCTCGTGCGTCCCCTGCCGGAATCTCCTGTTCCAGCGAGACCCGGACGAAACCACCACTTCGGCCCGCCCGATTGCGCCTGCGGGCGAAGTCGACGAGGACTCTTCGCATCAACCTGGCTGCCGTTCCATAGAAGTGGGCACGGTTCCGCCAGTTCACGTCCTTCCAGTCAATCAGCCGCAGGAACACTTCGTTGACCAAAGCCGTAGGTTGTAGCGGATGGCCGGGGCGCTCCCCCTTCATATACTGGCCGGCCAGTCGGTGGAGTTCCCTGTAGACAAGCGGGGTTAGCTTTTCAAGGGCCTGGTGGCTGCCGTCGCTCCACTCTTGGAGCAAACTGGTGATCTGGTGGCCCGATGACATGTATCTCGCGATTCCCATTCGGCCCCTGAAAAAGACTGCTTGCTACCTACTCTAAATCAGATCGCTCGATTCCTACAAGGACGAGAAAAGACTACCTTTCGCCGATGGGGACTAATGACCCGGCAGACTACAGAGCACGAACATCTCGCCTCGATCGGCGATCTGCTGGTCGAAGTAGGACATGATCTTGTCTCGCCGCGCCATGAGACCCTCGATCTCTGGTTCGATCAACAGGTCGCCCAGACGCTGCTCCACCAGGGCTCGGTCCAGAGCCTGCATCCCGATGTAGAATCTCCGGTCCAGTTTGAAGGTCTTCAGTTTCTTGGGGTTCCTCAGCTGTTTGTGCCGCCGAAAGCCCCGGGAGAAGTCGATCATCACCAGATTCCAGTCGTTGGTGATCAGAAGATTCCCGAGGTTCGGATCGGTGTTGTAGACCAACTCGTTGAAGACGCGGACCTGGAACCTCTGATCGTTCCACCTCGCCCGGTTGGGGGGTGCGATCTTCTTCTGGTAGCGCTTTTTGTCCATCATCGCGACATCATCGACCCACCAGGTGACCGAAGCCGTCTTGCCCTTGATCTTGCGCTCCACCGAGACGGGAACCATCTGGAGGTTCAGGAGCCGGTCCAAGCGATAGGCAGCAATGTTGTACTTGTAGCAATCCCGAAAATTGAGCTCCATGCCTCTGGGAGTCTCGTAGGTCCTCTTCTGCACATTGATCGACTGGACACTGGCATCGTGAGTGTACTGTCCGTCGGAGAGGGTAGTCTTGAGAGTTCCGGTCACGCCGGTCGAGACCCTCCTGGCCTTGACCACTTTGGCCGTCAGTAGAAACGTTTCCTTCTGCGCATCAGACCAGGAAGAAAAGTCCGTCTCTCCGTTGCCCCACAGGGGGGAAAAGGAAACCAGCAGGGTCAGGGCCATCGTTAGTGCAATAGTTCTGGGTCTCATCGCTTTCCTCCAGATTGCCTGAAAAACGGGTGCTCATTGACTATTTCCAGTCCTCTTGCTTCTCTACTGAAGAAAAACGGCGGGAAGGTTACACAACGAACAGCTTCAGGCAGCGTTCACCGTTGTGCGTTTTCAAGGAGGCTGCTGAAGCAGCCTGCTTGGACGGCTGCATGCCACTGGTCAAAACCGATGGCCTGTCATCTTGGGTTATCATGCAAGGGTGGATCGCGACGAATTGCTCCGCGTTCTCAAAGCCTTCGAGTCGGAAGACCTGGATTACGTCCTCATCGGTGCAACGGCCATGGGCTTCCAGGGCCTGATCCGAGCGACAGAGGATGTAGACCTTCTGATCCGCGCTACCGGGTCGAATGTGGAACGGCTTCGAAGAGCCTTGCGATCGGTCTATGGGGATGATCCAAGCATTGACGAGATCCGAGCAAACGATCTGATGGGAGATTACCCTGCCATCCGTTACTATCCACCTAGTGGAGATCTGTTTTTCGACCTGATGACCCGCCTCGGAGAGGCTGCCGATTTCCACAGCGTTGAATCCGAGATCAAGGAAGTAGAAGGAATCCGGGTGCAGGTCGCGACGCCAGAGGCGCTCTACCGGCTGAAGAAAGGGACTGTACGTCCTCTCGATCGGCAGGACGCGGCTGCCTTGCGCGAACGATTCAAACTGAAGGAGGACGACTAGGATGCCGGTCGAGAGGTTCCGTTCAGCGGAAGAGATGAATGCGGCGCCGATGCGGGCGCTTCCCTCATCGGCATTCGAGCGGTTTGTGCGTCACTGCCGCCGCTATCGCCTGATCTCACAGCCGTCGTACCCTCGCGGTGTCTTCAAATACCGGACACTCGAAGAAGCTCAAGCCGCTCGAGGAAACGAGCGTCGTTAGCAGTTCGGAAAGAACCATAACTAGTCGCTAGGGTGAAACTTCAACGACCAGGGAATCATGGAGAATCGGGAATTGACAGAGCCGTGACCGTGAGGGAGCGGGATCTGATCACAGATCGAATCCCCATTGACTCCTCAACCAGAGCGCCTCAACCAGAGCGCCTCTTGGTCCCCCGGGCACATCATTCCCGACGTTTCTATGTCGGATCCCGCTCCCTCACGAGGGTGTCGCAAAAGTCCATATCGGGCGCCGGCCCTCGCAGCGCTTGCTGCCTTGTACAGCGTCCTTAATCGAGGTCAATCCCAACGGGATTGCGGATTCCAGCCCAGGGTTTCCGAACCCTGGGTCCTTCGGGATCGTATTCGGAACCAACCCTGCAGGGGTTGCGGAAAATGTTCGCTACGAGACCATTGTTACGTATTTTTCCATGTCGTAAATCCTTTTTCCACAACCCTTTCAGGGTGCGATGAGCCGCAGTGGCTCGAACTAAGTCAAACCATGTTAGACAAACGGTGAGGCGTCTGGAAAGGAGGAAATAGAGCGATAAGAGATGCAAGACGCCGAAGCCTACCTGTGCGAGTCCACGCTCGTACAGAACTTCCTGCTCGAACTCCGCGATTAACCAGCGGGGGTACGCAGCCAGGGCGCTCCCAACGGCTGGACTGGAAGAAGGGATCGTCACGAAGGGGCCA
>JAKZYH010000739.1:0-7185 GCA_047514575.1 Acidobacteriota bacterium | reverse complement strand
CGTGAATGCCAAGGATCCCACTGGCGTCACCGCCCTGACCCAAGCTGCATGGGGAGGGCACAGTGAGATCGCCAGGATCTTGTTGGTGCGTGGTGCCGATCCCGATACTAAGGATGATCGCGCCGACATGACCGCACTCATGTGGGCGGTATGGAAGGGCTATTCCGAAACCGTCGCGACTCTACTCAACAACGGCGCTAGCGTGAAGGTTGCCGACAAGAATGCTAGAACGGCGTTGATGGGTGCGGCCTGGGAGGGCCATACCGCCATTGCGAGGGTCCTCCTGGAGCGGGGAGCAGAAGTCGATGCAGCAGACTACACCGGTGCTACACCTTTGATTTGGGCCGCTTGGAAGGGACACAGCGATACCGCCCAACTGTTCCTCGAGAATGGGGCAAAGGTGAACGCGCGGGAGAATGACGATGACCGGACGGCTCTGATGGGTGCTGCGCTTGAGGGTAATGTCGAGACGGTTCAGATGCTTTTGCGGCACGGGGCAGAAGTGAATCTATCGGACCGCTCGGGAACGACAGCCCTGATGGCGGCAGCGGAGGGAGGCCATCAGGAAGTGATTGACCTGCTCACGGAAGCTGGAGCCGAGAGGTGACACTGGTTTGCAGCCCTCGGATGTCAAGCACCCCGTCTCAGAGAGGCTCGAGACAAAGTCACAAGCTGCTGAACCCAGAATCCCGAGGCTGGGATTTGGGATCTATCAATTCGAGGGTCTAGAGATGTTGAAACGATTCATGATCTTGTCTGGTCTGGTGCTGACGGTAGCTTTTGGCGCCGCTGGCTCTGATGAAGAGACGCAGCCTCTCGACATCGGCTCGCGGCTGGAGCTCTTCGTGGACGACTTTCTCATCGATCAGATTCGGGGGCTGGAACTGCAGCTTCATCCGCCCGAGACTGCGGGAAGAGTCTTCTCATTCGACCAGCCCTGGGAGGGGAACACCAGCTTCTACGCGACTATCTTCCAGGATGGAGATCGGTATCGGATGTACTATCGGGGTAGCAGTGAACCCAGTGCATCGCCGCCATGGGCGATTGAAGGCGACGTGAACGTGGTTCCCAAGCATCCCGAATTTGCCTGCTACGCCGAAACCCACGATGGGATCAATTGGAAGCGGCCGTCCCTGGGCATCTTCGAGTTTGAGGGTTCCAAGGACAACAATATTGTGTGGAAGGGCAAAGGCTCACACAACTTTGCCCCTTTCAGGGACGCTAATCCGGAGGCGCCTCCATCAGAGCGATACAAGGCTCTAGCCGGTGGCCCCCTGATCGCACTCAAGTCTTCCGATGCCTTGCACTGGGAGAAGATTCAGGAAGAACCCGTCATTAGCGATGGGGCCTTCGACTCTCTGAACCTCCCCCTCTGGGATGCGGCCCGGAGCCGCTATGTAGCCTTCTACCGGGATTTCACCAATGGCGTACGTCACATCAAGTTCGCTAGCTCACAGGATTTTCTGACCTGGACAACAGGACAGTGGTTCGATTTTGGCGATGCCCCAGCCGAGCACCTCTACACCAACGGCACGATCGCCTATCCCCGTGCTCCCCATCTGTTCCTGGGTTTCCCGAAGCGTTTTCATCCTTGGCGCAACCTCCTGGAAGACGCTCCTCGACCCGGGCTCTCGGATGGTGTCTTCATGAGTAGTCGCGATGGTCTCCACTGGGATCGCCGCTTCATGGAGGCTTTCATACGACCCGGGCGAGACCCCCGGAATTGGCTCAATCGCAACAACTACCCGATCCCCGGACTAGTTGCCACGGCTCCTGATGAGCTCTCGCTCTATGTGATCCGAAACTACAAGTTTCCCTCCGTCCACATTGAGCGGATGGTGCTGCGGACCGATGGCTTTGCTTCGGTCCATGCTGGCTACGCGGGCGGCGAATTTCTGACCAGGCCCCTGATATTCCAGGGCGGGAACCTGATTCTCAATTTCTCTACCTCGGCCGCCGGCAGTATCCGTCTTGAGATTCAGGACACCCAGGGTAATCCTTTGCCTGGTTTCTCAATCGAGGAATCTCCTCTCGTCTGGGGAGATGAGATCGAGCACACCGTGCGTTGGGTGCGGAGCCACGCGAAGGCCAATTCTGACAGTCCCCTAGCACGGCTGGCCGGGAAACCGGTGCGTCTCCGCTTCGTAATGAGCGACGCCGATTTGTACTCGCTCCGATTCCAGTAGCCGGGGCGCCTCGGTTGCAGGTTGCATCCCGTTTTCCCCGTAGGTACCTTTCTGGAAAGAAATCAAGTGAGGTCAATCCCAACGGGATTGTGCATATCAGCCCAGTTTCCGAACCCTGGGTCAACGATTCCACCCTTTAGATTTCAACCCTGAATGGGTTGTGCAAGGTTCTACCTGTTCTACCCGTTTGTCCCCCCTCTCTTGCAACCCCCAACCTGCAACCTGTAACCTGCAAACCTGCAACACGATTTACCAATCAAAGGAGACTCTCACCGATGCCCAACATGATTGTTGCGCCCCAACCGATAGCCGCTGAGGAGGGCGCCAAGGTTCTGATGAAGGGTGGCAACGCTATTGACGCTGCAGTGACGGCTGGCTTTGTCCAGGGTTTGATCAGCCCCCACATGTGCGGAATCGGCGGATACGTTCTGCTCAACCTCCACCTGGCGGATCGTCCAGACGTTCTCTCGATCGTGCTGGATGCCCCGGCTCTGGCTGGCTCGAAGGTCTCGGAGACGATGTGGGAAGACCTTGTCATCGGCCCCAATCCCGACGGCTGGGGATTCTTCTTAAAGGACAAGGTCAACGATCTCGGTTACCGGTCTATCTGTATTCCTGGTGCGGTTCGGGGCTACCAGGCAATGTTGGAGCGACGGGGCACGTATTCCTGGGAGCAGGCGATTCTACCGGCCGCACAGATTGCCGAGGAAGGCTTTGTAGTAGACACCAACATGGCCGACGGTTGGAGCCGCGAGGCGCCTTATCCTGAGGCCTGCTCTTTACTCGATTACATAAAGGGCAACCCGGTTGCAAGCCGCATATACCTCAAGGAGGACGGAAGTCCCTACAAGGCCGGAGAGCTCCTTCGAAATCCCGATCTGAGTCGAACCCTGCGCCAACTCGCCCAGGATGGGCCGGACGACTTCTACCATGGGAGCCTTGCCCGCCGAATCAGCGATGACCTTGCTGCTAATGGGAGTTTCGTGACGGCAGAAGATCTTGCGGGCTATCAACTGCGTGATCCCGAGCCGGTAGTAGGGAACTACCGGGGATACACCATAGCTTCTTCCCAATCGCCCCACGGTGGGCCCACTCTTATCCAGATTCTCAACATCCTGGAGAACTGCGACTTGAGCGCGCTCCAGCACAATTCGGCAGAATATATCTACACGGTTTCGATGGCGATGAAGGCTGCTTTCGCCGACCGAAACCAGCATCTGGCAGATCCGGATTTCGTGGAAGTCCCTGTCGAGTGGATGATCTCCGAGCAGCGGTCCAGAGAGTGGTGGGAGCAGATCGACGGCGGGCAACCGATCACGGTTTCCTTTACGCCGCCGGAGCACCCCGATACGACCCAGGTGACGGTGGTCGATGACCAGGGAAACTGTGTTTCCCTGACCCACTCACTGGGTGCCTCTTCGGGGGCGATCACTCCTGGGCTCGGTTTCATGTACAACAACTCGATGGTGAATTTTCACCCGCATGCGGGCCATCCCAACTCCATTGCTCCGGGCAAGGGCCGGACCACGGGAATGACTCCGACCATTGTCTACAAGGACGGCGATCCCGTCATGGTGATCGGAGCACCGGGTGCCACGCGCATCATCACCTCGATTCTGCAGGTGGTGTTGAACGTCCTCGACTTCGGCATGAGCATCAGTGATGCCGTGCTTGCACCCCGAATCGACTGCCAGGGGGACCTCATCCGCTGCCACGCGCGGATTCCGGAGTACGTATGTGCCGAGGTCAGGCGAAAGCATCCCATACAGCGACTGCCCCAGAGTCACGGTGGATTCGCCTTGGTTCACGCCGTTACTTTGGATCCCAAGAGTGGACGGCTCGAAGGTGGCGCGGACACGGGTAGCAGCGGAATGGCGCTACGCGTGTGAACGAGATGATCGATTCCGAAATAACATGACAATTGTTGCGTCCATGAATCGAACTCGATGCTGGGGCGAGACGGAAGGCTCCACTTTCGAACGTCCGGAGGGATCTGTCTCTTGACGGTCGGAGGGACTCGGAAGAAGATAACCCATGGCACGAATAAACCGGGCGATCGAGCTGTTGGAAAGCGGCCAGCCGATCTACTACATGGGCGCCCACACCGGCCACACCCTCACCCGCGAAAGTGGCAAGGAGGACGCCAGGACCTGGGCCGACTACATCAATATCGGAATGGAGCACGGAGCCTTTGACCTGGCTGGCCTGGACGACTATCTAGCCGGCCTGGTGGAAGGCGGACCCACCCGCAGCGGTCACCGGACGCCCGCCGTGATCGTCGAAGCTCCTGTCAATGGGGCATCTGGGGCCGCCGTAGAAGCAAACGCCTGGCAGTTCCGCCAGATCCTGGCTCGGGGGGTCCACGGAGTCATCTTGTGTCATGCCGATTCGGCTGCAGCGGTGCGTGCCTTCGTCGAGTCCTGTCGCTATCCGATCAACAAGACAGGTACGGGCGACTTTGTCGGCATCGGAAGGAGGGGAGTCGGGTCGGAAGATTCCGCGGCCTCCATCTGGGGCATCGACCGTGACCAGTACATAAGGAAGGCAGATCCATGGCCTCTCAACCCCGCAGGTGAACTGCTCCTGGGAGTGAAGATCGAGAACCTCAATGGGCTCTCGAATGCCGAGGAAATCTTGAAGGTGCCCGGGATAGGATTCGCCGAGATGGGGCAGGGGGATATGAGCATGGCGCTAGGCTATCTGAATACCCCGGATCCCTTTCCGCCCGAGTTGAAGGAAGCGCGCGAACGAGTAAAGTCGGCATGCGATGAGAGTGGTGTTGTCTTTCTGGAAGTGGCAACGGCAGCTAGCGTCACCGAGAAGATCGATGCCGGCGTAGGAGTGATCGCCGGTGCGAACGAAGAGATCGCGCGCATAGGACGAACCCACAGCGGCCGCACCCTCCCGATGTAATGGGTGCAGGCTGCTTCCCTTGCACGAAGCGCCTTCCACTGGTTCGCTCCCTCGGCCGAAGCGGCAAAGGCGAGTCCCTCGCGCTCGAATCGGGTCGAAAGCCAGTTTGGAATTCTACTCAGGAACCCACTGCCCAGGATCGACGCCGAAGTGCTGCATCTCGTCTTTGATCCTGGACCAGGTGGTTTCGTCGACCTCAATGCCTTCGCGTTCCCGACTCTGAGCACTTCGGAACTCCGGTTCTCCGGGAAGCAGAATCTCCTCGAAGCCGGGAGCCGCGCGACTCGATTTTACGTAGCCGATCATCGTTTCCACTTCGTCATAGTAGGTATCGAGATCGCTGAAGTGCGGGATCGAGTACACGGTGAGCAGCACTCCGTTGCTCACCATGCTGTGTTCTCCTGCGGCACAGCCTTGCCCACTGAGTGCACCGCCCAGAAGTTCCACCATGAGACTCAGGCCGTACCCCTTGTGGCTGACGGGACCTCCGAGGGGAAGAATCGCTCCAGGAGGGTCTCTTTTGAAGTCGTTGGGATCGGTGCTGGGGTTACCCTGAGCATCGATCATCCAGCCTTCGGGGACCTTGTCGCCACGATTGATGGCGACACGGATCTTTCCTTCTGCCACCACCGAGGTGGTCATGTCCAACAGGATGGGAGGGGCCTCGCGCCGGGGAGCGGCGAAGGCCAGAGGGTTGGTGGAGAGACGACCATCGAGGCCTCCGAAAGGAGCGATCTGATAGCCGAGACGGCCAGCATTTACCAGGATTTGAGCCATCATTCCGCTGCGAGCTGCCAGCAGAGGATAGGCGCCTGCGCGGCCGATGTGGCTGGTATTGCGCAGGGCTACCGTGGCCACCCCTTGCTGCTTGGCCTTCCGAATGGCGAGATTGGTGGCGAAAGTCGCCCCCACCTGGCCCAGGGCTCCGTTGCCATCAACGACGGCGGTACAGGCTCTTTCCTGCACGATCTCGGGTTGTGCCTGGGTCTGGAACCGTCCGTCTCGGATCGCCAGCGTGTACTCGTAGTAGCGCAGGACACCGTGGGAATCGTGTCCGAAGAGGTTGGACTCCACCAGGTGGTCTACCACGGCCCGTGCATCCTGTTCGGTGCAGCCGGCCGCCTGGAAGAGCTGGTAGCCGATCTGTCTCAGGTCTTCAGCGCGGAAGCGTGGCAAGAATCTTTCCTTCCAGAGGGCTGCTAGAGTTCATCATTCCGGTTCCCAACGCTCCGGGTCGATGTCGAAACCTTGGAGTTCCTCGCGAATCATTGACCAGGTCTTGGGGTCGACCTCGATTCCCGCCAACTGACGTTGCCGGGCGCTACGGAATTCGGGCTCGCCGGGGGCCAGGATCTCATCGAAGCCCGGCGCCAGCCGGCTCGATCTTACGTGTCTGAGCAGGGCCTCGACCTCGTCGTAATAAGTCTCCAGATCGGTGAAGCTTTCGATGTGATAGACGGTCAGGAGAACGCCGTTGCTGGCCACCACTGGGGCTCCACGGGTGCATCCCTGCCCACTCAATGATCCCCCCAACAGCTCCACCATGAAGGCCATGCCGTAACCCTTGTGGGCGGCGACACCACCCAGGGGAAGTATTGATCCCGGTGGGTCTGCTCTGAAGGTCTTGGGATCGCGGGTCGGGTGCCCCTCCGAATCAATGAGCCAACCCTGAGGCACTTCCTCTCCACGGTAGCTGGCGACCCTCACCTTTCCCTCGGCTACCACCGAGGTTGTCATGTCCAGGAGGATCGGATCGGCTTCTCGGCGAGGTGCCGCGAAAGCCAGAGGATCGGTGCACAGACGTCCGTCGATTCCCCCGAAAGGAGCGACTTGACCTCCAAAATGCCCGCCGTTGGCAAAGACCTGTGCCATCGTCCCGGCTCGTGCCGCCATCAGCGGATAGGCGCCGACGCGACCGATATGGCAGGTATTACGGAGGGATACTGAGGCGACCCCCTGCTGCCGAGCTTTTTCAATAGCCAGCTCGGTAGCGAAGCGGGCTCCTATCTGTCCCAGCGCCCCATGAGCGTCCACTACCGCAGTGCAGGGCGTCTCGTGAGCCACCTCGGGGTGCGCCTGCGCCTGG
>JAKZYH010000738.1:0-8297 GCA_047514575.1 Acidobacteriota bacterium | reverse complement strand
CGTCCTACCCAACAGGCCATCCTGGTCTGGGGAAGTAAGGAGGGCTTCAGCTCAGAACGAACCACTTCACTGGAGAGTTATGACTCCCTGGAACAAGCGGTGGCGGATCTGTACAAGGACGGTAACCTGGACATCGTGATGACCAACTATCACGCCTATCACACCCGAAGCCTACCCGCTTTGATCTATTGGGGTGCCACGGGCGGTTCCTACAGCGAATCCCGCCGCACCAGCCTGCCCGCCGAGTCCTCCAGTGCCCTGACAGTTGCGGATCTGAATCAGGACTCCTGGATGGATCTGGTGATCATCAATCACCTGGAGCGGGGAGACCACTCGGTCGGAAGCAATATCTACTGGGGTGGTAAGGACGGCTACTCCTACGCCCGACGCCATTGGTTCCAGACGTTCGGACCTCATTTCGGCCGGCTTCGTGACGTCGGCAACATCTACGACCGCCAGCTTCAGGAGGAGTACATTTCGGCTCCGCTGGAGTGTCCCCGGGGGAAGCGTCCTGGACGCATCCGTTGGCAGGCGGAAACGCCACATGGGACGGGGGTCAAGTTCCAGGTCAGGAGCGCCTCTTCCAAGACAGGATTGGAGAAGGCGTCTTGGCGGGGCCCCCAGGGTAGCACCGGCTTCTATCAGGAATCAGGTGAGGCACTGGAAGTCCCGGCTGAGGAAGGGTGGTTGCAGTACCGGGCAGTCCTGACGACTCCCAATGGCGGCAGCACGCCGACGCTGGACGAAGTCGCAATCGATGTCATGCCTTAGGGGATTTCGCGTAATACAACCTCAAAGTGTATCCATGGAGAAGCGTACGATAGCGAGGTCAGTGGCCCCCCAGCGGTGCTGCCCCATTCGAGAAAGAAACTTCAGTCGAGCGACGTGGGGGTGGCCTCCAGGCCGCCGTGTTCTTTCCTTCGAGCCCTTGGCTCGAAGAATGGCGGCCTGGAGGCCACCCCTACGATTTTGAGACACCTGAAGGACGACGGATCCGATGCTAAATTAATGGGTTACACCCTTGTGGCTCAGGAAAAGGCAAATGAAGTTCAGGTTAGGGTATGTGAACTTCTCCTCGACCAGACCGGTCAAGTTTTCCTGCCTCGGCGGGGTGTAGTTTCCAAAAAGACCGCTGAAGGGGCCTCCTGGACGGGACCCATCCACCGAAGGTGAGCGTACCTCGGCGGCATAAGGTCTCTCGCTACGGCTAGCTCTGGCACTGCTCACTGCTCACTGTGCCCGAGGACCCTGTCCTCCCAAGCCTCGTAGATCTCGATCATCTCCCGGACGCGATCAGGGTACTTCTGGGCGAGATTGGTTTGCTCGGTTCGGTCGGTTTCCAGATCGTATAGCTCCCAGAGGGAATGGGGGGCTGTGGGGGGCTCCTCGATCTCACGTCCGATTCTGTCAGCTCGCCAGGGGTTGTATTGGATGGAGTGGTCGGGTGATACCAACTTCCAGTTTCCCATCCTCACGGCCCGCCAGAGGCCCTGCTGATTCCAGAACAGAGCGTCATGACCCGGTCGTTGTTCCCCTTGAAGAGTCAGCGCCAGGCTCTTACCCTCCAGGGGCGTCACCTTGCGGCCCTCATAGCTCGTGGGGTACTCGGCGTCGGCAATCTCGATGACGGTGGCCATGATGTCGATCAGGTGGCCGATTTCGTGGTTTATGCTGCCCCCGTTTTTGATCCCATCGGGCCAATAGGCGATCAGCGGAGTCGAGATCCCTCCTTCGTGATTCCAACGCTTGAACTGGCGAAACGGGGTGTTGCTGAGATTCGCCCAGGGCAGATCGACGCTTCGATAAGACTCGACGGGGCCTGGTGGAATATTTGGCGTACTGGTTCGGTCCTCGTCGCTGGGTCCATTGTCGGACAGAAACAGCACCAGCGTGTTCCGTTCTTTGCCCAGCTGGCGGATCTTCTCCAGCACGCGACCGATGTTCTGGTCCATCCGGTCCACCATGGCAGCGTACACGGCCATCTTGGTGTCCCAGGCGTCCTGATCCTCGATCAGGTCCCAGGCAGGGGCGTGAGGGCTGCGGTCGGACAGCCTCCATTCAGATGGGATGAGTCCCATCCGCACCATTCGTTTGAGACGCTGTTCCCTTAGTTCGTCCCAGCCGGCCTTGTATCGTCCCCGATACCTCGCGATGTCTTCGGGCCAGGCCTGGAGCGGGTAGTGGGGCACGTTGTGGGCGATGTACAGGAAAAAGGGGCGCTCTTCCTGGCCATATTGATCCAGGTAATCCAGGGCATAGTCGGTGAAGGTATCGGTGGTATAGAAGTTCTTGTCTTCAGGCGTAAAGGGATGGATCACCTTGTCGTCGATCGCGAAGCGCGCCAGCGAACCGGTCGACTTGACGCCGGGGGCCGGCTCGTCTGGTCGTTGCTCGCCGGGGTTGAAGCAGTTGCAGGTCCCGTCGAGGAGTCCGAAATAGCGGTCGAAGCCTCTCTCGAGCGGTGTCTGATCGAGGTGCCATTTCCCGGTCATGAGTGTGCGATAACCGGCGGACCGGAGGACCTCCGCAAGGGTGACACTGTTCTCCATCCTGCGTCCGCCGACCTGCTGAGAATAGAGTCCGCTGAGGAGAGAGGCTCGGCTCTTGTCGCAGATGGCGTTGTTGTAGAACTGGCTAAACCGGAGACCTCCGGCGGCCAGGCGGTCCAGATTGGGGGTGTGGATTTCGCCGCCGTAGCTCCCCAGATCGGAGAAACCAAGATCGTCGGCAACGATCAAGACGATATTCGGTCTCGAACCTTCCGCGACGGGTCCGCCGCAGCCTGGTGCTAGAGCCAGGGTGAGTGCGAGAAGCGGAGCGAGTAGTCGGAGGATCGGACTTTCCCTCCCGACCGGATTGGGTTGCTCCCAGGTCTGTCGTTGCTTGTACATCAGTATTCGATGTGTTTTTCTTATCACAACGCGAGGGCGAGAACGAACTCTTCGCAGTGGTGCGAAGCGGCAAAGGAGTACTAGTCATGTCCCGGGTTGAGAGGTCCTTCAGTACGCCCAGTCACTGTCTCTTCTATCCGGAACCCCCCTATTATTATGTAGGAGCGCGCTGCCTGATTGGTGTCTGGAGGGCCAGGCAGTCGGTTTTGGAAAGAGTGCTTCCCGCACCACTGGAGCTGACGCCGGAACACCAGGTCATTTCGACGGTCTGTGACTACCCGCATGTCACTGGATTAGGAGGCTATCACGCATCGGCCCTGTTCATCCGGGCCCGGTTCGAGGACATCGAGGGAGCCTTTTGCTGTCACTGTTACATGGACAACGATGCAGCCGTGGCCAGGCGCGCCGGCGGCTTCGACATGAAGGTCTACGGGATCGATGTCCGTCAGATGGACCCTCCTGAAGGGGTGAAGGAAGTCTGGGGACCGGAGCGTCTTGATGAGGTGCTGGCCATCTCCGATTGGTTCGTCGTGACTGCCCCCCTGATTGACTCTACCCGAGGACTCCTGGATCGACAGCGACTGGCGCGGCTTAAGCAGGGAGCCTATGTCATTGTGGTTTCGCGCGGGGGGATCGTGCTGGAAGATGCCCTGGTAGAGGCCCTCAGCTCTGGCCACGTCGCCGGCGCAGCCCTGGATGCTGTAGACCCTGAACCCCTGGTCGAAGACAGTCCCCTGTGGAGTTTACCCAACGTCATAATGTCACCCCATGTGTCAGCTGATTCCCCAGAGATGTGGGAGCGTCGTTGCCAGATTTTCAAGGAGAACGTACGCCGTTACCTGGCTGGCGAGATCCTGCTGAACATTTGTGATAAGCAAAAGGGTTTCTGATTTGACCACATTTATGGTTGATTGACATTGTTAGCCGTATGAAGACGACTCTCCGCCCGGAGTTTCTTTGAGGCCTGGAAGGAGACTCTAGATGGTGCTGTTGTCCGGCTCTCTCCTCGGAACTGGGGCTCATCTCGCTAACGATTCAAGTCGTTCGCGGCTCTGTTGGACTTGGTCTCATATTGTTGAGGGTTGACCCATTGGAGCGTACTGTTGAACCGCGTCTGTTCGAAAACTGATCACTGCTCACTATCCAGTGAAGTCCAACGTTCTAAGGGTCTGCGCAGGAATAACTTGGTAGAATTGGCGCTCAGATTTGCGCCAGATTTGGCCGCGAACGATTGAGCGAAACCGCAGGCGTAGCCAGGTCTACATTGAGGATTTCGCGATTGAGGAGCGGCCGAAGATGGTGTGAAGCTGAGATGCCAAAATGCCAAGTTATTCCTGCGCAGACCCTAAGGTAGCCAAGGAGTTTCATTTTTTTAGATGAAAGTTTATTCAGCAGTAGCCGTAGCCAGACGGACCATGGAGCTGCAGTCCTTTGATCTTCCCTCTATCGGTCAAGATGAGGGCCTCCTCAAGGTAGAGATGTGTGGGGTCTGCGGCAGCGATCCGCGTATTTTCGACTGGACGGATCCCGCCCGTTTCCCGCTCATCATGGGACACGAGATGGTGGGCCACATTGATCGGGTAGGTGCGGCAGCAGCCAAACGATGGGGGGTCGGCGAAGGAGACCGGGTCATTGTCGAGCACCTCTTTGGTTGCGGCCACTGCCGTTGGTGTCTGGTGGGTGAGTATCGATTCTGTCATGAGCACCAGGGCTACGGTGGCCCCACCCCTGCTACGGTGCCGCCCCACCTGTGGGGAGCCTACGGCCAGTACATGTATCTGGCACCGAACTCTCGCGTTCACCGAATCTCAGCCGAGGTTCCCGCGGAGGCTGCAGCCATGACCTGCGCCAATATCGGCAACGGCCTGCGCTGGGTTCGCACCAAGGGAGGCGTCACCATCGGCGACAATGTAGTCGTCATTGGGCCTGGGGGGCAGGGCCTGGCGGTCATCCTGGCCGCCCATCTGGCCGGCGCCGCTCAGGTGATTGCCGTCGGCCTTAGCCAGGACAGGCATCGCTTCGACCTTGCCCAGCAGTTCGGGGCGACCCAGGCGATCAACCTGGACCAGGAAGACGCGGTGGAGAGTGTTCAGGAGCTCACTGATGGACTGTTGGCCGATATCGTGGTCGACGTTACCGGTGCCACCGCTTCGCTACCCCTGGCCCTGGATCTGGTGAGGCCGATGGGTACGGTGGTCATCGGATCGAACACCGGTACCCAGCAGGCATCCATCATCCCCAGCAGGATCCCGGTCAAGGAGATCCGGGTCCAGGGGGTGAACAGCCACGACACGCCCGCTGTTCGAAGTGCCATCAAGATTGTCGAGTCACGCCGTTTTCCGATCGAGAAGATGGTGACCCATCACTTCTCGCTGGATCAGGCGGAGCAAGCTGTCCATACAGCTGGTGGCGTGCTCCAGGCAGAGGGTTTCATCAAGGGCGTGATTGTTCCCGAGTAGGATAAGACCGACTGTCGATCGTCACAGTAAATACGGCCCAAAAGGAGACGAAATGAGCATCACCTGGGATTACGCCGACCAACGAGAGTACGTCAAGCACCTTCAAGAAGGGATGCCGCCAGTCATCATCAGTGCGGTCGTGACCGGGGGCCATCAAAAGGACGAGAATCCCGCGGTACCGGTCACGGCAGAAGAGCAGGCCGCTGAGGCCGCAGCCGTCTTGGAAGCCGGCGCGAGCATCATTCATATCCATGCCCGTCAACTACATGACCCTAGTGAGGCGTCGCACGAGACCGATCGCTACCGTGAGATCAATGATCTGATGCGATCCCGGGCTCCGGGAATCTTGATCGACAACTCCCAGGGGGTCGCAGATCTATCCACTGAAGGAAGTGGACTGGTTGGATCCGCGCATTTCTACAAGTCAGCGCCGATTGAAGCCGGACCCGATATCATGGCCCTCAACCCCGGCCCTATGACGTTCCGCGGCGGAGCCAGCTACACCGGCGGCGGCGACTCGCCCAGTAAGGTCTACCTGTCCACCTTCGACCACACCGAACGAGACGCACATCGGTTGAGAGAAAAAGGTGCGAAGCCCCAGGTCTTCCTCTACCATCCCGGCCATTTGGACCTCCTGGACTACCTGATCCAACGAGATGCGTTGGACAAGCCCTACTTCGTTCAACTGGTGTTTGGCCAGCAGAGCGGCATCAACACCAGCCTGGACAGCTTTCTCTACATGGTCCGGAATCTACCGGAAGACTGTATCTTCCAGACCTGCGCCCTGGGTCTGGAGGAAATCCACGTGAACGTGATGGCGTTGCTGCTGGGAGGTCACGTCCGCACTGGCCTGGAAGACTCGATCCACTACCAGCGCGGAGAGCTCGCCCAGAGCAACGTCCAGTTGGTAGAACGGATCGTGCGTCTTGCGGAAGACCTCGGTCGGGGTGTGGCGAGGGCGGACGAAACACGCCGGATGCTCGGTCTTGTCTAGAGCCAGATTGCAGCCTGATTGCTGAGGCCTCAGTCGTAGGGAAGAAGCTCTCAATCAACAAATCGTCATATAGGAAACAGCCCCTGATGTGAACTCTATACCGAGAGTCCGGGTATCATATATATTCGAGGTAGCGAGTTCGATCGATGGAAATCAGGGGGTTTAGGATGATGATGCCAGCCGTGACCCGATTGCTAGCCTTGTCGCTGGGACTTTCCGTGTTCGGTTCCGTGCCTTTTTTCGGCCATGCTCAATCACAGAAGAACGAAGATATAGACTACTTCGGAAAGTGGCTGAAGGAAGATGTCGTCTACATCATCACCAACGAGGAGAAGGCCGTCTTCGACCGGCTTACCACGATGGAGGAGAAGGAGCAGTTCATCGAACAGTTTTGGGGAAGGCGGGATGAGACGCCCGGGACTACCTACAACGAGTTCAAGGAAGAACACTACCGGCGCATCAAATACTCCAACGAACAGTTCGCCGCCGGATTTCCGGGATGGCAGAGTGACCGCGGCAAGATCTACATCAAGTTTGGTCCTCCTGACCAGAAAACCAGCAACCCCAGCGGGGGGGCCTATACTCGTGAGATTTACGAGGGAGGGGGCAACGTACAGACATTCCCCTTCGAGCGTTGGTGGTATCGGTACATCGAAGGCGTTGGGCAGGATGTCGAAGTCGAGTTCGTTGATCGTCTCAACAGCAACGAGTACCGCATTGCCCACGACTCATTCGAGAAAGAAGTCGGCTTCGAGCTGGGGATGGGAGAAACCACATGCGAGACGCTGGGAATCTATAGCCGAGCCGAACTCAACCGGGCTCGCTACCTGGGCAATCCAAGCAATCCCTATATGAGGAGCTCACGCCTCAATGATCAGCCTTTGCAGCGTTTGAGCCGGTACACCCAGTTGATGAAGCCCCCCAAGATTCGCTTCGACGATCTGCGAACGTTGGTCGAGACACGAGTCAATTACGATCAGCTGGACGTGCATCTGGTGTCCCATGTCACGCCGGTTCACGAGGACATGAGTCTGGTCCTGCTGAGCGCCGAAATCGAGATCAATAATGACAATTTCGACTCGGTGGGCGAAGGTGTCTGGAGAGCCGAGACCAACATCTATGGGCGTTTGACCAATCTCACCGGACAGATCGCCTTTGAGTTCGACGACGATGTGGCAGCGGAAATCAGAAAAGATCCGGCCCTTCAGCTCCAGACCTCTCGCCTGTACCAGAGAAAGGTTCCCCTCAAGGGCGGTCGGTACAAGCTTCAAATCGTGGTCCGTGAGGGTAAGACCAAGAGGATAGGAACACTGAACAGGCTGGTTGTCGTCCCGGGGCAGACTCCCGAGCTGCGGGGCATGGTGATGCTGGCCGACAGAGCCAAGCGGGTTCGGGAGGGTGAGACTATTGTGGACCCCTTCGTCGTCACGGAGGATTTGAAAGTTTATCCGGATATCCACAGAACCTTCGCTCCGTCGGAGCAGTTGGGAGTCTTTCTGGAGGTTCACAACCTGGCGGTGGACATGTCGAAGCAGGCGGCCGATGTGAGGCTTTCCTACCGAGTGCTTTCCGAGGGGCAGCCGGTACCCAACTTCGAGAAAGTACTGCAGCCTCAGAAAGTAGAGAACGACTCCGTACTCAACGCCTTCTTCGCCATCCCACTGGAAGGGCTCACGTCTGGCAGATATACCTTTCAGATCGATGTTGCCGATCTCGTCTCCGACAAGCAGCTTGTGCTAAAGGACATCTTCGAGATCCAGCCGAAGTCGGCCTCCGCAGCCTCGAACTAAGGGTCTGCGTAAGAATAACTTAGTAGAATTGGCGCTCAGATTTGCACCAGATTTGGCCGCGAACGATTGAGCGAAACCGCAGGCATAGCCAGGTCTACGTTGAGGATTTCGCGATTGAGGAGCGGCCGAAGATGGTGTGAACATGAGATGCCAAAATGCCAAG
>JAKZYH010000737.1:0-3335 GCA_047514575.1 Acidobacteriota bacterium | reverse complement strand
GTGTGTTTGCTCGTATGCGGGCCGAGCGAGAGAGGATCGCCAAGAAGTACCGAGCCGAAGGAGAGGAGCAGGCGCGGAAGATCCGAGCCGAGGCGGATCGAGCCGCCGAAGAGATCTTGTCCTGCGCCTACAAGGAGGCGGAGATCATCCGTGGGCAGGGGGATGCCGAAGCCACCAGGGTCTATGGGGAAGCCTTTTCTCGAGATCCCGATTTCTACCAGATGGTCCGGACGCTAGAGGCCTATCGGAGGATTCTGGATGAGAAGACGACGGCTGTGCTCTCGGGCGACTCCGAGCTGTTCAAGCTCTTGACCCAGGGCAAAAACGGAAGGCTGGTCCGTTGAGAGGCAGAAGGGGCCAGCGCGAGCACTGCCCACTCTAAACCGAGGCCTTGTTCTGGCCCTAGGTAGAGGTTAAGTGCCTTTAATATAGTGAGTTACTAGGTTCCAGAGAGGCCTTGTATCCTTTCATTTCAACCGTCTCCGTGTATAATTGAGGGGGATGTCAACCGGTAGAGTCACCTGGTGACGAATGCCTAAACTAGCCGGGGTAAAAAATGGATTTCGCAGAGTTTGAGGGTTGGTGAGAAGGTGAGATCCTTGCTGCCAACATCTCCCAGGCACCCACGCGCACGGACCAAATGACTTCAGGATAGGGCATAAGTTGCCTCCTTTTGTTGTCTACATCCAGGACCTGAGCAGCGCCGTGCAGCATCCGATCCCCAGAGACGATCGACCGATCCGAAGACTGGCCCTGGCGATTTTGATTCGGGCCCTGCGCGACGGAATCGGCCGTCGCTCGAACTCCTCGGAAGGAGCGAGAGAGACCCTCGATTGGCACCAGGATGCTCGGGAGTGGCTGTGTTCGGAAAGCGACCAGGTGGGCAGCTTCCTCTGGATCTGCGACCTCCTGGCAATGCCTCCGGCGAAGCTGCGCAGTTGGGTACGGACGTTCCTTCAAAGCAGCCAAGCACGCCCGAAGGAAATCATGGAGCGTCTCCTCAGATCTCGGAATCGACAGTGATGGCAGAGCTGCAAAGTGGAAGACCTGACCGCACGACGGGTGGCCTCGGCTCAGCGCGGGTTCCCGGAACTTTTTTTCGAGCGTTGGCCACGTATTTTCTCCGAAAGAATCCAGCACACTCGCGCGCGGCCCTAGCGGGTGCCCTGGGCAGGGAGCTAAGAATCTCTGGAACCAGGTATCACGAGCGGACGCTCAAGCGACAATTGAGCGGTGCGATCGCCTCGGTACCGCCAGAGGTTGAGAGGACGATGCTCCAGCTTCTGCTTGAGTCCAATGGCTTCACCACAGAGGCAGAGATCGAAAGGGCCCTTGCGGCCGAGGGGTTACACGTCTCACCCCAGGACCGTCTCCCCGTGAACGTGCCAGGCGAGACGGTGATAGCCTTGGCCCACCTCTGGCTTCACCTGAACCCTGACAAATCGAAGCGCTTTCTGGCTTGCCAAATCCGGGAGAGATTGAGATCTCAGGGTATCGACGTGTCAGCAGTTCGCCTTCAAAGCGTACTCGCTGGACGGTTCCACCGTTTTGTGAGACGACAGATACGAGACACGTTGCTTACCTTCTTGGCGCAACAGGGTGTGTCCTCAGAGGAATCCGCTGGGGCACAAGTTGAGGGTCAGTCCGACGAAATACGCCGATCTGTCGAAGCCCGAAAACTCGACGACCCGAAGAGGCTGGTTCAGCTAGCAGGCCTGTGGAAGCTGCTGCATCACGACTACTCATCGATGCACTTGGCAGCGTCCCTGAGACGCACTCTCTCGGAGCAGGGGCTCTTGATGAGCCTCGATCATCTGCAATGTCTGGTGAGCGGCAGAACACGCTGGGTTCGACGTGGTGTGGTGGCTGCGGTGGAAAAACTGCTTCAGGAAGAGTTTCCCCAACTCGATAACTGGGAGGAGAAACTAACAAAGTTGACTCCCAGGAGTGTGATGATAGATCTGCGTTGGGTCAGGGCCGAGCCCATTGCCCGTCTGGCTCAGGAATGGATCCAGCAGCACCCAGGTTCGAGCCTCCGTCAGTTGACCCTCCAGGTTTCCAAGACGGTTCATCGCATGGGATACACCCGTAGCTTCCACTCGATCCAGCCCGTTCTTGGCGGGCACAGAAAGAAGACACGGGGGTTCGTCTATCGAGCGATGCTCCATCAGTTCGAGCACAAGAGGAGCCTGCAAGTTCCAGCCGAGGACCTAGTTGAGTCCACAAGACGCGGGGGCCTGCTCCCCGTGACAGATTCTCTCGGTGTTGCCGAAACTAAAGCGATCCATTCCGAGCCGCCGCCCCAGGTATCCCAGCCGAGAATCTACGAGAAGGGGGAGGACGAGGACCCGGACGCCGAGTTGGCAGACGAGGACCTGGGAAAGACGAGCGATTCCCTCCGCATTTACCTGCGGGAGATGGGGACGGTCCCTCTTCTGAGTCAACCAGGGGAAGTCGAAATAGCCAAGCGCATAGAAAGAGGACAGATAAATGTGCTCAAAGTGGTCTCACGTTGTCCCCTCGTGGTCGCTGAAATCTTGGACTACGGGAAGGATCTGAGTGAAGGGAAAATTCCCCTCTCGAAACTCGTCAACTTCAAAAAGGTTGAAACGGCCGAAGGGGTTCCAGGAGCGAGGCAGCAGGATGTTCTGGGCCGAATTGGGGAGCTTGGTAAGCTGCAAGCGAAGGCTGCTGAGGTTCGCCGGCATCTAGGCAACGCTAGGGGAGATCCCGCCCAGCGTAAGCGATTACTCTCTCAGTTGGCCCGCTACCGGATTTCCATCTCCCATCCCATCCGCAACCTGAATCTGACGTTGGCCACCCAGGCGAAGCTGGTGAGGGTGATTCGAAAGACGCTCGAGCGGATGGTGGCGGTGGAGCGGCAGGCAACCGAACTTAGGGCACAGCTGACATCTTCGTTGGCGCGGGATGGAGCTGGGAAATTGAAGGATCGGCTTGGGGAACTCGAAAACGAGATGCAGGAAATTGAGGACCGGGTTCAAGCCAGCCCACGAGAGCTCGAGCGGACTCTATCGGCCGTCAAGCAAGCTGAGCTGGAAGCGGATATTGCCAGGAAGGAACTGGTGGAAGCCAACCTCCGCTTAGTGGTTGCCATTGCGAAGAAATATCCTCACCGAGGCCTGCCGTTTTTGGACCTGATCCAGGAAGGCAACACCGGGTTGATGAAAGCGGTGGAGAAGTTCGACTATCGACGGGGCTACAAGTTCTCGACGTATGCCCACTGGTGGATTCGACAGGCCGTTACGCGAGCGATTGCCGATCAAGGTCGGACCATCCGAATCCCGGTGCATATGATTGAACTGATCAACACGCTG
>JAKZYH010000736.1:0-4121 GCA_047514575.1 Acidobacteriota bacterium | reverse complement strand
CTCAAATCAGGCCACGATCTGGTCGGTCTTTTGCGCTCTGGGAATCCGGCAGCCGGTCTCGGGCTTTGGAAGGCTTCTGGAGAAGGCAACCGATAAATGCTGAACCGCAGAATATCGAACAAGCGAATTTCGAAGGACTCCTGCCGGAGGCGGGGCTAACCTGAAACTTGATTTACTGCTTTGGATGGAGAAATTACGTAAACCATTGATCTAGAGTTGGATAGGGAATCCTGCAGGCAATTTTCCAAGAACCGTGGGGGTGGGCTCCAGGCCGCCGTTTTTCGAGCCAAGGGCTCGACGGAAAGAACACGGCGGCCTGGAGCCCACCGCCACGTCCCTCGAGCGAAGTTTCCTTCTTGGACGATCCGGCGCACTCGGTGGGGGCGCTAAGCTGAAACTTGATCTGAAGGTTTCGAGGAGAAAAGAACGTAACCCACTGATCTAGAATTGGATAGGGAGCACTGCGCTGAAACATGGGCTCCAGAATTCAAATCCCGAATCAAAAGCACGAAATCCCAAACAATCTGACCGAAAGAGTTGCAAGGTTGAACCAGTCGCGCGGAGTGAGAACCTCGGTTTAGATGGAAGATAGAAAACTGAGCAGTTCAGCGACGATCTCGTCCGGTTGCTCTTCGGGTAGGAAATGGCCGCACTCTAGAGCCTTGCCTCGCACATCGGTGGCCCGCTGAGACCAGACTTCGAGCATCTCGAGACTCGACCCCGTTTGCCAGCCCGGACGCTTGACCGTGTTGTTCCCCCAGAGCACCAGCACCGGACACGTCAGCTTTCGGCCGCGGTCTTTCTCGTCATGCTCCAGATCGAGCTCGATCGCCCGGTAGTCCAGGCAGGTGGCTCGGATGGTTTCGGGATCGTCGAAGCATCTCAAGTACTCAGCATAGGCTTCGTCGGTAATCGATCCTTCGATGGCACACCATCTCTCCAGTAGAAAATCCAGATAGAACTTGGCGTTGGTTCCGATCAGGGTTTCCGGGAATGGGGACGGCTGGCGCATCAGGTGCCAGTGGAACCAGGCGAAGGAGAGTTGCTGGTCCATACTATCGAAGGCAGCCTGAGAGGGCATGACATCCAGCGAGGTAAGGCTCCTGACCCTGGTGGGATGGTCCAGAGCCATTCGATGGCCGACCCGGACGCCGCGATCGTGACCCACCACGTGAAAGGAGTCGAAGCCCAGAATAGACATCAACTCCACTTGATCTTGAGCCGTCGTCCGCTTGCAGAAGACGCTCAGGTCTTCCGGATCTGCCGGAGGCTTCTCGCTGTCTCCGTAGCCCCGTAGGTCGGGTGCTACCACGGTGTAGTCCGAGGCAAGCAGAGGCGCTGTTTTGTGCCACTCCACATGGGTTTGGGGATACCCGTGCAGCAGCAACAGAGGGGGGCCGGTACCCCCGTGAACAAGGTTGATCGAAACACCGTTTGCTTTGACCTGGGTCTTCTCGAAGCTTGCGAACATCAGACCGTCCTCCGTCTCTTGCAGCATCCTGAGTATGGCTGGCTGGCGGGGCGGCTACAAGGCCCGGCCAGGTGGCTTGACGGGACTGAGAAGAGACGCTTGGACTGTCGCGCCCGTTAATCCTAGAATGGAGAGGTGTCCAAGGTCCCCGAATTGAGATTTCTCGCCTCCGTCCTGGTATTGCTCGGTTTTTTGTGCCAAGAGGCCATGTCCTCCAGTCTCGATGGGAGGGATGCCGATTCTCTCCATGACCAGGTCCTGCTGCGACATCCGGTCGCCCTGGCGCTGGACGACGTGGGACGTCGGCTCTTCGTGGCCAATCGCCGCAGTGGAACGATTTCGACAATCGATACCAACGAGCTGGCGGTGAAGTTTGAGACCAGGGTAGGCGGAACACTTGGAGACCTGGCTCTTTTGCCCAAGCGGGACTCGATCGGAAGGCGCCTGTTGGCGGTGGACGAAGGAGCTCATGAACTCCTGATACTCTCCCTCCCTGGCCCTGGTGTCTGGGACATTCAGGTGCTGGATCGAGTAACAGTGAGTCGCTACCCCGTCAGTCTCAGCGTCAGTACAGATGGAAGACGCTGTTTCGTCGCCTGCCTCTGGTCCAGGCGGTTGGACCTGATCGAGTTGGATCCTGCTACTGGTCCACGCTCGCTGGGTTCGTTGGAACTGCCATTCGCACCCCGTGAGCAGGTGCTCTTGCCGGGTGATGATCGTTTGCTGGTGGCGGACTCTTTCGGTGGAAAGCTGGCACTGATCGATCTCTCACGCAACCAGATCGAGCGCATCTTGGAGCTGCCCGCCCACAATGTTCGGGGTTTAGCGGTTACCGCGGATGGCTCACACCTGCTGCTGGCTCGGCAGAGCATCGACCCCTTTGCCCGCGCCAACCGCGACGATGTCGTGTGGGGTGGACTGATGTCCAATAGCCTGGTCTCGCTGAGGCTGTCGGATATCCTTTCTCCCACCGGGAACATGCTGGCTGCCATGCGGACGCTCGATCTTGGAGACTTCAGCACGCCTTCAGGCGACCCTCAAACTGTGATCGTGGGACAAAGTGGTGAGGTGATGGTGGCCATCGGGGGCGTCGGCCGGGTCGCCATCGGTGAGCACACCTGGCCGCGACTGGATCGCGTCAAGGTAGGACGCCGTCCCAGAGCCCTAGCCGCCGGCTCCAACGGATATCGGTCTGTGGCCAACACGCTCTCGGACTCGATCTCGGTCATCGACATCCGTTCTCGCAAGCCGGTGAAGGAGGTCTCTCTCGGGGTCCGGGCCGCTCTCACCGAGGCAGATCAGGGTGAGTTGCTGTTTTACGATGCAACGCTTTCGCTGCGTGGTTGGATGAGTTGTCACAGCTGCCACTCGGACGGACACAGCAACGGGCTCCTGGTCGACACTCTCGGGGATGGGAATTACGGCGCACCCAAACGCATTCCTTCACTTCTCGGTGTAGGTGATAGCGGTCCCTGGGCATGGAATGGCGGCATGGCCGCGCTCGAAGACCAGATTCGCAAGTCGCTTCGGACGACTCTCCACGCACGCGATGTTTCAGAGGAAAAGGTGCGAGCCCTGGGGACATTTCTGCGCACGCTGCAGCCGCCCCAGCTACCCCCGATCGGCTCAGAAGTCTCCGTTCGAAGGGGCCGGGAGGTGTTCGTCAGCAGCGGCTGCCAACAGTGCCACACGCCCCCCTCCTATACGACGAAGACGGCACGCGACGTTGGTCTTGCCGACGAATTCGGCAATCGGCAATTCAACCCTCCTTCCCTACGCGGGGTCGGATTGCGCTCTTCCTTCTTCCACGACGGCCGGGCCCGAAGTCTGAGGGAGGTGTTCGAGGTCCATCGACACCCGGATCAGCAGATCCCGCCGACCGAGATCACAGATCTCATAGTCTTTCTGTCGACACTCTAGTTGATCGATTCCGAAATAGCATGACGATGGGGTTAGCCCCTATTTCCAGCCCTGGCGGGGCCGATAGCTATAGGGAATCTCTCACGGTAGAATTATTCCCGAAGTTCAGATACAGTCCACTCAGCACGGGCCAACGATGAAACAGGACCCTCTGTCCAGACGAGGTTTTCTTCGACAGTCAGCCGCCACTCTGAGTCTGTCCCAAGCCCTATACGCTCAGAAGAAGTCTCTTACCCCGGCGGACTTCCGTCAGTTCCAGCTTCGGAAAGAGACGGCCGAGAGGGTGGAGGCAGGCCGCCAGATCATCCTGGCAGAGTTGAAGCCGACCCAGGCCCAGCTCCAGAGGGGGCTGGATCTGCATTTCAACAGCTATGTGGCTGAAGTGATGGGGAGCCTCTATGTGGCCGATCCCGTTATCACCATGATCGGTGACCGGCTCCGGGAGGACCTGGATCAGTTTCGCCAGAGTCTGGAAGCAAAGGGCATCGAGGAGGAGGAGCGGGAACAGCGCGTCCAAGAGAGGTGGAGGAGGATGAAGGCGTTCGAGTCGGCCTTCGATCCCCAGTGGCGTCAGGACTACCTGGGACTGTACCGGCTCACCGGTGTGGATCTGGCCATCGAGGACGTGGCCCACCCCCCGGAGAATACCTTTCGCAGGGCCTTGAAGCATCTTGCCCGCTGCCAGTACGTGTACGAAAGCGGGCAGGACGTGGTGAAGGTCAGCCGCTTC
>JAKZYH010000735.1:0-11952 GCA_047514575.1 Acidobacteriota bacterium | reverse complement strand
TCGTAAGTCGTTTCAGTCTAGTTGTTTGCACCAATAGACTAGCAAACGACCCTGACAATTTCGGAGCTTGAAAAAGCCCTCTTTCCCCTTCCTTATCAATTACTTACACATTTCCGGACGGGCACTAGCTAGTACGCTGTAACACAGATTATGACGGATTCGCAGATGGGGCTTGTGAGGCGAGATCAAGGCAGGAGGAGGAAGATGATGCTTGGTCATCTTCGACGACGACCAACGCAGAGATCGTCCACAACCCCCGTCTGCCCTACGGGTGGCGACGGGACGGGCCGATATCTTTGTCGCTCCTCCTCCACTATGGCAAAGCATGGGTGTCGTCGCTTCGCGATCTCGACCCGTCGCGCTCGCCACGGATCCGTCATAATCTGTGTTACAGCGTACTAGGGCGAGCTAATCGATGGGCCCTCTGGCTGAGGTAGAACTTTCTGACCGCAACGATCAGAAGCAAAATGAGAATCAGGGTAAGGATGGGCGCAATCATGGCTGAAACCGAGGTAGCGACGGCTCCACCCAGTTCGATTGAAGAGACCAGTGGATTCGCGATGCCACCGGTGCTTAGTGTCGACGCGCCCCGCAAGGCGACCGTGGTTGCCTGGACCGTACCGGCAGCGGCGCCGCCGGCTATCACCGCAATCGCCCAGATCAGCATGGGGCTGGTGTCTGCGACCATTGATGCGGTCGTTGCCGCACCCGCTACGATTGCCGCCGGCGTAGCAACGCTGTCCATGAAGTTATCTACGACGGGGATGTAGTAGCACAGAATTTCGAGGACTGAGGCCGTCGCCAGGGCAATCAGAGCCGGGTAGCTTGCCACCCAATCGAAACCGGGAGATAACTCCAGGTTTCCAGACAACGCAGCGATACTGATGATAAGAGGTGGGACGAAGACCCGAAAGCCGCATGCAGCGCTGAGGCCTATTCCCAGTATCAAGCTCAGGATTATTTCCGCGGTCAAAGGCATGGCTCTATCTTATTCCTTCGCTGGCACCCGAGGGGAGGCCAGAAGAAGCTTTACGGTCTACTTTCCACAAGGATACCATAGGCGCCAGCACGCTCCGCTCGGAGGGGGGTGACTGAAAGGAAGGTGATATGAAACGAATGCTGGCTTTTTGGGGGCTCTCGTTAGGCTCGCTGTCTTTTGCGTCTGCGGCTCCAGCAACAGACATCGGCTCGCGTCTGGAGCTCCTCGTGGACGACTACTTGATCGAAAAGATATCGGGAGGCGCTAGACTGCAGATGCACTAACCGGTTCGACAGAACGTGGCGCTGGTAACGGACCAGGCCTGGGAAGGGAACGCTTTCCATTACCGAACCGTCTTCCAGGACGGAGACAGGTACCGAATGTATTACGGTGCCTATCAGTATGACGTTTCTGCTACCGGACAGACGTACCCACACGAGGCCTTTCTCTGTTACGCCGAGAGCCGAGATGGCATCCATTTCGAAAAGCCCAACCTGGGCCTGGTCGAGTTCAAAGGCAGTCGCAAGAACAACATCATTTTGACCGAGGAAACGCTCAAGGCAATTGAAGCGGACCCGGGCCATGCGGCGATCTTCAAGGACGGAAATCCCGATTCTCCTGCCGACGCACGATACAAGATGATCATTCGATCCAACGGGGAAAAGGGCCTGTTAGCCCTCAAATCTCCTGACGGCATTCGATTCACGGAAATGACGGACAGGGTTGTCATTTCCGAGGGGGCGTTCGACTCTCAGAACCTGGCTTTCTGGGATTCCCACCAGGGACAGTACCGGGCTTACTTTCGAGGATTCAAAGAAAAGGTTCGGGACATCTTGACGGCCACCTCGCCCGACTTTCTCAACTGGACTAAACCGGTCTGGCTGGAGTACCCGGAGGCACCGCGCGATCATCTGTACACGAACCAGCTGCGGCCCTACTATCGGGCTCCGCACATCCTGATCGGATTTCCCATGCGCTATACCGACCGGGGACGCACCGAGTCTACCTGGCGCCTGCCTGGATCTGAGGTGAGACGGCACCGGGCTCAGGTGAATCAGCGCTACGGCACCACCGTGACGGATGCCCTCCTGATGACGGGCAGGGACCGTCTCAGCTTCAAGCGCTGGGGAGAGGCTTTTATTCGACCTGGTCCTTCGCGAGTCAACAGCTGGGTATATGGAGACAACAGCATCGCCTGGGGGATCGTCGAGACTGCCTCTGACCTGCCTGAATCCCCCCGCGAACTCTCAATCTACGTGGTCGAAGGCTATTGGACCGGCTCTAACCTCAACGTCCGGCGCTACTCACTCCGGATGGACGGATTTGTCTCGCTCAATGCTCCGCTGAGCGGCGGTGAGATGGTGACGAAACCCATCCGATTCGAGGGCAGCAAGCTGCTCTTGAACTACGCCAGTTCGGGTGGCGGAGGTCTATGGGTGGAGCTTCAGGACGAACAGGGAACGCCATTCAAGGGCTTTACTCGGGCGGATGCGGATGAGGTTTTCGGAGATCATATCGAAGGCTCGGTGAGCTGGAAGGGAAGCCAGGACGTCAGTTCGCTGGCCGGCAAGCCAGTCCGAATCCGATTCATCCTGAAGGATGCCGATCTCTACTCTTTTCGCTTCAGCGGAAAGTCGAAATAGTTCTGCGCATTGAGGAAGCAGACCCGATGGACCAGTTTGCCGAGCAGATCAGTGTCCTGGGGCAGACGGCCGGTCTCGGCATCAGTTCCCAGGATGTCACAGAGAATGCGGCGGAAGACTTCGTGCCTGGGGAAGCTCAGGAAGCTGCGAGAATCTGTCACCATGCCCAGAAAGGTTGATAGCAGGCCCATGTTGGAGAGGTCTTCAATCTGTCTCCGCATCCCATCTTGATCGAGATACCACCAGGCTGAACCCCATTGGACTCGCCCTCGCAGACCACCACCCTGGAAGTTGCCGCACATGGTCGCCATCACAGCGTGATCCGCCGGGTTGACGTTGTAGAGGATCGTCCGGGGAAGCCTTCCTTCCTGGTTCAGACCGTCGAGCAGTCTCTGTAGGCCAGGTCCCTGGCGCCAGTCGCCTATCGAGTCTCCGCCAGCGTCGGGACCACGCTCCTGGAACAAACGTTGGTTCGCGTTTCGCAGGGGGCCGAGATGCAGCTGCATCGCCCAGCCGGCGGCGTGGTTGAGGGAGGCGACGTGACGTAGAAGCACCAGCGTCAGGGCGTCCCTGGTCTCGGAGTCGTCGGGAGTCTCTCCGGCCAGAAGTCGGTCTACAGCCTTCCGGGCTTGGCGCTCGTCCGCAGCGAGATCAGGTAGGAACGGCAGGCTGTGATCACTGGCTCTGGCTCCCCGATCCGCGAATGCGCGGTGTCGCCTGGACAAAGCTTCCAGAAGATCATCGAGCGAGCGGATGTCGACATCCGCAACTCTACCCAGCTGCGCGACCCAGACATTCCATCGGGTCGCGTCGCGCTGCAGGTTGTAGCACTTGTCGGGTCGAAAGGTGGGAACCACGCGCGTACTCAGATCGGACCTCGAGATCCTGGTGTGATGGTCGAGCGTGTCAATTGGATCGTCGGTGGTTCCCGCGACCTCTACGCGAAACCGTGACAGAAAATCGGTGCAGGGCATTTTTGCCAACTGTCGATTGGCCTCGTCCCAAACCTCTCGTGCGGTGTCTTCGCTGAGTAGCAGATCGATGCCAAAGCACCGCCGTAGCTCTAGATGCGTCCAGGTGTAGAGGGGGTTACGGAGGGTCAGGGGGACAACTTCAGCCCAGGCAACGAACTTATCCCAGGGATCGGCGTCACCCGTGATCAGAACCTCCTCCACGCCGACCCAACGAAGCGCTCGCCACTTGTAGTGATCGTCCTCGAGCCACGCCTCGGAGAGATTGTCGAAGACGCGTCTGTCAGCGATGTCCCTGGGGGGCAAATGGTTGTGATAGTCGATCAGGGGAAGTCGGGATGCGATCTCATGATAGAGGAGCTCAGAAGTAGCGGTGGAGAGAAGAAAGTTGTTGTCTAGAAAGTCCACCATAGTCTAGGAATCCCGTTCAGATGGTGCTATTGGAGAACCCTCCATCGACCACCAACTCCGCTCCCGTGATGAAGCTGCCGGCATCAGATGCGAGCAGCAGCGCGGCGCCCAGCAGCTCCTGGGGCTCCCCGAATCGACCAGCTGGCGTGTGTGCCAGTACTTTCTCGATACGATCGCGGGTGAGGATCCTACGGTTCTGTTCGGCCGGAAAGAAGCCAGGGACCAGCGTGTTTACACGGATTCCGTGAGGAGCCCACTCACGGGCAAGATTTGCGGACACGTTGTGGACAGCTGCTTTTGCCGCCGAATAGATGAAGACACGGCTGAGGGGAGTCAGCCCTGAGAGGGATCCCAGGTTGATAATCGAAGCTCCTGTGCCCTCTTGGCGAGCGCGATCGAGAAAGTATTCACCGAAGACCTGGCAAGCCGAGACGACAGACTTGAAGTTGACCGTGAGCAGACGATCCAGCTCTTCCGGGTCGATCTCCAGGAAAGGAGTAGAGCTGTTCAGACCGGCGCCATTCACGAGAACATCAATTTTCCGGTGTCTGCTCAGCACCTGATCTCGCAACTTCACTACCGCTGCCGGCTGCGTGACGTCACAGGGTATGAAATCAGCCCGGCCCTGAGCAGCCTTGATCTTGCTCAGCAGTTGGTCCGCCTTTTCCCGGTCGCGTCCGACTAGAATCGTCTCAGCACCAGCAGCGGCAAACGCCCGAGCGATCGTTCCACATAGGACTCCGGTGCCTCCAACTACCACTGCTACCCGGCCATCCATCCGGAACGCCTCGATTGGCCGTTCGACAAGCGCTGGAGAAAGAGGACGGTTTGTGCTCATTGCAGGATTCGAATCCGTCACAATAGTTCATCGAATCTGCTCTGTCGAGTTCTCCGAGTCGTCTGTGGCTGTCGTGAGGTAGCCGTTGGCGGTCATCGGCATGGCACGGGGTGGGACCATCCGATATGTTTCTGCCCATTCCTTTTGACCGGCCTGACCGACGTGGACTATCGTTAGCTGTAGCAGGGTCGTTTCACTGCGCTGCGAAACCGGCTACGCTGGGATTTTTCGGCCCGATCTCCCTCGTCACCGGTTGCTCCGAGATCGGGCCTTTACCCTCTGGGCGGCACTCATGTCTGTCGAACAGGGTGTTCTATTGAGAGATTTCTTGGACATTTGAGGCCTCCAGAAAATGAAAAAAATCCTTCTTATACTCTTGATTGTGCGAGTTGAGGCTGCCGGTCGCGTGACGGTGACCCCAACGGTTCCCACCAGGGTAGAAGAGGCGACGCTTTTCTCCTTCGACGATATCTCGATTCCCTATACCTACAACCTCTACCTGAGCATGCACACGGCCCAGAAACATCCCGAGAATCCGGTAGTGCCGCTTGGCGAGGACGGGGAGCCTGACGAGTGGGCGCAGACCTACTATGGAACGGTGATTCGTCACGAGGGCAAGTTCAAGATGTGGTACATCGGTACTTCAAGGGAGGGATTCGAAACTCCGGAGTTGGGTGGGAAAAGATACCCGGGCGGAATCGACACTCGGGGCTGGCGCTTTCTCTACGCCGAGAGCGAGGACGGCGTGCACTGGGTGAAGCCCGGGCTGGGACTGGTGGAGTTTCGGGGCAGCCGTGACAACAACATCTTGCTCATGCCCGAGGGTTTTCGGGGCTACCACATCATGGTCCTCCATGAGCCTGAGGATCCAGATCCCACGCGACACTTCAAGGCTACGGTTCAAGTGACAAACTATGGTGACTACACGGCACCCCAGGTCGAGGCCGAGGCGACCTTTCGAGGCCCACCGGGCGCGTATCTGACGCTCTACAGCAGGGATGGGCTCCGCTGGAGACTGGCGGAGGAATTGATTCCCGAAGGGGGCAAGACGATCTCTGGGGAAATTCAATTGGTTACCCGCCTCGAGGGGACCGGTCTCTGGAAATGGAAAGAGATGTACTACCTCGCCGGACAGGGCAAGGGTAGCCCGGCAGTGGAACCCTATGGTAGGCACATCGAGATCTTCCGCTCTCCAGATCTCATCCACTGGTCCCGCACCCAGACCATGGGATTTGCCCGGGAAGGCCAGTTTCGGCGGCCGGCATCCCTGAAACGGCCTTTGCCCAATGAGCAAACTCACGAGGGCGTTAGTGTCTGGAATCGAGGCAATGTCCTGATCGGCATCACCGGCTTCTGGCACGGAGGCACCAAGTGGACCGACGTGCTTCACCCACTGGGCTTTCTGGTCAGCAACGACGGCCTCCACTTCCGTGAGCCGATACCCGACTTCATCTTCGCCGAAGTGGGCGAAGATGGAAAGGACTGGGACTACGGTGGACTTTCCCAGGGTCAGGGATTCGAGAACGTCGGCAACAAGACCTATATCTGGTACGGACAGATGGACCAGCGTATGGGTGTTCGGGCCGGAACTCCCTGGAAGCGACATCGGGGAATCGGCCTACTGCTGCTGGACCGGGATCGCTTCGGTTCCCTCTCGGTCAGGGACCCTGATGAGCTTGGTGTCCTGGTTACCTCCGATCTACAGCTAGAGGGAGAGGCCCAGCTTTGGGTCAACGCCGAAGGCCTGGGACCCCGATCCAGCTTGAAGGTAGAGCTATTGGATCGCCTGGAGCGCCCCCTACCGGGGTACGCGGGAGTCGACTCTGCGGTAGTGGAAAAGTCGGGGCTCCGCACGCCAGTCCATTGGAGGTCCACAGACCCGCTCAGAAATCTGGGCAGTCCATTCAAGATCCGCGTGACCTTCCAGGGCGACGAGAGTGGAGCCATCCGTCTCTACGCCCTCTACCTGGGCCAACCTCGACAATAAGTGCCCGCCTGGGGCGGGTCTAACCTGAAACTTCAGGAATTCGTGGCACGTCTCCTGTCCTCCGAAGGTGCCGCTAACGGGTGAACTACCAGCGTTACGAAGCAAGTCCGACAGAGCCGCGAACGACTTGAGCCGTTAGCAAAATGAGCCCAGGTTCCGAGGAGAGAGCTGGACAACTTTTCCCCACGGAGTGACGCACGATATCGCCTATCCTCGACCGAAGTTTCTTTCTCGAATGATCTGCAGGTCCGCGGCCGGTAGCGGCGCTAAGCTGAAACTTCATTCGCAAACGTGGCTTCGGTCTCCAGGCCGAAGGTCCTCTTCCTTCGAGCCTTTGGCTCGACGCACGGCGGCCGGGAGACCGCCGCCACGCCCTGACGCGAAGTTTTTTTCCTGTACGATCCGGGGCGGCCGGTGGCGGGGCTAACCTGAAACTTCGTTTGTGAATTCGGAGGGAAAAAGGACGTAAACTATTGATCTAAAATTGGATAGGGAATTCTCAAGACTATTGTCCAAAAACCGTGGCGGTGGCCTCCGGGCCGCCGTTTTTCGAGCCAAAGGCTCGACGGAAGGAATACGGCGGCTTGGAAGCCACCGCCACGCCGGCCGAAGTTTCTTTTCGAATGATCCGGCTGTCCGCAGCCGGGGGCGGCGCTAAGGTGAAACTGGAATAGTGAGCAGTTCCGGAATGTTACTGCAGCGATTCGGCCTATTTGATCTTGCGATCGCCCATGTTGAAGGTGCTCTCCTCGGTCGTTTTCTGCCAGATAGGAATCTCCCGCTTCCCTCTAGGAGATAGTTCGTACACGCCAAGCGACACTCGGTCAAACCAGCCGTACACGTCTCTGTAAAGGATATCTCTGGCTTTCGGTTCTCGGAGAGCTTCGGCTATGCATGAAGCCTCTGTCGGTCCGTCCTTGTCCAGGAATCGGCCAATTGCCAGTGCTCTCTGTCGGTAGGCAGTCATGATGCCCTTTTTCTTCTGTGTTCCCCCGAGATTCGGGTCGCCCACCCGCCTCATGAACTCACCAAGCAGACGCTCCAGGCGGCGCTTTGACGTGCGAGGTCTATACTCACCGGGATCGAGCAGGACCTCTACATTGTGCTTCTCCAGATCTGGATCGACCACTACCAGGCCCAGACCAAGCATCCTGAGCAGCTTGACGATCTGTTGGCGTCGCCTTGCCAGGATCCTACACCGTTTGGGAATACCAATGTACACCTTCGGAGTCACCGAAAGTCTGTCAACGGCCTGGAGGATCACGTTGAGATTGAGAGAGAGCTTGAGCTCGACAATGATTGGAGTCTCCTCGCCTCGTACCGCCAGCACATCACAGTCTTGGACCTCCCCTTTCACCTCATAGCCCTGGGATCCCAGGAACTGTTTCAGGGGGAGATAGAGATCCGACTCCTTCATGCTTATTCCCCGTACGCCGAACGGCTCGCCGATTTTCCGCGGGTGCCGAAGCTGATCGTCAGCTTCATCGGCTTGGTTAGGCCGCTTGCGACGCTAGACATTGACGAACGGCCCGATCATACCGTACCTCCCAGGTCGGTTCTTCCCGCCGCCGACCTTGAATTCTACGATGCCGACGCTGGGTCACCGAAGGACCACAGCGACCAGACTCTCACCAGAATCGATCATGAAGACAACCTGTTGATTGCCTTTCCGTCTCAAACTTTCCACGGGATAACCGACGTCCACTGTGACTCGGATGACTTCGCAGACGGTCGGTTCGCCGCAATTGGATTTCTCGGTCCGCAGTAGGTGGCTCCGAATCCCGATCTCTGTGCATCTCTACCCCGGTACCGCGATCTCCACCTGCTAGGGGACCCGCGTGAGTGGAAAGCTCGAACTCGCCTTGCTTGCCCGTGGTGGAGTGGCAAGAGGGTGAGTGATCGAATGTTTCTGCCATGCTATGATTCAGCGCAATTTGGCGACTGTGAAAGAGGAGATTCCCTATCCCTTCAGACGGGACTGTCGGACGAGTGACTTAGAGGAGGAGCTATGAGCGACCCAAAGGGAGCGCACCCGGACCATCCCATCCACGAGCTTCTGGCGCAACGCTGGAGTCCATACGCTTTCGACGAGCGTTCGGTAGCGGCAGCAGACCTGGCATCGTTGTTCGAAGCGGCACGATGGGCGGCGTCCTCCTACAACGAGCAGCCATGGCGTTACCTGGTAGCGACCAAGGACAATCCAAAGGGGTTCGATCGAATTCTGTCCTGCCTGGTTGAGGCAAACCAGGCGTGGGCGAAGTCAGCACCGGTACTGGCACTGGCTGCCGTCAGCCTCCGTTTCGATCGCAACGGCAAGCCCAATCGCGCGGCGCACCACGACCTCGGTCTTGCTTCAGCCAACCTGGTCATTGAGGCGACCAGCCGTGGCTTGTACGTGCACCAGATGATCGGAATCCTGCCAGAGCGCGCGCAGCAACTCTTTGCGGTGCCAGAGGGTTTCGAAGTCCTCACCGGCATGGCTATCGGCTACCGCAGTACCGCTCCGAGCGCGGCTGAAGAACTGCGTCAACGAGACGAAACGCCGCGCAGCAGACGGGCCCTGGGGCAGTCTGTCTTTTCAGACGAATGGGGACGATCCTTCGTATGAAGCAACAGGGCTTGTGAGCGGAGCAAGGGGTTGTGTCCACTTCTTAGCAAGAAAGCCTTGAGGGTATGAAACGCTTTATTCTCGGTGTCCTCATTGCGACGCTTCTCCTCTACCTGTGGGGTTTTCTCTACTGGGGATTGGGCCCCTATGCCAGTCTGATTTGGAAGCAGGCCAAAGATGATGTAGCTGCAGGCGAGGCTTTGCTGCAGCACTTTCCCGAAGTCGGTACCTATTACATACCTGCGTCCACACATGATCCAGAAACCCTTGAGCGCCTGTTCCAGAAGGGTCCGATCGCCCTCGTTCACCTGATTTCCACCGAGGGGAGGCCAGTGATGGATCCGTCGATCATGGTTCAAGGTTTTCTTCTGAACCTGATCGTTGTCGTTTTGATTGGACTTCTGTTGCGGCGAGTCTCAGTCGCACTCTTGTCCTATTCTGATCGAGTGGGTTTCGTCTTTCTGGCTGGACTCACGGCCTCGATTCTGATCGATCTAGGAGATGTGGTTTGGTGGAGGATATCCTGGGACTGGAAGCTCTACCTTGCCTTCTATCATGTATCAGCCTGGGTTCTCACCGGACTGGTGTTGGGGAGGTTTGTCGGGCCCGTCCAGGAGACGGGAGCCGCAGATGAATGATTTACTACACGACAAGTGTTTTCCCAATGAAGATCAGGGGTATCGGAAGGCAAGAAACGACCTGCTTCGAGCCGAAGCAGACCTGAGAGTGAAGCTGGAAGAAGTGGCCGCCGCTCGGCGGCAGCTGCCCCTTGGAGGCGGCGTTGAGGAGGACTATGTTTTTGATCGCCTGCTCGATGGCACGGCGGGCTCGGTCAGCCTCTCTGAGCTCTTCCAAGGAGGGAGATCATCGTTGCTCGTCTACAGCTTCATGTATGGCCCTGATGCTCAGGACCCCTGTCCTATGTGCACCGCATTTCTGGATGGCCTGAACGGCAACGCAGCTCACATCAAACAGCGCATGAATCTTGCTGTTGTGGCCAAGTCCCCGATTGCACGAGTGCAAGAGTGGGCCGATCAGCGGGGCTGGAATCACTTGCCGATGCTGTCCTCGCAGGGCAACAACTACAATCGGGACTATCTGGCCGAAACTCCGGACGGTGCTCAGCTTCCCATGTGCAACATCTTTGTGGAGGACGGCGATGGAATCAGGCACTTCTGGGCATCGGAGTTGTTCTTCGTGCCCTTTCAAGGGGGACATCCCCGACACCTCGACCTACTCTGGTCCCTCTGGAATATCTCCGATCTAACTCCCGAAGGGCGAGGTTCCAATTGGCTTCCGCAGCCCAGTTATTGAGGGCACCTTTTTTGGCTTTCAAGAAGATTCGGTTGGCCTGTATGGGAGAGCAATGATCAGGCGGAAGGAATTTCTGGGATCCTGGAATCGGCGGCGATGGATCGCCGCGGCAGCAGGAGTAACCGGGCTGGCCAGCGTCGAGGACATGGCGTTGGCTTTTCATCCAGGAGCCTACGGTCTCAAGCGAAGCGGGACACCGCGAGCGGCAGGCCCAAGCAGCCGAATGCGGATCACTTCATTGAAGCCAACCCTGGTCGCGTCTCCGGACTACGCCCTCTTGAACTCCTGGAACGTCCACGATACCCACTTCAAACGAACGATCCTGGAAGTGGAGACAGACGATGGCTATACCGGGGTGGCTGAAGTCTGGGGAGGCGCCCTGAAGGCGCTCGAATCGGCTCGCGAGCTGGTACTGGGTCGAGACCCCTTCGAAATCGAGTACTTTCGCCGCAGTTTCTCGCAGCGCAAGGAGTTTTCGTTACTGGAAAACTCGGAGTCCTTTGCCGCCTTGGAGATCGCCTGCCTGGACCTGATCGGCAAAGTTATCAATCGGCGGGTAGTGGATCTGATCGGCGGACCCTTTCGGGAGGAGGCTCCATTTTCTGCCTATAACTTTTTCGTCATGCCTACCTCGGCGGGGCCGGAAGTCACCACACCCGAGGCGTTGGCCCAGCAGTTTTTCGATTTTCACAGGAACCACGGGTTCGTCACCTGCAAGTTCAAGGGAGGTGTCCTGGAACCCGAGAAAGAAATCGAGGTCTTGCAGCGAATTCGCAAAGCCATGCCTGAGGCCCGGCTGCGCATCGATCCCAACGCTGCCTGGAGCGTTCGGACATCCTTGGAGGTTGCCAAGAGATTGGAGCCCCTGGGAATGGAGTATCTGGAGGATCCTACTCGAGGGCAGGAGGGAATGGCGGCCGTGCGACAAGGAACCTCGATTCCTCTAGCCACGAACATGTGTGTCACCCAGCTAGAACATGTCCGACCTGGGTACGACAAGGGTTCCATCGACATCGTGTTGCTGGATCCGCACCACATGGGCGGTCTCAACAACGTGCGCTTCTGGGCGGCGATCTGTGAGACTCTGGGCTGGGGTTGCTCAGGCCACAGTAACAACTACCTCGGAATCTCGATGGCGACCCAGATCCACATGGCCTGTGCTATTTCCCATATTACTCATGACGTGGACAGTCACTATACC
>JAKZYH010000734.1:0-8750 GCA_047514575.1 Acidobacteriota bacterium | reverse complement strand
GTGGGGAATATAGCATAGGCAGATCTGGCCAGCCCAAAGATGTATCATAGAGAGACAAATGGTCATTGGTCTGACAGGCAGGAACGCTTCGGGTAAAGGTCTGGTAGCCGAGTTTCTTCAGGCCAAGGGCTTCGACTATCTGTCTCTCTCGGACTTCATTCGGGAAGAGGTAGCGAGGCGAGGACACGAGGTTACCCGGGAGCGGCTGATTGAGGTGGGAAGAGATCTTCGCTCGAGGTTCGGCAATGGCTACCTGGCGCGGCAGATTCTGGAGCAGTTGGACGAGGATAGAAACTACGTCGTCGACTCGTTTCGACATCCCGAGGAGGTCGCCGAGTTCCGCATTCGGCCCGATTTCCATCTGCTTGTGTTGGAGGCAGAGGCGAAAACGCGCTATCAGAGGATCAAGGCTCGAGCACGGGAATCTGACCCTGTTGAGTTCGAGGAGTTTCTCCGGCTGGAGGAGGAAGAGGTCTCAAGCGAGCGATCCGAAGGACAGAAGCTCTCGGAGAGTGCCCGTCTCGCCGACTTTACACTTGAGAACAACGGCACCAAGGAGGAGCTCTGCTCCCAGGTGTCGAGCTGGCTTCAGCAGCTCATGCCACAATTGAGTCGGCCCGACTGGGACGAGTACTTCATGCGAATAGCCAAAGTGGCGGCGCTGCGAAGCAATTGTGTCAAGAGGAAGGTTGCCGCCGTAATTGTGCGGGACAAAAGAGTCATTTCCACTGGATACAATGGGACGCCGCGAGGCACTCGGAACTGTTTCGAGGGGGGGTGTCCTCGTTGCAACCAATTGGCGGATAGTGGAACACAACTAGACGAGTGTCTGTGCTCTCACGGCGAAGAGAACGCTATCACCCAGGCCGCGTACCATGGGGTGAGCGTCAAAGATGGCATACTGTATACGACTTTCTCGCCGTGTCTCACCTGCACGAAGATGATCATCAATTCAGGTATCCAAGAGGTGGTATACAACTTGGAGTACCCCTTGAGCGACACATCCTTTCAACTACTCCAGGAAGCAGGGTTGGTCTTTCGCCAGTTCAAGGTCGAGTAGCCGTCTTCCTCTGAACATCTATGGCACTAGCATCTCTTCTGCTGTTTACCATGGCATCCGCTGGGTTTATCGTTTTCTTGATCAAGTATCCTCGTGGCTCCGAAACTCGTCTCTGGGGAATTCGTCTCTGTCACGGATTGGGCTTTCTGGGGGTTGCGACGATGAGGCTGGCCCGAGGCGATTTTTCAGAACTGTCCTTGTTGATCATCTCATCTCTAGTCGTTTCGGTAGTCGGCTTCGAGCTCTCGTCGAAGTACCTCGATCGGTAGACGTCCTTCCCTTCCTGGAGTTCAATATCTTCGAGGGAGGGTGTCACCCAGAGTTTCGGTACTGTTGTTCGAGCTCTTGTCGAGCCGAAACCAGTTCGGCGCTGTATTCCACCGGATAGGGAGGGGCTGGCCCCAGAACCTTGATCGAATCTGGAAGGGTTTGCAGTTGGCTCTGAGCGTAGTCGCGGATTTCGAACACGTCGGGAAGTTCAGCCGTGAGCTCTCCCTTCCTCACATACCTTTTCAGCAGAGGAAGGGAGGTCGAAGCCGATCCGGTGGGCACTTCGTCCCAGAGCGTCACCACATCTCCAGAGAATCCCCCAGGACCTGCCTTCCGGAAGATCTGCTTACGATGCGGCATGCTGTCCTTGTTCTGGGCCAACTTGATGCGCGGCTGGGTTTTTCCGGAACGGGTTGCCGATACCAGTTTGTAGACGAGGTCACAGCCTGGGGCGTCTGGGGATACCACCAGTTCGGTCCCCACACCGTAGGCATCGATGGGGGCGTCACTCAAGGCGAGAGACTGCAGTTTTTCCTCATCGAGGTCTCCACTGGCGACGATTCGAACGCTGGTCCTACCGGCCCGATCCAGAAGCTGGCGTGTCTCAGCAGCCAGGCTCCCGAGATCCCCGCTGTCCAGGCGCACGCCCCTGATTTCACCCTCGACTTGTAATGCTTTTCGCACCCCGGCCAACGTGTTGTAGGTGTCCACAAGAAGGACGGCATTCTGTGGGAAGGTGTCGCGAAACCACTGGAAGGACTGCAGCTCGTCCCCAAAGAACTGGACGAAGGAGTGGCCCATTGTGCCCTGCACGGGAAGACCCAGCTCGAAACCGGCCAAGGTGTTACTGGTGGCACTGCAGCCCCCGATGAAAGAGGCACGCGCAGCCAAAGTGCCGGCCTGTGGGCCGTGAGCACGGCGACTTCCGAAATCGACCACCTCTCGTCCACCGGCCGCCAGACACAAACGTGACGCCTTGGTCGCCACCATGGTTTGAAAGTTGATGGTATTGATCAGATAGGTTTCCAGCAGCTGCGCTTCCATTACGGGGGCAGTCACTTGGAGGATGGGCTCATTAGGGAACACGGGAGTCCCCTCGGGAAGGGCATAGACATCACCGCTAAATCGAAAGTCGCAGAGGTATTCGAAGAAAGCGGGTTCCAGGTGCCGAAAGGTTTCCAGACTCCTGAGGTAGTCGGTTATCTCGCTGTCAAAAGACAGGTTCAGGAGGTAGTGAAGTGCTTGTTCCAGCCCGGCGGTGAGCAGATAGTTTCTCCGGTCTGGAAGGCGTCGGGTAAAAAGTTCGAAGGTAGCCCGGTCGGCTGCCTGGCCAGCCTGGAAATAGGCCCCGAGCATGGTTAGCTCGTACAGATCAGTGTTGATGCCCAGGGTTTTTTCGGAAGGAAAGAGAGGGGCCGGCTTCATGCCGGACTGAAGACCCGTTCAAAGACGGTCTCCACGTGTTGGAGCGTGCTTCGAAGGTCGAAAACCTCTTCAATTTCCTCGGCGGAGAGGTGAGTCCGGATATCCTCGTCCATCAGGATGAGGCCCTTGAAATCGGCCTTTTCGTCCCAAGCCCGCATGGAATTCCGCTGGACCCAAACGTAGGCTTCATCACGGAGGACGCCCTTCTCCACCCGCTTGACCAGCAGCGTACTTGAGAAAGTCAGGCCGCCTGAGAGATCGATATTGGCCTGCATTCGGGCTTCGTCGACCGCGAGATTCTTGATCACATTGGCAATCCGGGTGGTCAGGTAGTGGGCGAGTGTTGTGCTGTCAGGCAGTATCACCCTCTCTGCGGAAGAGTGAGAAATGTCCCGCTCGTGCCACAAGGGGATATTCTCGAGCGCGGTGACTGCATTCGATCGGAGGATCCGGGCAAGACCACTGACGTTTTCGCAGGCGATCGGATTCCGTTTGTGAGGCATCGCTGAGCTTCCCTTTTGCCCGGACCCGAAGGCTTCACGTGCCTCGCCGACTTCGGTACGCTGCAGGTGGCGGATCTCGGTGGCAATTTTGTCGTAGGTGGAGCCCAGGATGGCCAGCGCACAGATATACTCGGCGTGCCGATCGCGTTGAAGCGTCTGTGTGGAGGCACGAGCAAAACCGATCTCCAGTTTTCTGCAGACCTTCTCCTCCACGTCCGGAGGCAGGTGGGAGAAGGTTCCTACGGGACCACTTATCTTGCCGACTTCCAGATTCTCCCGGGCTCGACGAAAGCGTTCCAGGTTGCGCTGCATCTCCGAATACCAAACGACCAGTTTCAGGCCAAAGGTAGTCGGCTCGGCGTGGACCCCATGGGTTCGACCCATTACCGGCGTGTCTTTGTAGCGAATGGCCTGCTGTTCGAGGATCGAAAGAAACTTCAGCAACTCAGCCTCGATCGCAGCGGAGGCATCTTTCACCAACAGGGCCTGTGCTGTGTCTACGACATCGGTGGAGGTGAGTCCGAGATGAATATACCGCGAGGCCTCCCCGACCGATTCGGCGACAGAGCTTAGAAAAGCGATGACATCGTGGCGGGTGACCTCTTCGATCTCGTGGATTCGCTTTATTGAAAAGGCAGCCTTGTCCTTGATCTCGGCGAGTGCGTCGGCCGGGACCTGTCCCTTCTCAGCCAGGATCTCACAGACGGCGATCTCAACCTCAAGCCACTTCGAGTACTTGTTCTCTTCCGACCAGATCTGGGCCATTTCAGGCCGTGTATATCGGGGAATCATAGGTCTAGGACTATGGTCGGTTTGTGCTGATGAGTCAAGTGAACCCGGGGACTCCGATGGCCGTTCTTGGCCCGTTTCTGGAGAGCCATCGAAGCAGCTTCCGCGGCGAGTTGAGGCAGGTTGTTGGTACGGCTCAAGTGAGCCAGAAAAAGGTGGGTCGCGCTGCCGTCGAAGTCTTCGGCCAGGAAGTGCGAAAGTGCCTGGTTGGAAAGGTGCCCCTTCTTCCCCAGCAGCCGCTGTTTGAGAAACCAGGGGTAGCCCCCGACCTTGAGCATCTCCTCATCATGATTAGATTCCAGAATCAGCCAGTCACAGCCTCGGAGTTGCTCCATGACAGGAGCGGAAAGCTCACCCAGGTCGGTCACCGCGGCACCGGACACTCCGCCTGAAGTGAAACGAAAAGCGACGGGTTGAGCTGCGTCATGATTCACGTCAAAGGGATGAATGTGGATATCCCCAATCGAGAAGGAGTGCCCTGCCTCAAAACACTCCCACCGCTCCAACTCTCGCAGCCTGGGAACCTCCTCCCGGGTCCCCCTGTTCATGAAAACCGGGATTCCAAACTCGTTGGCGAATGCGGCTGCCCCGGCTACATGGTCGCTGTGCCCGTGGGTCAAGATCAGAGCCTGGACCTTGTCGAGCGCGAGGGAGGCCTCCTCGAAACGGCGCCGGATGCTGCGGGCTCCGAAACCTAGATCCAGTAAGAGATGGGTGTTCGCCGTCCCGACATAGGTGCAATTCCCCGAGCTCCCACTCCCGAGCACACATAGCTGCATCGTGAGATAGAATGTAGCAGCCGGGTATGAAAAAGAAAAACCTCTTGGGTCTGGGAACTGCGGAACTTGAACAGCTAGCGCTCTCGATGGACGAGAAAGCGTTTCGTGGCAGACAGCTCTATCATCAAATCTACCGGCGCCGAATCCGGGAATTTGACCAGATGTCGGAGCTTCCGAAGAGTTTTCGGCGAGCGCTTTCCGAGAAGTACTCGCTGATCTATCCTGAAGTTGAAAACCAGACTGGGTCCGCCGACGGGACCGTCAAGTTCCTGTTGCGATTGGAGGATGGTCGATTCATTGAAACGGTGTTCATCCCTGAAGGCAAGCGGCAGACTCTCTGCGTTTCTTCACAAATCGGCTGCGATGTCGGCTGCACTTTCTGCATGACGGACAAGATGCCTTTCCAGCGAAATCTACAGCCTGGAGAGATAGTCGGCCAGCTGCTGGCAGTGATGCAGACCGGTTTGCTTCGAGAAAAAGGCTTCAATCTGGTCTTCATGGGAATGGGCGAACCTCTGTACAACTACCAGAATTTGGGGAAGGCGTTTCGGATCATGATCGATCCCTCAGGCATGGGACTTTCCCACCACAAGATCACGGTCTCCACCTCAGGAGTGGTCCCGGTGCTCAAGAAGATGGCAACAGAAGAGACCCTGCCCAACCTTGCCATCTCACTAAACGCAACCACAAATCAGATTCGTGATGTTGTCATGCCTATCAATCAGAAGTGGAACCTAGAGGAACTGATGCAGGTCTGCCGGTCGTTCCCGCTCGAGCCCCGGCGTAGGCTTACCTTCGAATATGTTCTGCTGAAGGACGTGACGGACTCCGATGAGGATGCACGGCGGTTGGCGAAACTGGTAAAGAGCGCTCGTGCGAAGGTGAACCTGATTCCGTACAATCCAGGAGTGGGTTTGGGCTACTCACGGCCCTCCTGGGAAAAAGTAAAGAGATTCCAGCAGATCCTGATCAGGCAGCAGGTGACGACGCTGGTCAGGAGACCCCGCGGCGACGAGATAGCTGCCGCCTGTGGACAGCTGGCCTACCTGCAGAAGGCTGCCAGGCACTAAAGGTATGCGCAAAAATAACGTGGCATTTTGGCATCTCATGTTCACACCATCTTCGGCCGCTCCTCAATCGCGAAATCCTCAACGTAGACCTGGCTACGCCTGCGGTTTCGCTCAATCGTTCGCGGCCAAATCTGGTGCAAATCTGAGCGCCAATTCTACCAAATTATTCTTGCGCAGACCCTAAGGGTATGACGAGTGGACGGTAAGAAGTTTCACCTTGCGACATTCGGGTGCAGAACGAACCAGGCAGATAGTGGCGCGCTCCGGGACGACTTTCTTTCCCAGGGTTATCTTGAGACCTCAGATTGGCGGGAAGCGCGTGTCATCGTAGTCAATTCCTGCACCGTCACCCACCGTGCGGATCAGCAGGTGCGACAGCTAGCCCGGAAATTCTCCCGCGGCAATCCTGAGGCCCAGATCATTGTCACTGGATGCTATGCCCAGCGGGACCCACAGGAACTTGCTCGGATCCCCGGAGTCGGCGCTGTGGTGGGAAATACCCACAAACATCAGATCGTGGAGATCGCAGGGGCAGACCTGGACGAGGGGCGCCCTCTTCTTCCCCGGTATGACGACATCGCGCGGATCTATCGCGATGATTTCCGGAAGGTTCGCGCCCTCGATTCAGTGGCAGCGACACAACCGGGAGCCAGGACACGGCCCTTCGTCAAGATTCAGGACGGCTGCGATTCCAAGTGCAGCTATTGCATCATCCCACTGGTCCGGGGTCCCAGCCGGAGCGTACCCCCGGGGCAGATCCTGCAACAAGTGCGGGAGTTGGTCCAATTGGGTTTCAAGGAGATTGTTCTAACGGGCATCCACCTGGGAACCTACGGGAGATATTTGGAGCCGCGCTATTCACTGGATCTCCTGCTGACCCGGATGACGGAGATTCCGGGGTTGGCTCGTATCCGTCTCAGCTCAATCGAGCCAATGGAGCTGTCGCAAGGGGTTCTCCGGCTGGCGGTCGAGAGTGACAAGTTTGCTCCTCACTTCCACATCTGTCTCCAGAGTGGAAGCGGACCGATTCTCAGACGCATGCAGCGGCCCTACAGCATTTCGATGTTTGAGAGCATGGTGTCCGAGATTCATGCGAGTCTACCGGATGCGGCTATCGGCACCGATCTTATCGTAGGATTTCCGGGTGAAACCGATGAGGACTATGAGCAGACACGGGCCCTGGTGCAAAGAATGCCCTTCACCTACCTACACGTTTTTCCCTATAGCGATCGCCCAGGCACCAAGGCGACCCAGCTTGACCAGAAAGTAGACCCGAAAGTCAAACAGCAACGAGGCAGAGAGCTCCGCCAGATCTCTGAGGAAAAGAACAAGGCGTTCCGGAGGCGATTTCTGGGCCAGAAACTGTCCGTTCTCACCCTGAGCGAACAGCAGGCGGGGATGCGAGATGCCCTCTCGGCAAACTACTTGAGAGTCCAGGTGCCAGCTTCAGTACCTTCCAACCGGATCATCGACGGGCTCGCCATCGAAGAGCGGGGCAACGCTCTCGTGCTTCAGCCGATCGGCTGAATGGCCGATTCCTGAGTAGACGGGGACCAAGCGGACACGGAAACAGTAAATTGAGCTGTTGTCCAGCTCTCTCCTCGGAACTTGGACTCATAGCGCCAATGGGTCGATTGCAGACAAGGCGAGTCGTTCGCGGCTCTATTGGTTGCAGCCGGTAGTGTTCACTATTCGGCCGAGCTCTCCAAGATCACCACAGCAACGGCGTAGTCTGAGGCGTGAGTGATGGTTACCAGGGCTTGAGTGGCGCCCGATTCGTCGAACAACTGTTTGGCCTTTCGGTGAAAGTTCAGCTCAGGCTTGCCCAGCGGACCTGCCGCTGTTTCGACGTCCTTCCATCTAATGCCCTTCTGCCAGCCAGTGCCCAGTGCCTTCAAGGCGGCTTCCTTTGCAGCAAAGCGACCCGCGAAGTGCTGAAACTTGTTCTTTCGTTCTGAACAGTACTCAATCTCCTCAGCTGAGAAGACCTGACTGGAAAGAGACTTGCTGCCCTGAAGGGCTTTGGCAATACGAGGGACCTCCACAATATCGAGACCAATACCGATAATCATCGTCGTGTGCTACCTTCTCGAAAGATGTTCTACCAGAAGAGGTCGGGGCGATTCCGCTACTCTGCGTTCCAGAAATTCGAGGCTATTCCGGGTCTGATTCACGCCGTTACCAACCGAGGCACTGACGATGGGCCCAAGGCGCAAGCAGGAGCGGAGATCGGAAACGCCATTCCCAATGAACAGTTTCTCGACGCCCTGGGTGTATCGAGGGAAAGACTCTTCCTCTTGGACCAAAAGCACTCCGATCGCGTCGTCTCATGCCGGATGGCGTGGGACCTGCGGACGAATTGCCGCCAAGGGAATTCAGAGGTTCCTAGAGGTTTCGAGTGCCGGCCCCGAGGATCTCCGGGTGGGAGTGGGGCCCTGCATCCGCAAGTGCTGCTATCAGGTCGGATCTGATGTCCGCGACCGATATCGGAGCGCAGGGCACGACGTTGAGAATCTGCTGAGCGGATCGCACCTCGACATGGTGAAGGCAAACGTCTCGCAGCTCCAGGAACTGGGTGTAGTCCAGATCGAAGATTCTGGATTGTGCACGGCCTGCCGTCATGATCTCTTCTATTCCTACCGACGCGAGGGTGCGACCGGGAGAATCTGGACCATCGCCGGATTCGTTGGTGAAACCGACGAATAGGCGGTGTTTAGCTAGTGCCCGTCCGGAAACCGGGGTTTTCAGACTGCAACCTGTTGAATCGTAAACAGTTATTATACTTGAGACCGCTGACAGACCGGTTCGATCAAGCTCGATCCAGAGCGAGGACCACCAAGCGGGGGCAGGCGCG
>JAKZYH010000733.1:0-13499 GCA_047514575.1 Acidobacteriota bacterium | reverse complement strand
GCGTAAAGCAGTGAGAGCCCGGTGGATTGCCCTCGTCGTGCTCGGCCAGTCCTTGCTGAGCCTGGAGGCCGCGGCAGAAACACCTCTCGCCATCGGTTCACAGAAGCAGCTTCTGATCGACGACTATGTCATCGAAGCCATGAGCCCTAGGGTTTATCGCTTGATGAACCAGCCCCTCAAGTACCCCGAGAATCCCGTCATCCGCCTCGACGCCGACTGGGAGCACAAGGGAGGCCTCTCCCACGGCGGAGATTGCGGACAGATCTTCTTCGACCCGGATCGGGGTATCTATCGTTTCTACGATCTAATGGTCAATTGGGATTGGTCCCAGAAGTGGCTCTCCTACGCCGAGTCCAAGGACGGTATCCACTGGATCAAGCCGAAGCTGGGACAGGTCGAGTTTCTGGGATACGACACCAACTTCATCTCTGTCCCCTTCTCCAAGGAGGCGTGGAGCAACACCGTCTTCCGCGATCCAGCTACCGACCGAGAGCAAGAACGGTACAAGATGATCTATTTCGACAAACCCGATGGGAAGAAGGGGATGTTCCCCGCCTACTCTGCCGACGGTCTCAACTGGAAGGCCTATGAGGTCGATCGGCCTGCTGTCCCCTACTGGAGCGACACCAACAACAACCTCATGTGGGACTCCAAGCGACAGAGATACATCCTCTACCTCAGAACTGGCACCTCCCTCAGTCGCTGGATGGATCCGGAACCCATCTATCCCGAGGGTGCCCGCACCCGTACCGCCGGTTTTGCCACCAGCACGGATTTTCTCAACTGGGACAGTCCTCCCACCTACCGGAATCCCGACGACCGCTTCATCTGTTTCCACGCCGACGAGAAGGACCCGGTGGGAAGCCGCGACTTCTATACGCTCGAGGTCCTCCCCTACGAAGGCGGCTTCGTGGGATTTACGTCCGTCTACCACAACATGTTTGGAGTGGCGCCTGCAGGGATGGACAGCGGCAAGGCCCGGTCTCCCTGGATGGATCGGATGAACGTGGAGCTGCTCTGGAGCCGCGATGGCGAGAAGTTCACGCGAGTGGGACAGGGGCGCCAGTTCATCCCCAATGGGCCCGAGGGCAGCTGGGACCAGGATCTGGTCTATTCGGTGCACAACGGGATCGTGCGCCAGGACCGGGGAGAGATCTGGCTCTACTACGAGGGATTCAGTGGTCATCACTGGTTCAAGTACCGCAGGGAGCATCAGCGCGGCCAGGTGGGCCTGGCCATCCTCCGCCTCGACGGGTTCGCCTCCATAACCGGCCAGGGCATGCTGACCACCAGACCGCTGACCTTCGAAGGAAGCCGGCTGCAGATCAATGCCAGCGGGGTGGACAAGTATGTGGGACCGGGATACGGCACCGTCCGGGTCGAGGTCCTCGACGCCAAGACCGGTCAGGCTATCACGGGATTCGAGCAGGAAGATTCCGATGCGTTCGGAGGAGACAAAATCTCTCACACGGTGACCTGGAAGGGACGTAGCGATCTAGAGTCCCTTCGAGGCCAGACTATCAAGCTGAGATTCCACGTGGACAAAGCGAAACTGTTTTCGTTCCAGTTCGTTCCATGAAGCGCTCCCTCGACGCCGTCCCGCTCGCCACAAACACGACCGTATTCATGAAGAGCCTTTTCTAGTGCCCTCTTGGTCATGCGCGTTCCGCTGAACGATACGAAGCGCCAGTATCAGCTACTCAAGGACGAGATAGAGGAGGCGATTCAGCGAGTTCTGAAGAGCGGACGCTATGTCCTGGGTCCGGAGGTAGAGGCGTTCGAGGAGGAATTCGCAGCCTACTGCGGTTGTGCTCACACGATCGCAGTCGGCAACGCTACCGATGCGCTGGAGATTGCACTCCGCGCCTACGGTTGTCGCTCCGGCGATGAGGTCATAATGGCTGCGAATGCGGGGATGTACGCCGCCACCGCGTGTGTCCAGATAGGTGCCACACCCGTGTTCGCGGACATCGAAGAGGCGACGCTACAAATCTCGGCTGAGTCCGTGGCGGCTCTTGTCTCTGCACAGACCAGGGCGGTAGTCCTGACCCATCTCTACGGCAAGCTGGCAGATGTCTCGGCGGTTCGAACCGCACTGGGTACAGGAGACATTGGACTGGTCGAAGACTGTGCTCAGGCTCACGGCGCACAGCAGGATGAGCGGCGCGCAGGGAGCTTCGGAGATATGGGGACGTTCAGCTTCTACCCCACCAAGAACCTCGGAGCTCTGGGGGATGGCGGCGCCATCGTGACCGATCAGGTCGAACTGGCTGGGCGAATTCGGAAGCTCCACCAATACGGTTGGACCGAGCGCTTTCACGCAGAAATCCCCCTCGGACGCAATAGCCGGATGGATGAGCTGCAGGCCGCCTGTCTGCGTGTAAAGTTGCCGCGACTGGACGCCTGGAACCAGCGCCGCCGTGACATCGTCAAACGTTATCGGGTGGCCTGCAAGAGCTCACGCTTTCGCGTCGTTCACAAGCCCGCTGCCGACTACGTCGCCCATCTCTGCGTCGTGCGTCACCCGGAACGGGACAAAGCCCGACAAGCCTTGGAAGAGGCTGGTGTCGCCACCGCGATTCACTATCCCGTTCCCGATCATCAGCAGTTGGCCCTGCAGCTTCTCGACTGGCGCTCCTCGAGGCTTGATGTTACCGAGCAGATCCAGAACGAGATTCTGACACTACCCTGTCATGCCGAGATGACCGAGGGAGAAATAGATCATGTCTGCGCCGCTCTGAAACAGTGCGGATGAAAGAGCCTTTTCGATGAGATCACTAGTGATTCCCGTATACCGCAACGAAGAAACCATTGCACCGCTGCTGAAGCGGCTGCGGGGGCTTCACCGGGAACTGGGTGGGGACCTGGAAGTGGTATTCGTGGTCGATGCAAGCCCCGATCGCTGCTATGAACTCCTCCGAGCGGATCTCCCCGATTCTCCTTTCCCTTCCCAGCTGGTCAGGCTCTCTCGCAACTTCGGTTCTTTCGCAGCCATCCGCCTGGGTCTTGAAGTAGCCGAGGGTTCCCAATATGCGGTGCTGTCTGCGGACCTTCAGGAACCAATCGAGCTGATCGTGGAGTTTTTCCGACTGCTGGCTGAGGAGCCCTTGGACATCGTGTTCGGTGAGCGGAAAAAACGCAGCGATCCCGCAGGCAGCCGATGGTCTTCGGCGACTTTCTGGTGGCTCTATCGCCGCCTGATCGAGAACGAGATGCCCGCTGGTGGGGTCGATGTGTTCGCCTGTAACAAACCAGTTCGCGATGTCCTCTTGAGCATGGGCGAATCAAACAGCTCACTGGTCGGCCAGCTATTCTGGCTAGGATTTCGGCGCAGAGCCGTCCCCTACGAGCGGCAACCTAGACCGGTCGGAAGGAGCGCTTGGACGTTCAGGAAGAAGGTCCGCTATCTGCTTGACAGTCTCTATTCTTTTACCGATCTTCCAATTCGGTTGCTCACTCTAGTCGGCGCTCTGGGCCTGGTTCTGTCGATGCTGGTCAGCGGGGTCGTCATGTTCGCCTGGTGGAGTGATCGCATTCGCGTCAGTGGCTACACGCCCCTGATCCTGGCAATCATGTTTTCGACGTTTCTGCTGTTATTGGGGATCGGAGTAATCGGAAACTACGTGGCGCGAACTTTTGAAAACTCGAAGGCCCGACCTCTGGTCGTGCCCATGTCACATGAAACCTTTCAGAAGGAGAAAGGGCATGCCGCCATTCGTACACCCACAGGGCATCTGTGAGAGCAAAGAGGTCGGTGACGACACCAAAATCTGGGCATTCGCTCACGTCCTACCAGGAGCCAAGATAGGCAAGGACTGCAACATCTGCGATCACGTTTTCATTGAGAACGACGTCGTAGTGGGCGACCGTGTCACCATCAAGTGTGGGGTGCAACTCTGGGATGGCTTGACAATCGGGAACGGTGTGTTCATCGGTCCCAATGTGACCTTCACCAATGATAAGTTCCCTCGCAGCAAAGACTACCAGGCAGAAGTTCCCAGGACCGTCGTTGCCGATGGTGCGTCATTGGGTGCTAACTGTACGCTGCTCCCCGGCATCACCGTCGGCCGAGAAGCAATGGTGGGCGCGGGTGCCGTAGTCACTCGGGACGTCCCGGCCCGGGCCGTGGTCGTCGGCAATCCGGCACGCATCACTAGGTATACAGAGACTCGCACGGCTTCGCCTGAGGTCAGGAAGCAAGTGGCGTCAGGCCTGGCGGAGACTGATATCGCTCCCCCCCGCCCCGTTCTCGGCGGCGCCAAGATGTATTCCCTTAAGTCAGTACGCGACCTTCGAGGCTCTCTTTCAGCGGCGGAGCTCGGTCCGGAGATTCCCTTCTCCTTCAAACGATTCTTTCTCGTCTACGACGTGCCGGGAAAGGAAGTTCGAGGCGAGCACGCCCATCATTCCTGCGAGCAGTTTCTGGTCTGTGTCCGGGGTTCCTTGAAGGTCGTCCTCGACGATGGCAGCAGCCAGGCCGAGATCGTATTGAACCACCCCAGTCTCGGTCTCTACGTGCCATCCAAGATGTGGTGCATTCAGTACAAGTATTCCGAGGACGCCGTCTTGCTCGTCTTCGCAACCCAACACTATGATCCCAATGACTACATCCGCGACTACGACGAGTTCCTCCGGGTTGTCCGACCCGAAACCTCGTAAGGAGCCAGTGAGACAAACCGCTCAGGGAGGTCCCCGAATCGATCAAAGGGGCCGAGTCTGAGTCCGAGCTACAATCCCAACCTGGCAAACCAGTCAATCATCCCTGTCTGCTTATCCAGCAAGAAAGACAGCCCAAAAAAGGCACCAACGAAAACGCCGTAGGCTCCTAGCAGTCGAGCCCGCCGAGCGAGTACTCGAGTCCTCCCTCCATCCTTTCGTCGCCACCTGAAAGCGACCGCAATAGTTCCCAGGCCGGCAAAAGGCAGCAGTAGCAGAAAGACCGGATAGCCGAATCTAGCCTCGACGGCAGTCGTAGCGATGAAGATAAGATAGACCATCGCCGCCAGAGCGAGCCCCTGGAACAAGAACCCGGATTGCGAGAAGGGAAACCGGGAACAGTTGCGTCTAGATTCGACAAATCCAAAGAGAACGAGGAACCATACCGAATAGAGATAGAGTGACGCAGGTATCCTGTTCAACGGGTAGAAATTCTTGATATAGGTGTCGACGTAGCCCCAGTCGATCACTCCGAATATGTGTGTTAGATAGACGCCTGCAAACGCCGCCGGATCCGTACGCAGAAGCTGGTACAAGGAGGTACCTTCAGCGACGGGGAAGGGGCTGTGAAAGTAGAGCGGCGAACCTTCTCCCGCTATAGATAGAGTTCCATACTTCAGGTATCTGGCAGCCCAGACCGTCTGCTGGGAGTAGAGATCTGCCTGAAGAAAAGGAGACCAATGATCGAAATAAACGACGTTAGTTGCCAGCTGGGGCACAAAGACGGCTGTCAAACCCAGGGCTAGCAGACATGTCTTGACAGCATTTATCGGCGTTCCTCGGTAACCGCGAACCGCAATCACACAAACGACGACGAGTAGGAAGATCAGGGATGATGGTCTGATCATCACCGCCGCGTATGCCAGCCCGAAAACCGGTGTGATGTTACTGGTCCTTCGTAGATCTGAACGGCTAGCGTGCACGATGGCTATGACAGCAAAACAGCTCGCCAGCAAATCTGAGAGAAACAGCGTACAGGCTTGAACGAGATAGGGGTTTATCATCCCCAAGCCGAAGATGGAAAACCAGATCGCTTTCTTGTTTTCTCTGGAGACAACAGCATTCGCGAGAATGACAACCGTGATTCCGTAGATGGTATATTGAAAGATCCCAAGCAAGACTTTAGCGACCGGTAGATGGTCCGTGATCGAGACGAAGACGTAGATGATCGAGGGATAGAGATAGGTTCTGCCCGAACTAGTAAAATCTCCCGAAGCTAGCCTTCCGCTGAGGGAAAGATATCCGTTCTCATCACTGTGGTTGGTGTAAACATTCGCCGATACGTAACGGGCGAACAAACTGACCGAAATCAGTAGGACTACGCCAAGACAGATCAGATCGACCTTGGTGAGCCTGGAAGCGAAGCCCTTCAATACAGTGAGCAACCAGGCATACATGCGGGAGGCTCTCAGTTGGTTCGCGCCGCGCGTACAAGGCTGATGAAGCGGATTGCGTTTCCCGAGAAGTGATCCTCGATTTCATCCCGAGTCAAACCCAGAATCTCGGCAACCTGTCTTTCCTGACGTAGCTGCTCGTAGATGACGAAGGTAGCGGTGGGCTCACAGTGTGTCACATCCGGGTAGCCCTCGAAATACTGCCAAGCCTTACCCCAGGTGACGTACTTTCCTCGCACGCAGCCGGCAGCGACATTGTCCGAACCGAACATCACTCTTTTCCGGTCCTCGTGCTTCATCAGAAGATAGTGGGAGTACAGGTCGTTGACGGCCGAGGTGTCATACCAGAGGTTCGGCATATCCTTGAGTCGATGAATGGACTCTTCCAGCATGAAGGCATTGAAGGCACGGCCGCAGTGGGCCAGTATCCATTGGGCTCGCGGATACTTGTGAGTATAGTGCTCCAGATCCGTGAGATTATCAGGGTCCGCCGGCCCCGTCTTCTTCGAGAGGTGCATCGTAATCGCCAGCCCCAGATCGTGCGCCACCTCAATGAAAGACTCGGGCAAAAAGTCTTGGATTCTTCCGTTCGCGGGATCGGGGGCAAACAGCCGATAGGGCTTTAGTCCAAGGAAGCCATGCTTGCGGACCTGCTGGGCAACGTAATCGGGGCTCATCTCCGGCAAGACCAGTAGGTTAACGGCAGAGGCTGGATCGGCTGCCATCTGAGCCGCCATCCAGTCATTGTGTCCCTCTACGTCGATCCCAACAACTGGCGTTCCCAGGACCAGGTAGTGTATTTCACGACCAGGATACAACTTGGCCGCCCATGCCAGGTGATCCTGATAGTCGATTCCCCAACGTAAGGCAGATGGGGCACTCTCTCCCTTGTGCTCTTCCGACCACATGTGGGTGTGCATGTCGTAAACCAAAGGTGGAACGAAGTCTTCCAGCTCCTCTTCCCAGATCTGGCGGTCGAACTCTCGATAGTCGATGTTGGTCATGGGCCGGAAGTTTGGCACAGGTGATATCCCGGGCAGACGGGCCGAAAAGCACTGCCAAACAATCCAGTCGGGCGCCAGGAGAAACAGAAAGAAGATGCTCTGATAGAATAGCCGCCGTGTCCACGGCTTCCTTGCCGAGAAGGCTGGTGCGTCCTTTTAGCCGATCCTCAGTCGCCGCAGAATCTGTTCCGCATACTCGTTGTATCAGCGGCGTCACCTCCCATCTTCGGCACTGGCTTCTGAGCCACCCTCGTCCCTGGCTTCTTAGCCGCCCTCACTTTTTTAGCCTTCTTACTGCCGGTGTTGTCCTATGCCAAAGCGCCGCATTCTCCCAGAGTCAGGAACAGCCAAGCTTCAGAACCGAATCGGAAGTGGTACTGGTCGATCTGGTGGTGACGGACCGTGAGGGTAACTTTGTATCCGACCTCAAGCTCGACGAAATCGAACTTTACGAAGACGGCGAGCGCCAAGTCGCCTCTTTTCTTCAGCTCCGGGGCAGGAAGCCTTTAGAGTCCGCTACCACCCAGGAGATCACACCAACCTTAACCGAAGAAAAGGGAACTGTTACTATTTCTCCCCGGGGAGAGAATAGGTACTACATCTTTCTGCTCGATCTGGACACGATTACCCCTCAGGACTTCAAACGCGTCAAAGAGTCGATCCGAGGATTTCTGAGTGCGGGGCTGACTCCCGGCGACCGGGTGATGGTTGCCAGTTTGAGCCGAGGCCTCCATATCACACAGAACTTCACCTCCAGCGTCCCCAGTCTGATGCGCACCTTGGAAAAGCTATCGGTCAACCCCTCGAGAGCCTCATTCGCAGGTTTTATTGCAGAAATGGAGGAGCTGTTCAGCAGCGTCCCTCCGTTCGACTTGACTCCCCAACCCCTGCAAGCACTTCCTCCTGTGGTGGAGGCCCTGATCTCCGCCTCGGTGGCCCTGGGAAGAAGCTTTCTGGTCAATCTGGATCATCAGGTGAGTACTGCTGCTGCCTCTCTTGCGGCACTCTCGACCCGGCTGCGTTCCCTCCCCGGGCGCAAGCAGCTCATCTTTTTTTCCGGTGGCTATCCTCTCGACGCGGGGCTTGTGTTGAGTCGGATCATCGAGGACAGAGCCACCGCAATCTTCCCCAACCGCACCCCGATCATGTTGTTCGTCAACCGCGAGCTACGGGTGATCGGAAACTCCTCGAGCCAGCGGGTCAAACTGCGCTCAGCGATTGATCAGTCCAACCTCTCCCAGGTCTCGATCTACAGCATCGATAGCCGAGGCTTGTTGGCCCCGTTCGATGCCAGTGTCAGAGGTTCGGGCTATTTCAGCCAATTCTCATCCTCACTAGCGGAGATCACCGGCCCCCAGGAGTTCCTTACATCTCTTTCCCTGGGAACCGGGGGACGATCGTTCGTGGACAGCAACGACCTGGGCGAGGGAGTTAGGAGGGCCTTCCAAGATCGGTCCGAATACTACCTCGTTGGCTTCGTTCCCAGGGCCAGCCGAAAACCCGGTGCCTTTCACTCGATCAAAGTAAAGGTCAACCGTCCCCGGCTTGAGCTCCGCTTTCGCAGAAGCTACATCGAGACGGACAAGAAATCCATCGCGAAGCGCGACCTTCTCAACGCCTTGAAGTTTCCCCATCTTTTTCAAGAGTTTCTCTCCGAACTCGAGGTCTCGACCCACGATGGCAAGATCCGACTCAACACCGTCATTCCGACGCAAGCTCTGGGCTTCGCAGCTGCGGGAGACAAATACAAATGTGTCGTCGAGATCTTTGCGGCACTGATCGACGGATCCGGTAGGTTAGCTCAAGAAGAGATGTTCCTAGAAAAACAGGCCGATCTGGAGTTCAGCGCTCAACAACTGGCTGATTTTCGTCGATACCAGACCGCACGGATCGACGCCGAGGGTAAGGCTCCTCCTGGTAGTTACGAGATGATCGTCATCTTGCGCCAGACGCCTTCCGGAGAGATGACCACGCACCGCAAGCGAGTGACCGTCCAATAGATCCAGCCCCTCTCCCAGAAGCGCTGGCACCATAGGAAAAAGAACCTTCAGTTGGGGTTGGCAGAGATCTTGCGTCACTCCGTGGGGAAGAGTTGTCCGGCTCTCTCCTCGGAACTTGGGCTCATCTTGCTAGCGGCTCAAGTTGTTCGCGGCTCTGTCGGATCGCCAAGGGTTGATGCATAGGCGATCGTTTGGAATTTGGTGCTTGTGATTTGGAGCTTGTTTGTATCTTGTTTCTTGTATCTTGGGATTTTCGAAGTTTCAGGTCAGATCGCGGGACGGCGTCCGGTTCCGTAGCCGGTTAGCTCCACGTATCCATGTCCGATCGGCCTGCCTTCCAGATCTTGCACTCGAACCAGACCCTCCCAGTAAAAGAGATCCTCGACAATCCGGCTACGGTTCTCCTGATCCGCCAGTTCAGGGAGCACTACCATCTCGAGGTCAGCGTCCGGCAATCTCACCGTCCAGCCTGCCGGATACTCGGCCCCCGTCTCCTGACTCTTCCAGGTTCGGCTGGACTGCACTGTCCAATCTCCCGCCTCCAGATAACGCACTTCACCAGTCCTGGAAACCAGAGACCCTCGAGCAAAGTCCACTCTTCCCTGGTCGTCACGCAGGAGATAGAGCATGACCTCGCGACCATCGTTGAGTCGAAGACTGAACCAGTCCCACCCCACCTGGTTGGCGCTGAGCTGGTTGGAGCCGAATTCCTTGTCCATCCAGCTCTCACCCCGTACCTTTGTCGTCTGTCCCCGAATCGTCACCGAGCCCTCCGTCCGGAGACGGGTGAAGCTGTAGTAATGGCTAGCCGCCGTTTTGTCACTCCCCTTGAGGCTAAAGCCATTCGGTCCCTGGAAGACAAAAGCCTTAGTGGGCAAAGTGTTCAGGTCGAAGGCCAATTCCTGGGCTCTGTCCTCCATGGAAAAGTCGAAAGCCTTGGTGTTCCAGCTCAAGGTCCATAGACCATCGGTGCCAGTGGGAGCGCGGCTCCAGGCGATCAACGGATCAGGATAGCGGGAAAAACCGCCTAACAGGGGAATGGCACGGTAGAACACTTCACTAAAAAGATGCTGCTCCGCGGCGAGATCCGTCACAGCGGCATGTCCCATCACTAGATCGCTGGCAGCCCACTGCGACTCCAGTTGAGGTCGTTGGGGAAGCAGTCCCACTCGGAAGAACGTGAACTGGTAGCCGAAGATGCGGCGTGGGTCGTTCTCGGAAACCAGTCGACCGGTGAAGTACCACCACTCCGTCCGGTAGCCCTCCCGAGCCCAGTGATCCTGAGGAAACGACCAGGAGTAGTCAGGCTGGGCTAGACGCCATCCTGCTGCTTCAACCGCAACCAACAGTAGGCAGAAAGACAAGGCAATGCGAAGACTCACCACAACAGAATCCCTTTACACATCGTCTCGGCTCAGCACGGCAGCCGGGCTCTGAGTGGCCCGAAGAGCTGGATAAAGGCTTGCCAGAAGCGCGGCGCCCAGAATGGTCGCGGTCTGCTGAATCAAGGAGGCCCAGGGCCAGTAGACCTGTATGGTCCACCCGAAGTAGGCTCGATTGATGACGAAGATCAGGATGGCGGCAAGAGCTAGACCTCCCAGCAGTCCCAACGCCAAACCCAGAAGCCCGATCCCCAGTCCCTTGCCCACAAAGACCCAGAAAATCTGCTGTCGTAGGGCACCCAGGGCTCGGTACAGAGCCAATTCAGAGATTCGTTCCCGGGCCAGGATCAACAGGGTCAGGGTAATTCCACAGACTGCAATCAAGAGGCACATGGCCTGCAGGAGTCGCGTGATGGCAAAAGTCTGGTCGAAGATCTTCAAGACCGCCTGCCTTAGAGTCCGGTTGCTCCGGAACCGGAGCGGCGTCTCGGCATAGCGAAGCTTGAGCTGATCGACGACCCTCTCCGCCTCCTCAGGCGCCTGCAGATAGAGGGCCAGACTGTGCGCGGGCCCGGCTCCGAAGTGCCGCGCCAGGGCCTCAAGATCGATTACCGCCAGGCCTTTCCCAGGGGAATAATCGTAGTACACCCCAGCGACAGGAAACCGTACTTCACCTCTTGGAGTGGAAACCACCAACCGATCTCCCACGCCTAGATCCGCCTTGTGGGCTAGGGTCTCGCCGATAAGAACAGCCTTCCCCTGCCTTAGCAACGGCCAGGCCTGCAATGGATCTCCGTAGAGTAGGGGAAAGCGCGCCTCGCCTCCCACCAGGTTCATGTCCACCCCGGCCAGATAGATCTCGCGATCGCCTGAGTGGACCCCAAGCTTGCGCAGGCGGTCAACCGCTCTGATGCCGGGAAGGTTCGAAAGTGAGGAAACGAGTTGATCGTCGAGAGTCGCCTTGACCCCTCTTCCCCGAAACGAGGACGTGCTGACGTAGATGTCCGCTTTCACCGTCCCACCGACCCAGACATCGACCGTCTGCCGAAAACTGCCAATCATGAATGTGATCCCGATCAGCATGCTGACCGCTATGGCGAGCGAGGATACGGCGAAAGAGGTTGTCTGCAGTCTGGCGCCCAGACTCTTGAGACTGTAGCCCAGACCGAACCTCCGAACCGGAATAGCCGCAGTGATCCCGCGGATGAAGAGGGGAGTCGAAAGGGGAAGCACGACCAGAACGACGATGCCAAGCACGAACCCGGAAGGCTTCCAAGTCCAGCCATACAACTGATACCACGACCCGGTGAGGACAAGCAACAGCACTCCCCCAAGGAAAAGCGGCAGGGCCAGCGAGGCTACCTTCTGGTGCAGAATCGGCGGCATCAGTAGCGCCCTGATCTGTCGTCTACTCATGTCGAGAGCAGGTATCAGTGCGCCGGCGACGGCTCCTCCAATTCCGATTACTGCGGCCAGCAGGTAGATCCAGAGAGGAATCTCCAGGGATTCGATTTCCGCCAGTAGGTAGAGGTTGTGGAGGGTCCCGCTCACCACCTCAACGTTGGCCCTGGCAGCCCAATAGCCCAGTGGGATTCCTAGAAGGACACCCACTGCTCCGATGAGGAGCACCTCCCGAAGAATGAGACTCAGTACCTGCGCCCTAGTCGCTCCCAACGATCGCAGCACACCAAACTCGGCGCGCCGGCGGACGAGCAGGGCCTGAGTGCTGCTATAGACGAGGAAGAGACCGACGAAGAGGCTAATCAAACTCAACGCCGTCAGGTTGAGCCGGAAGGCCTCGAGTAAGTCGGAGGCCGTCCGCTCACGCTGTTCGGGCGTCAAGATTCGAACAGAAGAACCCAGTCGAAGCTCAAGATCGGCGACAACCTCTGCAAAGTTTGCAGCCGGGCTCAACCTGACGTCGATCTGATCAATCTCGCCCGAACTCCCGAGTAGACCCTGCACCTGGGAGATATCCATCACGACGAGTTTTCTGCTTGCAAAAGGGGTCAATCGGCGAAAATCGACCAGAGCGCCCACCGTCAGCTCCACGCTGCGAGAACCGATTGAGACCTGGAATCGGTCCCCAACAATCCAACCCATCTCCTTCGCCAGTTGGGGCGTGACGGCCGCCCATCCCGACTGATGCAGAATGCTCCAGTCCTCGCCTCGCTCTCCTTCCCAAGGCATCCGCACAGGAGCGAAGAAATCGATTCCCAGAACCTCCAGAAACATACCGGCGGAGTCGGCGAGTGCTACATCGAGACGACAAAGAGGCCAGGCTGCGGCCACTCCTGCTGTTCCCAGAACCTTTGGATAGAGCGTCTCAGAAAGGGTCGGAGTTCGACTCAGGATGGTAAAGTCGGCCTCCCCACTGACCGCTTCAATACTCCCCCTGAAAGCCGCCAGAGAATTTCGGTTGATGATCTGGATACAGACAACCGAAGCCACGCCGAGCGCAACCCCAAGAATAGTGAGAGAGTAGAGGGCGCGCCCGGCCCGAATCTGGGCACGAAGGGAAAGAAAGAAGTAGCGCTTCAAACCTGCTCCATGATGCCGCTGTGGAGCCGCCAACGCTGGTCCGCCAGGCTGGCGAGCTCTCGGCTGTGAGTAGCGTAAATCAGGCTACTGCCTTCCTCCTCTGCCAAGGAGAGCATCAGCTGTAGGACCTGCTGGCTGTTGTCATCGTCGAGGTTGCCGGTGGGCTCGTCCGCCAGGAGGAGCCGCGGCCGGCGCAAGAGTGCCCGGCAGATAGCGACGCGCTGCATCTCTCCTCCGCTGAGTTGATGAATGGGATCATCGGCTCGATCGGCCAGGTCCACTCGGGCGAGGAGGGCTTTCACTCTCGGGAGGAACTGAGAGGGTCGGCCACCAGATACCAGCTCGGGAAGGCCGACGTTTTCAGCGACCGAAAGGTGGGAGAGCAGGTAGAAGAACTGAAAGACCAGTCCAACACCGTCGCGCCGCAGCAGGGCTCGGTCGCGCTCCGAGAGACTGGAAAGG
>JAKZYH010000732.1:0-16211 GCA_047514575.1 Acidobacteriota bacterium | reverse complement strand
CAGGGCCCAAAACAACCCCCTTCTTTCACCATCGCCCCAAAGCCCCGTTACATAAGGCTTTCAGCTATACCTCGAAAAATAGACCGGACAGCAGTGATCGATCCTCATAGAACAGCATCGAGTTGTTTTGGTTGTATAATGGTGAATGCCCTTGCGCGTTCATTTCAGTTGTTTCCTATCGGTGAAAATCGTAACGCCAGATCGCAGTCAGCACACGGCCCCGCTGAGGTCAACTTACCTTACAAGACTATTCCATTGAGGGTAGTCAAGGGCCAGTGGTAGCTCCATTCTCCACAGTTCGGTGCTCGATAATCTCCTGATACCATGCGAGGTACGCCTCCACCTGGCGGTTCAGGCCAAACCTCAAGCGAGCATCCCGCGCTGCATTCTGACCCAATTTGAGGCGCAAGGAGTCATCCGTCAACAGCACCATAGTAGCTGCAGTCATCGCCTCCACATTCCCTACTGGCACGAGTATGCCCGTGACCTCGTCGAGGCTGTAAGTATCCAAGGACTGGTGCAGACCATAATCGGCAGGCCGCAACGCTTTGACCTGCTCGGGAATTCCACCCACCGCCGTCGCCACAACCGGTGTACCGCAAGCCAAAGCCTCGAGAACAGAGATCGGAAAGTTTTCAGCACGGGCGGCATGTAAATAAACATCTGCGGCCTGATAGTAACGGGCCACGATCTGGGGATCCCTTTGATAGGGCACAAAACGCACTTCGAGCCGATCAGTCCGAACTGATGCCGCATCGTCACCCACGGCAATGAACAGGATTCTTTGATTAGGTAGGCGGTCGGTGATCCGAGCAATTGTGCCCTGGAGGGTCCGATAATCCTTCCAGATATTCGTGCGAATGCCATTGCCTGTAGAAAGAAGCAACTTGGCATCTTGCGGTAGTCCCAGGTCTGTCCGCGCTTGTCGCCTGTCCGCCGGTTGGAAGACGGATAGAGCCACCCCGTTCGGAATTATCCGCCGATCCTCCACGGCACGCTCGAGCATAGACTCACTCACCTTCTCCATGAGCCACTTTGAAGGTGTGGCCAAGTAAACGCGGCTCTGGACATAGATGTCTCGTTTGCGTCGCAAGTTGAATGCGGTCCTATCGCGCTTTATCGCAGGAGGAATCGTCAGATCCGGACATACTCCGCATCCAATCTTCCAGCGCTCGCAATCGAAGGAATGGGCGCAATGACCAGTAAGGAGCCAAGCATCATGCAGGGTCAAGACAATCGGGACCTGTCGGCTCAGCGAGGGAAGGATACGCAGATCGAAGTAGTCACCATGCAGATTGTGACAGTGGACGATGCTTGGTCTTCGAGGTAGCAGCTGCAACAACCTGTGGCTGCCGGGAAAGTTGAATCGTTCTCGTCCCAATTCCCCTTCTAGCGCCGGCCAGCCACCGCCCAGGATCCGTAACAGGTAGCGCAAACCGCCAATACCGCGGAGCCGGCCCTGCAGAGGCGCAAGCCGCTCCGACAGCGTTCGGTTAAGACCTGCCCAAGTGGATCGGGGTCGAGGTATCTCCACGACATTGGAGTCACCAGAACGCTTGAAACCTACAGCCAACCAAGAATCGAGGCCACGCTCACCAAAGGCTCGGCAGAGGTCCCAGCTCACTTTCTCGGCGCCGCCGCCGATGTCGGAAGTGTTCACCTGGAGGATATGAAGGGGTTCCTTAGACACGAAACGAAGCTCTCAGGTGTCACGTGATGAAAAGCTATTTCCTGACTGCCCTTAGGATTTTCTGTAGCCTTTATCCCTAGCGCTGCTCACCCTCACCTGCGTGTGTCTTCGCTCATTATGGGACGCTCATTCAGCGGTGCAGCCGCTGATGAACCATTCTAGCCACAGATCTGCTGCTGAGAAGAGGAGCCAGGCGACAGGCCCAGCCTAACATGATCCAGGCCTGTAAACCATAGGTCCTGGGCCGGAACAGGCGCAGCAGCCGTCTCACTGCATTCTGGCGGATTGCTCGCTGATCCTCCTTTGAGCGGCCCGAGTCTGCGATGCTCGCACGGCAGAGCTCGCAGATTAGCCTGGCGATCTCTTGAGAGTCTTTGAATGAATCATATTCTCTGCGCCAAACAAGTCGGACCTGCCCCATGGGAACCTCGTGACCCAGCGTCTCCGACATCATCCGCTGGCTGATCTCGACTCCGGTTCGGAATTGGCTCTCGGGGTGACACGCGCTCACATTCCGCTCATGTTTTCGCAGGCACAGAAGTCCATCTGGCAAGTTAGACAATTGGGTCACCCCACTGAGACGCTGCCACAGGTCGTAATCCTGCGAAGTGACCATTTCTTCATCGTAGCCGCCTGCTCGCTTCACGACATCTCGCCTCATCATCACGGTGGGATGGACGATTGGATTTTCAAAGCAAAGGTGCCACTTGATCACGGCATGTTCAGTAGGGACCTTTCCAATCTTCGGAGGGACTTTGCCTGAATCGTCCATCAGTTGAAAACCGCATCCTAGTACCCCCACCTCTGGGTGCACTTCTAGGAATTGAAGCTGCCGGCTCAGACGGTCGGTCCGGCTCACATCATCGGCGTCCATGCGGGCAATGTACTCGCCCCTCGAGATTGCTATTCCTTGATTGAGCGATCTCGTCAGTCCAATGTTCTTCTGGTTTCGGGTCAGTAGGATCCTGGCGTCTCGAGTGGCGTACTCACCCAGCATCTCCCCTGTGCTGTCCGTCGAACCATCATCGATCAAGATCAGCTCGAAGTCCGTGAAGGTCTGGTTGAGAATACTCTCGACCGCCTCCCGAAGATAGCTTTGGCCATCGTAGACCGGCATGAGGACACTGATCTTTGGTGACTTCACCTTCTTTCTCACGGTTACAATGTTACGCGACCGTTTGCACCATCAAGAAAGGTGCGCGACCACAGTTCGAAATTCAGCAGCAGCCACAGCTGGTGACCTAGGTTTTGCTGCCCACTCTCATGTGACGCCAACATGCACTGGATGTAGTCCTGGCTGAAGAGCTCTCGCGATCGTGCGGACCGATCCAACAGCACCTCGGAGGATAGCTTTCCCAAGTCCTGGCGCATCCAGTCATGCACAGGAAGACCAAAGCCCCATTTCGGACGATCCAGGATGGCCGCCGGGAGAAGATCGCGAGCGGCACGTTTGAGGATCCGTTTACTGATCCCGTCCTGCAGCTTGAGACTGGAAGGTAGTGAGGCCGCGAACTCAACCACACGATAATCGAGAAACGGCGACCGGACCTCCAACGAGCTCGCCATGCTGGCAATATCTACTTTGACCAAAATATCATCCGGCAAATAGAGCTGGGTGTCGGTAGCCAGGATTCGATCCAGCGGATCTCGATAGTGATTGCTTGCAGCCAGCTGATAAAGGGGCTCCAAGCCGTGAAGTCGACCCAGTTGAGATTTGATCTCGTTCGTGTAAAGACGACTCTTCTGTAGCCGGTTGAAATATCTAATCTTGGACGCGTATCTGTGGATGGGATCGAGCCCCGACTGCAATTCTGCAAGTAGACCTCCGCAGATAGTTCCCAGCGGAGGTCGTGGTGCCTTCAGATTCTTCCGGGCAGTGAGTGCCAACCGACGCAGAGTCCGACTTACGGCAGGCCGCTGGTGGGTTTGGTGCCAAGCATAGCCGGCAAAGAGCTCATCTCCTCCGTCGCCACTCAGGGCAACCGTCACCGCAGAGCGAGTCGCCTTGCAAAGATAGTAGGTTGGGACGGATGAGTTGTCGCCGAAGGGTTCTCCATAGTGCCACACCAGGTCAGGGAGCACCTCAGCCAGTTCGGGACGGCAGATTAGCTCGGTGTGATCCGTATCGAGATGCTGGGCGACCAGACGAGCGTAAGGCAATTCATCGAGCCAGCTCTCCTGCTGGGTTTCAAAGCCGACCGAGAAGGTCTTCACTCGCTGGCTAGCATGCCGATTCATCAGGGCCACGACCAGACTCGAGTCCAGGCCCCCACTGAGAAAAGCGCCCAAGGGCACTTCGCTGATCAAGCGAAGGCGAGTCGCATCGTCCAAGAGAGCTAGCAAGCGTTCTTGAAGCTCGGCCTCGGGTAGGGCTAATTTGCGGTCGAAGTCCAGCTGCCAGTAGCGTTCGATCCGGACCTGACCTCCCTCGCAGAGTAAATAGTGGGCCGGAGGTAATTTCATGACACCTTCCAGCATGGTCAGCGGCGTCGGAACATACAAGAGGCTCAGATATTGATCCAGTGCGACAAGATTGAGTTGACGTGCGACATCTGAGTCTTCCAAGATCGGTTGAATCTCCGAAGCGAAAGTCAGTGTGTCCTGTTTCAGGCTGTAGTGCAGCGGTTTCTGCCCCAAGCGGTCTCGGGCGAGAATGAGGCGCTGTCGACGCTGATCCCAGATTGCGAAGGCAAACATTCCATTCAACTGGTTCAAACAGGCAGTCCCGTACTCCTCGTACAGATGAACGATCACTTCGGTATCGGACTGGGTGCGTAGGAAATGTCCCTTCCGTTTCAGCTCAGCTCTGAGCTCTTGGAAGTTGTAGATCTCGCCATTGAAGACGACCCAGACAGTTCCGTCCTCATTGCTCATAGGCTGATGGCCACCAGCCACATCAATAATGCTCAACCGACGATGACCCAGGCCGATCCCATCGTCTCGGTAGATGCCTTCATCATCGGGACCCCGGTGAAGGCTAACGGCACACATGCGCCTCAGCAGAGTTTCGGGGATGGGCTCCAGGTTGAAGTTCAATTTTCCAACGATGCCACACATCTGATCGGCTCCTATCCTGAGTTCCCATCAAGAGAATGCAGCGATTCTTCAGGCATCATGGCCTCGGCAGAGTTCGCGAAGTTAGGCCATCTGAGTTCGACCATGGTGTAAAAGAAACCGACTGGGCCTAGTCTTAGTCTAGTCTAATCCCGGATACCAATTTGGGAGGTGTCGCACCATTCGGTAGTACGGATGTCACTGCAATTTCCCTGCTGCATCCATCTGGTTACCTCCGCGCCGTCATGTGTCGTCGCGACGGACGGAGTGATGGCGTCGAAAATATCGAGGGCGCGCCAGCGTAGGTCTGGCAATGGGAGAGTGGGTAACCAGTTTCTCGACAGTCCTGTCGCGTAGCGGCCGATGTAAGGAAGCCTTCTTGCCGATCCGATAAGCGGCGTGAATAGATACGCAGCCAGGTAACAGTACAGCAGCGCCGGACCATACCCAAGGACCGGCTTGATGCGATTGTGAAGCCGGCGAATCCTCTCAACAGAAGGCCAATCATAGAATCCCGACTTCGGATAGACGCAGCAGGCCACCCAGCCACCCGATTTCACGGAGCGAGCGAGCGCCTCCAGTCTGGAAGACGGATCGGGAGTGTGATGCAACACGCCGATACTGTATGCGCCATCGAAAACGCCGTTGGCGAAGGGTGGAGCTAGAATATCCGCTTGCACCAGTAGGAGGTCGGGATCTGTTCCCAGATTCCTCCTTGCCACATCCACAGCCGCAGTGAGCTCGACTCCTACAGCCCGTCCTCCCTCCTTCCGCACCACGTCCAGAAATCGACCCGGACCGCAGCCATACTCTGCGATGACTTGTCCATGAACATTTGGGTTCCCGGTGGCACTCTTCCACATGGCAGAGGTGTGCCCCGCCATAGGCCGCCCAACGTTCTCAGATTCAAACTGCACTCTTGGCCACCGCGTCCACTCGAAAGCGAAGCTTTCCGCGTAGTGGCCCTCGCCCAAGAATCTTGGGATGCCACCCCGGATGGGATACCGGTGTCCACTGGAGCTGACCAGGGTTTCGCTTAGGACATCGTCATCTGAGGCCTGCTCCTTGACTTCGAGTTGCAGTGGTGTCCCCTCTATGGGGCAACGGAGGATAGAAAGCCAGTTCGAATGCATCTCTTAACCTTGCAGACCTCCGGGAGTCCGGCCGAGCCACAAGTTTACAGCGAAACGCAGTATCAGGGCCGAGTAGGATGGGATACTTAAATGTGACAGCGATTGCCAGAATACCTCCGTGATGTAACTCTGATACAATTTGCACGCATTAGCAATGAGCAAGTTTTTCGGGATCAAGAACGCAGGAAGATAGTACGAGGTTCCTGATGGGCTCATGGGGATTGTTGTGCAAAGGAGGTCGTCACTAAGGCAGGATGGTCATCGTGCAATTACTGGGCGGATTGGGAAACCAGCTCTTTCAGTACTCAATGGGTCGGGCGGTCGCACTCCGACTCGGGACGGACCTAAAGCTGGATATCCGAGCCCTACAGAAGAGTTCTCTGCGTCACTACTCGCTGTATCACCTTAACATCTCGGCCGATGTGGCCACAGCGCAAGATTTGAACAGGGTAATCGGGGCAGGGCCGCCTCGATGGCGTCGGTCGTTGCTCACTCTTTTGCAGCACGGGAAGCCCTACTTCCGCCGCAGGACCGTCCACGAGAAGCAGGAGTTTGTTTACGATCCCAATCTAGGGAGGCTGCCGCGGAACGTGTATTTAGTTGGCTATTGGCAGAACCAACGTTATTTCTGCTCGATTCGGAAACAGCTTCGTCAGGAGCTTTCGCTTAAACGTCCACTGACACCATCCAGTCGAGATTTCCTGCGCCGTATTCGGTCAACCGATTCAGTCAGCCTGCATGTGCGCCGCGGGGACTACGCGTCTAGTGCCGAGACATACCAAACCCACGGTCTCTGTAGCAAAGCCTATTACACTCGAGCCGTCGCCACGATCTCTCAGCTCACGGCATACCCTCATTTCTTCGTTTTTTCAGATGAAGTGGACTGGGTGCGACGAAACCTGGTACTGGACTCTCCGACAACCTACGTAAGCAGCAGAAGTGGGGACCACGAGCACGAAGATTTTTGGCTTATGAGCCAATGCAAACACCACATCATCGCCAACAGCACGTTTAGCTGGTGGGCGGCTTGGTTGCACGACGATGGCCAGAAAGCAGTAATTGCACCAAAGAAATGGATCAGGGCAGACGGATTCGACACGCGTGGTCTGGTCCCATCTCACTGGCATGAGTTGGCATAGGCCCGCCGCGTTGGGCTGTAACACGAAGCACTCGATCTGAAGTACGGGAGCGAGAACTCTACGGCACGGAAGTTCTTAGCGGTTTAGCGACGCCGTTCCGTTTCCCGGATGCTCATCGCCTAGTAATCCCATTACCCACCTTTCCGTCCTCCAAGGTATCCCCGCCATCTCATCAAACGCCTAGTCCACCGCCCATAAGAATCGGGATGCTGTCGCAGCCATGGGGAAGGACATGAACGCATTGGATAATGTGCTTGTTGCTTCGATGCTTAACCAGAATAATATGCCCATGAACCGTAACAATCCTCTTCTCAAGTTAGGCTTGTTAACCGGAACGACAATTATTCTATTTCTCTCTCTTGAAGTTTGCTTGAGAATCTATTATGCATCCACGGTTCAACGTGAGAGTCCCAGCTTTTTTTCCTACAAAGTCGATCCGGAACTCGGACCCTGGATGGACGATCCTGAGGGAAGCCGCCCCCACATAAATTCCTTCGGAATGTATGATTACGAAAGGAATTTGGTGAAGAACAAGGAAATCTATCGGATCGCCGTATTAGGCGACTCGTTTATGAATGGAGTACATGTTGGCTTGGGCTCGAGGATGAGCGATCTGATCGCCAAATACCTTGGGGAAAAGATCGAGGTTTTAAATTTCGGTATATCGTCAGTCGGTACAGTCCACGAATTAATCATCTATTCCAAGAGAGTAAAGCAGTTCAATCCTGATTTAGTCATACTTGGATTCCTTCCGGCGAACGATATCAGAAACAATTCAAGAACACTGGAAAGAGCTTCCGGTTATGGTTTCCTATCACATGCGCCTTGGTTTGACGAAGCTGAAAACGGCGGGTTGGAGCTTAAGAAGGGGAATGAGATCAAGCCGAAGCCGCAGTCGATGTTCGACCGATCCCGGAGCCATGACGCAACCTTCGCTTCAGGTGCGAAATGCAAGACTTTTTGCTTCTCGGTCGACTTCAGCAGAGAAGTGTGATGCCTGAGAAACGTGAGCAGGAAGCGATTCCTCATTTGGCTTCGACATCGAGGGCAGATCGCGTTAGGCGTGTAGCAGTTGACCATTTCGCCTTTGATGGAAAACGTTCCGCAAAACGGTTTGAGACGTCGGAAATTACCTTCGCAACAAGGGCAAGAGAATTTCACACCGCTGTATGTTGCCCTTACCCATAGCTTCTCAAACATCAACCTGGATCGTCGTGGTGTGCCTCGCAGACCGCGCTTCACGAAAGATCCTCCCCGCCTCAGCCAGGCAAGCGCTTTGGTGCGGGGGAGATCGTAGAGCCAGGCTGCTGCGATGGGTGTAGCCTTGACAAAAAACGACGATCTATCTTCCCCGTCGCATCTTGGCAAATGATAGCGGTCCGTTGTGACACCGATAGTGCCGGCGGAGTTAAGCAGAGCATTCCGATATCCACTGGCTTTCAAGACTTCGGTGAAGGCCGCTTGGGTCATCCCCGGTTGACCATACGGATATACAAATGTATCCACTTGCACGTCGAGTCTTTCCTGGATCAGTTCAATCGGCCGCTGTAATTCCCACTGGAGCCATCCACCGGTCACCACCGACATTACCGGGTGCGACATGCTGTGCGCGGCAAAACCGACGAGCCCCGAGTCCCGAAGGCGGCGAAGCTCATCCCAACTCATAAACCCGTGACTTGTGGCCCTATCGCAACGGAGATGTTCAATCAGACCGAGTAACGCCTCTTCCGGTAGTCGATTGGCCACCTGAAACAACTCATCGAAATCCTCACCCTTGATCCTGTGCTCTGGATAACCGGCCTGAAGCCAAGTCACGGCACGCCCCAGCATTTCCGGTCGCGGCAAGGAATACTCGTGGCCCCCTACCCGCATCAGTCGCGCAATCTGGTGTTCCCGAGAGTCCGCCGGAACAAGTCCGGGGATCACTGCAACGGTAATGGGGAGTTGAAGCTGCTCGAAGAGGGGCCAACCGGTCTTACCGAACGTATCCACGGCGTCGTCAACAACAATCGACAGGGCTCCTCTGGGTAGCCTGCCGCGCCCATCGAGACAAGCCAGCGCTTTGGTCAAGGGTAGGACTTTGCGGTGTCGCTTGAGCCAATCAAGACCATCTGCCAACCACTGCGGGCAGCGTGGCTCATGAAAGTGCATCGTCAGTACAGACAATCGGTACATAAACGCTTCCAAGGCAGCTATATGTTTGAAACAGCGTACTGTAGATTCCAACCGTGGCTGTCAGTGTGCCACAACCTTTACATCCGGGGCGATGCCGAATTACCTCATCAGGGAATCAATTTTGAAATTGCCTCGGGGGAGAAGCGGGAGGGAAGCGCCCTCTGATCGGATGGACTATCCTCGTTGACGGCCCTCGGGGCGTGTCGTATGCTTCCTGCTCCTTGAGTGGATGTTCGCTCCAAGTGCTGATTGCCTCAAATGTCCAATAAACGCCGCCCGACCATCGATGACATCTGCGGTTTCCGCCAGCTGAGTGATGCTCAGGTGTCCCCTGATGGGAAGGTCATCGCCTTCGTCGTGGGTGACTCGTATGTTAGCGACGGCAAGCTTCCCAAGGCAAGTATTTGGATGGTTTCTGCGGAGGGCGGAGACGCCAGGGCCCTCACCTCGGGTCCTCGCTCAGACACGGCTCCCCGTTGGTCACCCGATGGACAGTGGCTTGCATTCTTGTCAGACCGGGAGAAGGATGGCTTGTATCAGCTTCACCTTCTCCCCAGGCAGGGAGGGGAGGCCCGCCGGCTTGGCCGTGTCGAAGGCACTATTTCGACGACCCGGTCTTTGAAGTCTCTGGAGTGGTCCTCCGACGGCCAGGCTCTATTCTTCCTGATGACAGATCCCGAAACCGATGAGGACAGGCGTCGTCGAGAAGAAAGGGACGACGCGATCGAGTTCGAACGGAATCCCAAGTACACACGTCTCTACCGGATGAACGTCGGATCTGGAGAAACCGCCTGCCTATCCCCTCAAGGTCTCCAGATCTGGGAGTTTGCCCCAGCACCTTCGGGTAAGCAGTTCGCTGCTGTCTGTTCTTCCCTGCCTTTCGAGCAGTCCTGGTACACTTGCCGTCTGATCACATTCCAAGAGTCTCAAGCAGAGACCGTCGTCCTCTATGCGGGACCGCGCCAGGTCTCCAGTCCAGCCTGGTCCCCGGATGGCAAGCTGATCGCGTTTCTCTCATCGAACTGGAGCGACCGGGGAGTTGTCGGAGGCGGCATATTCGTCGTTTCTCCGGATAGCAGCACCCCCCATGAGCTGGCCTCCGATCGGGAAGCCAGCTTCACCTGGTTGGAGTGGCTCGAAGACAGCGAGGGACTGATCGCGGCTTCTCACGAGTGGGGTGAGATGGCGCTCTCAACGGTTCGCTTGGACTCGGGCGCTCAGCATCGGCTCTGGCGTGGCTCAGCTATGCTGACAGAGCCCAACTGGCCCCGCTTCAGTCGGGATTCCTCCGGCTCGGTTGCCGTCGTGCGCGAGGATAGCCGACAATCCAGACAGGTGTGGCTGGGGAGGCATCTCGGGGATGAGGTGGAATGGAGCCAGCTGACGGACTTCAACAAGTCGGCCGCTGAGTTGGAATTGGGATCGGTCGAATCGATTCGCTGGAAGGGCGCAGACGGATGGGAGATGCAAGGATTCCTTGTACTCCCGCCCGAAGCTGACGCCAAAGTTCCCTGTCCTCTTGTCACCAACGTTCACGGGGGACCTACCTTCACCTACGGCTTTCAGTATTACGTCGACAGTCGCTGGTTTCAGCAGCTGGCTGTCCAAGGTATTGCCGTCTTTCTGCCCAATCCAAGAGGCAGCACCGGCCGAGGACTGGCGTTCGCCGAGAGCAACATCGGCGATATGGGAGGCAAGGACTGGGAAGACATCCAGAAGGGTATCGATGCGCTGATCGATCGCGGAGTTGCCGATCCAGGGCGGCTTGGGATTACAGGTGGTAGCTATGGTGGGTACATGACTGCCTGGGCCGTGACCCAGACCGATCGATTCAAGGCAGCCGTGATGTTTGCCGGGATCTCTGACTGGCGGAGCTTTCACGGCCGATCCTACCTGTGCGACTGGGACACGATTCATTACGCGGGTGCCGATCCCTGGGACCCAGACGGAATCTTTCGCCCCCGTTCGCCCATCACCCATGTGAAGAACGTGGTCACACCCACCTTGATCCTGCACGGTGAAGAGGATCTGGACGTTCCCGTCGAGCAGGGTTATTTCTTCTACCGAGCCCTGAAGGATCTAGGCGTGGAGACAGAGCTGGTGGTCTATCCAAGGGAGCCACACAGCATCCAGGAAAAGCCTCACATCCTGGATTCGAACCGCCGCACCGTCGAGTGGTTCACTCGGCGTTTGCTGGATTGAACCGAGCCTCCGGCTACCAAGCCGCTACGTTCTGAGGGGGACCCAATTCTTTTCGAAAATATACACCATGGTGTATATTTGGTAGAATACTACCATCGCTCACACGAAGGAGGCCTGGTCGCGTGGCTCTGAACATCAAGAATCAGCAGGTGGAGAATCTGGCTAATGAAGTTGCAGCCCTGACTGGCGAAAACAAGACGGAGGCGATCCGGAAGGCTCTGGAAGAGCGGAAGGAACGGCTCTCCTTTCAGGTGGTGCCCCGTAACCGAGAATCCGAAGTTCTCGAATTCCTCGAACGTGAAGTGTGGCCACATGTGCCTCCGGAATTGCTGGGGAAGGGAATCCCGCCGACGGAACATGATGCCCTTCTGGGATACGGTCCGGAGGGCGTATGATCGTAGACACTTCGGCGATTGTGGCCATTGTTCTAAAGGAGCCAGGGTTCGAGGTTCTAATCGCGAAGATTCAGGCTTCAACAACGGCCGGAATGGGGACACCCTCGCTAGCCGAAGCCGCCATCGTTCTTTCCTCCCGACTCAAACTTGACAGCCGGACGCTTTTAGGTCGTCTGATGCTGGAACTGGAGCTGGTGCCTGTCTCATTCGGTGAGCCCCACTGGCGTGAGGCCGTTCGCGCCTATGACCGCTACGGCAAGGGACGGCATCCCGCGGCCCTCAACTTTGGCGACTGCATGAGCTACGCAATCGCCAGTCTTGCGGGAAAGCCCCTACTTTTCACAGGGGCGGACTTCTCGAGAACCGATCTGACCGCAGCCTGAGCTGGCTACGTTGGTGTGGTCAAACTAGTCCTCCGCCGTATACTCATACACGACCCGTCCGATCTCATCGTACAAGACGAACTTCATCTGAGTTCGTCCGTCTTGCGGTTCACTCACTTTGACCAGCAGGAATCCGCCGCTGGGCTTCTCGTCGTGGAACGGTTGTCGCACCTTGCCTTCCGGATCCGATGACCGGGGCTCGCCGGGGAAATGGCCGCGGGTCGAATTGGCATCTACCAGGGCCCCACAGGAGAATTCCTGGAAGCCCGAAGGGTGGATGGCACGATACTGCCAGTGTCTGTCTCCGCAGACTATAAAGAATCGTTCAGTTGAGAAACCGCTGTCTTTCAGCCACTCGAAGAACTCATCCCCTTCGTGGCGGAAGCCTCTGGGGTTGACGTGATTGTCTCTCTTGGCAGTACTGTCGGGGCCCACCATCGGTGTCGCCGAAATCAGGAGCTTGAAGGGCGCGTCACTTTCCAGGAGCGTCCGCTTCAGCCAGTTTCTCTGTTTCGTTCCCCAGATTGTTTTTTCGGGTCCGTCAGGCATGTCATTGGGACTCCGGTAATCCCGGCCTTCGACGATCCACATCTGTAAACCCCTGGACACACGAAGTGTACGGTAGGTCACCGCTTCCGGATCCCTGGGGTTGACTACGGGCAGCTGCTCGCGAAAGATTCGAAGTCCGAGCTCATGAGAGGGAGCCGACCCCGATCCCGAGAGCCCCGGGTACAGATTGGTCTTGGCATAGGTCTCGGCCTCGAACCGCTCATAGAGCAGGGTGGGGTTGACCGGGTCGGAGTCGTTGAAGCGATGATCGTGATCATCTTTCATCCAGTAGGTAGCCACTCCGCGAAAAAGATCAAGGAACCTGGGCTGAGAATACTGCTCCTGGTGCTTCATTCGCATCTGATGTTGAGTCTCGGCTCTTCCCCGCTGCAGGTGACCAAAACCGCCTCCGGGAAAATCATAGTAGACATTGTCACCCGTTCCCACGAAGAAGTCGGGTTTCAGTGCCAGGATCGATGCGAGTGCCGGATAACCGAGTTCCTTGTCGGGTCCGCGGTAGGGGAGCATGTGGCTGTTGCCGGTGTGGTGGAAGGCAGTGTAATTCATTCCAGTGACGACCGCGATACTGAAGGGGCTCGTGCCGTTTCTTCCCGCCAGCGTCCTGAAGGATCCCGGCATTGATTGGCGCAGCTGATCCTGCTTGGGTCCATAGGAGAGCCGATAGTGATAGCGGGTATCTGGCCGAAGGTCCGCCACCCTGAGTTTGACGATGTAGTCGTTCTCTGGCAAAGACGTGAGCCACTCGGTTTGAATCGAGTCGCGGAAGTCGGGCTGGATGGAGAGCTCGAATCGGGCGACGCCTTCGACTCCAATAATCCCGGACCAGCGGCGATCGACCAGGGTACTGGTTGAGGTCAGGCGAGATTGGAGAATGGCGCTATCTGTCCTCACTTCGCCGACCATCACTCCCTGGGCCAGCCCGATCGGGAAGTCTTCCTCAGCAGTCAGAAAGGACGAGACGAATGTTAGTTCAAGCAACAAGAACAAGGCTGCGAATAGCCTATGAAAGCGTATGTCATCGATTCGCTTCATCACGGTACGATAGGAATCATTGGGTGTCGAGAGGTGCACTTCGACCTCCATTGATGTAGGGTTTCAGTGCCGCGTACATGGCGAAGTTGAGAGGTGTTGGCACCCCTTGCTGCCTACCTACGCGGACGATCGTGCCGGCCAGGTCCTCTAGCTCCAACCGTCGACCTGCCTCCAGGTCATAGTACATGGAGGCCCGCACTGTAGGGGCGAGATCTGCATTCATCCCTCGTAGTTCCCCAACAAAGTCCTCGGGCATGTCCAGGCCGGTCGCTCTTGCCACGGCGATGCCTTCTTCCACCAGGCTGTAGTAGAGCTCTGACGTCTCGGGACAGGAAAGCATCTCGCCGGCGGGCAATCGGGTCACGCAGCAAATCGATGCGAAGGCGCCGACGTCTACCAGTTTGCACCACATCGCGACACCGATATGCGGTGGAATCTGGGCTGCGACCTCGGCCCGTTGAAAAGTCTCCAGCAATCGCTCCGATCGGGGTCTTGGTTGCCCATCCAGCTCGCCCATGTACATCATTTCGACCCAGGTTTGATTGATGATTCCAGGCGATTCGAGTTTGGAAGCGACCTGGGTCGTGCCACCGATGACGTGATCATGACCCACCAAGTGACCGATCCGCTCTTCGTTCTCGACTCCGTTCTGCAAGGACAGGATCACGGTCTGGGGACCGACAAGAGGGGTTATCAGGGCGGCGGCCGCGTCGGTATCGTAGCCCTTGACACAGAAGAGGACGAGATCCACCGGACCGATCTCGCCGGGATCGCTGATGGCTTGGACCGGAAGGGTGAACTCTCCGACGTGAGTTGTCTTGACGGTCAAGCCCCGGTTCCGCATCGCTTCCAGATGTGTCCCCCGAGCAACGAACACCACGTCTTCGCCGGCACGTGCCAGCATCCCCCCGTAGTATCCCCCGATGCCGCCGGCGCCCATCACTGCTACTCGCATACAGAAACTCCTTCGCTAGCGGTGGCCTCCAGGCCGCCGTCTGTCAAGATCGCAGGAATTGCCTCCGTCCGCTGAGGTGAAGATAGCCCGGTACTGGAGCCAGGGATCGAGCCCGAGTCGCCGGCGCTACCCTTCCGCAGCTCCTCGACGCTCTGCCGCCCGACTACTTCCCTCTCCGCACCTCGAGGAAGAGCCGTTGCCCGTTCCCTCGTAGGAGCCTATCTGGGAATCACGGGAAGCGTGGCAAACTGACCGGGGCGTGTCTGGATCGCCGTGGCCGCGATTCTCCCGTTGGATGAGACCCTCAGGGTCCCGCGGAAGTTGGAAAAGTCCACCATCGGAACCCACACCAACTCGTTCGCAAAGCGGGCGAAGTGGCCCAGGCCGGTAAGCGGGCTGACGGACGCTCCGGTTGCTGCAACCGTGCCGTCCGAGGTGGCCACAACGTTGCCCTGCAGGTCCAACAACTCAAACGTGAGTGTCACAGGATTCGGTTCGATGTTCTGAACGGCGATCCCCGTGTTGATGACGGGTGAAGCTCGCACCTCCACCGGGGTCGTAAAACCCGCCGGGAGTTCCTCGCTGCTGCCGACTCCGGCGAGACCGAGGCCAGGGCCGGCGAAGAGGATCACTCCAGCCGCATCCCGGCTGGGCAGCACCGTCACCGAGCCCACCTGGACCGGGCCCACGCCGTCGGTTTCGAAGACGGCCAGACCGGAGGCCGCAACCTGGGCTTCCAGCTCCCCCGGAACGTCCACTCCGTTGAGGTCCACAGTGAGGGGTTGACCATCGTTGTCCCTAAGGAGAATCCGCAGATTCAATTGCTGAGTCAGGTTGGCGTTGGACACCATGATCTGGCTGGAGAGGCCGCCGCCGTCGGCGAACTGGGCAAAGTGCAGGGAGGGGGGAGTAATCTCGAGACTCCAGCCCTTCAAGGTACCCGTATCTCCCGCCTGCCTATCCGTAATCGTGAGCGTCCACATCCCCCCGGCATCCTCGCCATTGAACTTACTGAGTGGGCTCGGGCTCACCGAGGCGTGATCGATGTTGAAAGAGCCCGTGAACGGCGCGTCGCCGGCGGAAAGGTTGGTTGCCGCCTGGTCGTCGAGGATGGTGTTGACAAAGTTGTCGGTGCAGGGTCCGCGGGATATTCCGCCGTCGATGAAGGCCTTGATCAGACTGACCTTTGTCCCAGCTGGGGATGTGAGGTCGATTCCGAGATCGGAAAGGCAAGTGTGTTCCAGGTCCTCGAGAACGAGATTGACGTCGGCGATGGTGAAAGAAGGGACATCCAGGGTGGATGTGATCTCCGCAAGATTAGCTAGTGCCCGTCCGGAAATCCGTAAGTAATTGATAAGGAAGAGGAAAGAGGGCTTTTTCAAGCTCCGAAATTGTCAGGGTCGTTTGCTAGTCTATTGGTGCAAACAACTAAACTGAAACGACTTACGACGATTTGAGGAGTTCGAAGATGCGTAAAACACGT
>JAKZYH010000731.1:0-3422 GCA_047514575.1 Acidobacteriota bacterium | reverse complement strand
AGCCATCACCGTCTGAGGGTCTGCAGATTTCAGCTATGATGTTCACAGGAGGAGGAATCGTTCTATGAAGCGTTGCTCGCTACGGTTGGTCCTGGCATCGTCCCTACTACTCCTGGCCTTTTCAACCAGCCATGCTGTGGCACAGGAAGAATCCGAGCATGGAGACGTCGAGGAGCTCAAAAAGCAGGTCGAGGCTTTGAAAAAGGAGCAAATCAGGATCCGAAAGGATCTGAACACGATCAAGAAACTGCTCGCAGCCCAAAATCAGGCCAAGAAAAAGGACCCATCTAAAGGCAAGTTGGTCAAAGTCGCCGGACCCTTCAAGGGCAAGCCGGAGGCGCGCTTGACCTTGATCGAGTTCTCTGACTACCAATGAGGCTACTGTGGAAGACACGTCCGTGAGACGTTCCCGCAAATCGAAAAGCACTACATAGAGACCGGCAAGCTCAAGTACGTCGCCCGTGACCTGCCTCTCATAAGCATCCACAAACAGGCCTTCAAGGCCGCCGAAGCAGCTCACTGTGCAGCGGCCCAAGACCAATTCTGGGAGATGCACGATCGCATGTTCGCCAAAGGTACCCAACTCGACTCGGGGACCTTTACGAGCCTAGCTCAAGAACTGGGGTTGGATATGTCCCATTTCGAAAGCTGTATGAAGGAAGGCAAGTTCGCCCCGGAAGTCAAAGAGTCCCTCGCGGTGGCGCGCCGGGCTGGCGTTACCAGCACGCCGACATTTCTGCTCGGATATACGGTTCCCAAGAGTGATGAGATCCAGGTGATAATGTCCATTCGTGGCGCCCAAAGCTTTAGCAGCTTCAAGAGGGCCATGGATGGCTTGCTGAAGAAGGACCGTCAGTGACTTCGTCCCTACACCAGGCTCTTGAAAACTCGAGCCGGCCTTCATCCACCCGCGACTACATTGCAGAACTGGGGGTGCGTCCGGTTCTCAACGCTTCCGGAACCTACACCAAGCTGACGGGATCGCTCATGCCTCCCGAGGTCACCGAGGCCTGGCAGCAAGCAGCCCAGAACTTCTTTCGCTTGGACGAGGTCCATGACGCGGTAGGAAAGCGGATCGCTTCCCTGGTGGGTGCCCAGGCAGCGATGGTACCGGCGGGAGCCGCCTCGGCGCTCACGCTGGGAACAGCTGCCTGCCTTACCGGCAGCTGCGAAGGACGCATTCATCGACTTCCCGACACTTCTGGGATGCCGAATCAGGTGATTATTCAGAAATCCCACCGATTCAATTACGACCATGCCGTGCGCAACTGCGGGACCACGTTCGTGGAAGTAGAAACCCCCGAGCAGCTGAGAGCCGCGGTAAACTCGCGGTCCGCCATGCTGCTCTTCTTCAACGCCGCAGATCCGCCGGGACAGATCGACGCCGCAGATTTCTCCCGATTGGGTCGAGAGCTTGATCTGCCCACCTTCATCGACTGCGCGGGTGACGTGCCTCCGGTCGAGAATCTTTCGCGCTTCCTGAAGCTGGGATTCGACCTGGTCGCGTTCTCGGGGGGGAAAGCGATCCAAGGTCCGCAGAGTACCGGCCTACTGATGGGAAGAAGAGATCTGATCGAGGCCGCGCGACTTAACACGCTACCCAACTCCGACACTATCGGAAGGGGCATGAAGGTGAACAAGGAGGAGATGCTGGCTTTGCTGGTGGCGCTGGAATTGTATCTCGAGCGTGACCATGAACAGGACTGGCAGCTCTGGGAAGAAGGCATCCAGACAATAGACGATAGGCTCCAATCGGTCTTAGGCGTCGAGACCGAGAGCTACGTCCCCGCAATCGCCAACCACACTCCCCATCTGCGCATCCGCTGGGATCAGGAGCAGATTCCGATCAGCCTGCAAGAGGCAATCGCCGAGCTTGGTGAAGGCGAACCATCGATTGAAGTAGTCCCGGAAACAGAGGAACTAGAGGTCACGGTTTGGATGCTCCAGACACCTGAAGTCCAGCTCGTAGCCGATCGAGTCGCCGAGGTCTTGGAGAGCAATCGATTAAGGTGAAACTTCGAAAATCCCAAGGTACAAGGTACAAACAAGCTCCAAATCACAAGCACCAAATTCCAAATGATCCACCATCATCCCCAACGATGCGATCCACAGAGCCACGAACGACTCGCCTTGTCTGCAATCGACTCGTCTCCAAGATGAGCCCAAATTCCGAGAAGAGAGTCGGGCAACTCTTCCCCACGGAGTGACGCACGATATCGCCTATCCTCGACCGAAGTTCCTTTCTCGAATGGGGCAGCACCGCTGGGGGGCCACTGACCTGAAACTTCATTTGCTGTTTTCGACAGAGAAACGTCGTAACCCATTTATTTATAGTTGGATAGAGAGTTTTCCAAGCAATTTTTTGAAAACCGTGGCGGTGGCCTCCAGGCCGCCGTTTCTCGAGCCAAAGGCTCGACGCAAGGAATACGGCGGCTTGGAAGCCACCGCCACGCCGGCCGAAGTTTCTTTTTCGAATGATCCGGCGGTCCGCGGCCGGTGGGGGCCACTAACCTGAAACTTCATTGGTTCCTGCGGTTGGCGGACGTGGGTTCGGTCTCCAGGCCGAAGTCTTCCACTTTCGAGCCTTTGGCTCGATGCACGGCGGCCTGGAGACCTCAGCTACTGGTCGCTAACTTGTCCCACCCTGGCCCGGCATACTCACTCACTTGATCACGATTGCCGGATATCCCTGAGACTGCGTATTGAACTGAGAGTCGGCGATGAAGTTGATCCCCTGGGCCGATGGGAACTCACAGAGAGCGAACAAGTGACCGACAAAGGAGCCATCCACCCCGCTAGCTCGGAGCAACTCACTCACCAATACGCTATAGGTACCACCTGGAGGAATCTCACCGTTGCTGTTAGCCCCCGACCCCAGACCTGCCCGCGAGAGTTGCATCGTCGAAACCGAAATCGGTAATCCAGGCTGGTTTGTGGGATAGAGCTGGAACTGGCACCCTCCCTCCACACGAGAGCCTTGCCCAAGTGCCGCGAAGTGACCGGTTGTGTTATCGATAGCCAGACCCGTCTCCAAATTGCCTGCCGAAACGTTAAAGGGGAAAAGGAGCTGAGTCCTGAGGCCGACCGGGGAATTCCGGGTCAACAATTCCAGCTTTTTGTTGACCAGCTCCAGCTGCAGCTGAACCCTCTCCACCAGAATCTTCAGATCCTCGTTTTGAATGCGCTCGGTGGAATTGGGAGCGTGCGCAACGTGCAGAAGCAAAGCAATCACCTCACCCCTACCGTCGGTCAGCGGGATGATCGGATTCTCGAGGGATCGATAGACTGAAGTTCCTTTGTGTTGGGGGCAGAAAAGTGCCATGATTTCAAAGGGATAGGTGCGATAGGGAGTGCAGCGCTCTGCCTACACTCCAATGGTCTCCAGAAGATCAAAGGCGCGTTGCTGCTTGGCGCTAGGTGTG
>JAKZYH010000730.1:0-4524 GCA_047514575.1 Acidobacteriota bacterium | reverse complement strand
AGTCTCTTGTCTGGGGCCATCGGCTGCTCGGGTTCCGGAGCAAGCGACGGGGACGGGGATGGGGAAGGGGGAGGCTGAGTGGTCCGATCGACCTCGACTCGGGACGAGGTCAGGGGAAGTGAGATCTCCTGGAAGTGATCGATCGTCTGGACCTGTCCTTCCTCCAGGAGTGTGAAATCGTCGCGGGTCAGACCCTTCACGGGACGGCCATCGGAGTCCACAATGCGGACGTCTACCAGGATCAGATTGGCGGACACCTTGAACCCTACCTGAGGTTCCTGAGCCTTTGTAGGAGCCCCCATCAGAAGCACAACGCCGAGGAGGAAGCTTAGTGTACTAAGGGCAGCCGTGGGGGAAGGCATCGGTGGGTTGCTCATCGAAGTTCTCGATTCAGGGTAGGACTGCTCAAAACATGAACCGGAAGCTGAGCTGAATCCGCCGGGTCTGTCCAACCGAAGTCACCTGCCCGAATCCTCTGGAGTTGACCACCGTGTCCAGCCCGGTAAAGTTGACGTGGTTGAACAGGTTGGACGAGGTCATCACGATCAGAATACGCTGTCCCTCGTTCTTCAGGGGAATGGATCGGGCCAGGTTCAAGTCCAACGTCCAAGAGCCGGGTCCTTCGATCGTGTTGCGACCCGTGTCGCCGAATGTCCCCGAGTCGGGAAGTCGAAAGGCGGCGGTGTTGAACCACTCCAAGGAGCTGCGCTGCGACGAGGGGAGGCTTATGGCCTGGCCGGTGCTGCTTGCTCGCTCGCTGGCCTGGGACGCGCTGCCACTGTTGTTGATTTGGTTGCCCAGCACTCGCGCGCTGAAAGGGCGCCCGCTGTTGGCGCTGAAGTTGCTGGTAGTGAACCAGTTACTCAGGATCGTCTTCCAGATGCCGGAGTCGCGAAACCAGCGGTGTCGGTCCCCGAAAGGAAGCTCCCAGAACGACCCCAGGCGAAGCCGGTGCCTCTGGTCAATGCTGGAGCGTCCCCATTCGGAGTCGAGGTCGTCGTCGTTCTGGGCTACGATGCGGTTACCTCCCGCCAGGGTGGACGCGTTGTCCAGGGACTTGCCGAACTCATACTGCGCGTTCAGAGAGAATCCCGACCTCATCCGGCGCATCGCCAGAATCTGAAGGCCGTGGAAGGCTGAGGAGCCCCCCGGTGTCAGGTAGAGAAACTGAGCAGTATCCATGATTCTGGGTTGCCCGTCGCTCAACCGATTAGGTGCGCGCAGCAGCTCCAGACCGGTTCCCCTCGATCCGGCGTAGCCGAGGCTCAGGAAGAAGTTACGGGGCAGTGTCTGCTGCCACGAGAAATTCCAGGTCTGCACTGCCGGAAGCCGGAAATTCGGATCTACCGCGTAGGTGTTGGCCACATCCTCCACGAACTGTTCGGTGAAAGCAGATTGGATATCCAGAAAGTCCGTGCCGGACACCGTGGTCTGCACGGCAAACCCAAAGGGAGGCTGGGATATCAGCTCGTTGGCGAAAAAGCCATAGGATTCGTCAGGATAAAAGACCCCGTAGTTAGCCCTCAGAACCGAAGGCATCTTACCGGAACGAAGCCGGTAGGCGAGAGCAATCCGAGGAGCCAGATTATTGCGATCGTTTTCGACGAGAGCTCGTGTGAAGCTTCCAGAAAAACTCCCTGAACCTTCCGGGATGACCGTTTCTGCGGCAGTGAATCCAGCTGCCACGTCGAGATTGGCCAATCGGTTGTAGCGCTCAACCAATGGCTCGAAAAACTGATACCTCACACCCCACTGTAGGGTCAGTCGCGAGTGGATCCTCCAATTGTCGTTGAGAAAAAGGGCAAACTCCCGGTTGCGCAGGTAGTGATCGGTATTGCCGTATTGGATCCGGCTGCTCTGAGCGGCACCCAGTAGGAAGTCGGCAAAGTCGTAGCCGGTTCCTACGACGGGAAGGCGTCCGGAGTAGAGACTGGTGGCTACGCCCGCGAAGGTCTGGGAGCCTGCGCCGAGCGGGTTGTCCAGACGATTCCAACGGTTCCAGCTGAGCTCTCCGCCGACTCGAAAGAAGTGTCCTGCCTTGGTCCACCGAACTGAGTCGGAGATCTGGTTGGATTCCCGCACGCTGAAGGAGGAGCTTCCGTCGTTCAAAGAGCTGTAGTTGGTGAAGGCTATGGTGGGTAGTCCGTAGTCAATGGGATCTTTGGAGGTGTTCTGGATCCCCAGTTCAGCGCTGATGTCACGCTGATTGGCAAAGGGATTGAGGTTTTCGTTCCGGTTTCGATTCCAGACCACCCGCGGGTTGTGCAGCAGTCCGGGACGGAAGGTCTGATTGAGGCTTAGGGTGACGTTCTGGCCCCGTCCACCGCGGCTCCCTCCTAGATCAGGAAAAACATTGAAACTATCCGCTCTGGTTCGATTCAGGCTGTAGCCACCACTCAGCCGCAGGGACTCCGAGAGAGAATACATCAAGCGTGTATTGACGCTCGTCCGAGAATTGTCCAGTGACTGCTGGTTCAGAAAGTTGAGAAAAGGGTCCGTGCGGTTGGGCAACGGGAGAAACTCCAGCATCGCTAGAGCAGTGGGATTGATCTGACTCGAGGAGAGGCGGGCATTGGGCAACGCCTCGCCTGAGGTTGGGTCGAATAGCTGGACCGAGGTTCCTGAGAGCGGACCCGAGCGGTAGGCTGTCTGGGAGAAATCTCCCTGGCGCTCCAAAGCGGTGGGTACTGACGCGTACTGACTCTGGAGCTGCTGCCCCCAGCTGGTCTCGACGTTGACGAAGAAGAAAGACCTCCGGCGGCGCGTGAACGAGATTCCTGGGGTCGAGTCAGAGCCGGGGAGAGGCCCTCCGAGCGACAGGCCGCTGTTCCAGGAGACATAGTCAGGATCGGGGGTTTCACCACCGTCAAGAGAATAGGGTTTGGCGTCCAGAGCTGACGAGGAGAATCCGGCGCTGACGCTCCCCTGGATGCGGTTGGCTCGGGAGAAACCGATGCGGGCTCCCCGAACGCCTCCACGTCCGAATCCCCGACTGCCGAGGAGGCGACCCATGATTCGCCCCTCGCTCATACCGGGTCCCATTTCCCCCCGATTGGAACCTCCCAGTATCATCACCTCGTCCGACTGTCCCGTCTCCGAAGCCATGGCATCGGTGGGCGCTCCAGGCCTCTGAATCCGGATTTCCTGAAAAGGGTCTGCATCGCGCTGCGGCCTTCGATTTCCAGCTCGTTGTCTTCGGGCTCGGGGGGCGGGCTTTTCCACCTTGAAGAAGTCCCCTTCGAATTCAAGATCCCACTGAAAGTCTCGCCAGGTTGTCGAAGTCTCCATTCGGAAGCTACGGCCGGCACCCCCACCAGGAAATCCGCCGCCGCCACCAGGAAATCCACCGCCAGCACGGCCCCGCTGTCCGCCTCCGAATCCTCCCCTGCGACCTCCCCCGAAACCGTCCCTGTTCATTTTGACCTCTTGATACAGGGGCAGGGTGATCGGCTTCTCAGGGTCCCAATCCAACTCCAGCTTCAGCTCAATGCCGGTGATGAAGGATCCTATGCCAAAGCGCATTTCTACCCTCAACGGCATCCCCGATTCCGGGTCCACCCAAAGCCGTCCCTGCTCTACGTGGATCCCAGATATCTTGGGTTTGACCTTGAGTTCGATCGCCTCTCCGGAATCCAGGTTCGCGGGGCCGATGACTTCCGCCTTCCTCAGGAAGTCTCCCAACGTGAGCAGGTCGGTCTGTAATTCGGGGGCGAAGTTGCCGAAACGTCTGCCCCTTCCACCTCCCCCGCTTGCCGAGGGATCCACTGGTACCCCATTGCGCGTCGCGCTGAGTACATCTCTTTTGAGCTCTTCCGGATCGCCGTGATAGTGGACTTCATAGCTTTCCAGATCCTGTTTTCCGAAGGGTGCGTCGATCAATGTCTGATTCTCGACCTGGACCGAGTACTGGGTCAGCAGCTCCTTTCTAAGTGCCAGGGCCTTGCGGGTTCGTTCCAGGATGTCTCCGTTGCTGGAGTTCGCTGCTGCGAGGCCCAGCGATAGTAAGAGCACCTGGCAGCAGTAGGCGAAGCGTTTCCTCGATCCCGACTCGAAGGATCGATATGGTTTGTCGTAGCTGGAACTTCGTAGCACCATGGTTGTCTCGAGACAGATCGCTAGACCGGTTCTTGAGAGGGGGTTCTCATTCCTTGTCGAAAACCCGGAACAGTTCGAAGTCTCGCATCGGAGTGCGGGTCTTGATCTCTTGAGTCAGTTTTTTCCCGTCTTCGGACAGAGTCCAGCGCTGCTGTTGCTCGATGGTCATCGTCCCCCGTGGGGTTTCCCGGTCCCGAAGTTGATGGATGACCAAATCGCTATCTTCCCAGCGAGCTTCCTGGGTTAGACGACCCCTAGGCGTTTCAACGTCCTCGGGGCCGGTGCCAATAACAAGGGATAGCTCGGGTTGTCCGTCTGCCGATTCACCCGCCGGAAGCAGGTCCAGGCCTTTCCCATCCTGTTTGATGATCATCTTGGAGTACAGAGAACCCCCAGGACGGCGCCATCGTCCGCTGCCACCTCCACCAC
>JAKZYH010000729.1:0-3253 GCA_047514575.1 Acidobacteriota bacterium | reverse complement strand
GTGTTGCTTCCTGTCAAGAGCGTCGGGGTGATGGGAGATAGTCGCACCTACGAGGACGTGATCGCGGTCAGAGCCGTCTATAGCGTCGACGGAATGACCGCCGATTGGGTACCGCTACCCAAACAGGTCTTAGGCCGAATTTCGAATCGGATCGTGAACGAAGTGCGAGGGATCAATCGCGTCGTCTATGACATCACTTCCAAGCCGCCAGGCACGATCGAATGGGAATGAGCATGAACCAATCCAAGTTTGCGCACCTGCACCTTCACAGCCACTTCAGCCTCCTCGATGGCGCCAACAAGATCGATGCCGTCGTCCAGCGGGCTGCCGAGCTAGGGATGCCAGCCATCGCCCTGACCGATCACGGGAATCTATTTGGAGCCGTCCAGTTTCACGACGCCGGATACAAGCACGGTGTGAAACCCATCATTGGCTGCGAAGTGTACGTGGCTCGCGAGGGCAGAAAGGTCAAGCAGGGGCGCTCTGACCAGAGCAATCATCTGGTGCTCCTGGCCAAGAACGAAAAGGGCTATCAGAATCTCGTGAGGCTGGTTTCTCTAGGCTACCTGGAAGGCTTCTACTATCGTCCCCGGATCGATCGAGAGCTGCTGGAGCAGTATTCTGATGGTCTCATTGCCCTTTCGGCATGCCTGAAAGGAAGCGTCGCCTGGAATCTGATGCAGGAACGCGATGCAGAAGCTCGCGAACAGGCGGGCATGCTGTCGGAGATCTTCGGGAAAGGCAACTTCTATCTCGAGGTTCAGGACCACGGGCTGGAGGAGCAGAAGAAGGTAAATGCGGGAATGCTAAAGCTTTCCCGGGAGTTGAGTCTGCCCTTGGTGGCAAGCAATGACTGCCACTACCTGTCTCAGGAAGATTCCTTTCCCCACGATGTGCTGCTCTGTATTCAGACCGGTAAGACCGTCCAGGATGAGAATCGTCTTTCCTATCGAACCGATCAGTTCTTCTTCAAGACCGAAGAGGAAATGGCCAGCCTGTTTGGGCACATCCCGGACGCCCTCACCAACACGCTCAACATAGCCGAATGCTGCGACTTCAAGTTCAAGGAAGGAGAATCAGTCTTTCCCGATTTCGAAGTCCCCTCCGGATACAGTGCAGACTCCTATTTCGAGCAGGTCGTGCGAAACGGCTTCGAGGGTCGGTTACCCCTGCTCAAGAAGAAGGAGGACCTGGGCAAGCTTCGTCATCCCCTCGATGAGTATATGCCGAGGCTGGAGCAGGAACTGGAGATGATCCAGGAGATGAACTTTTCCGCCTACTTCCTGATCGTGTGGGACTTCATTCGCCATGCTCGGGAGCAGGGGATTCCAGTGGGGCCTGGACGCGGTTCGGTTGCCGGCAGTCTGGTTTCCTATGCCCTGGGGATCACCGATGTGGATCCACTCCACTATGACCTGCTCTTCGAGCGATTCTTGAACCCGGAGCGCGTGACGCCCCCTGATATAGACATCGATTTCTACATGCACCGGCGCAGCGAGGTCATCGACTACGTCACCGACAAGTATGGACGGGACAACGTCAGTCAGATCATCACCTTCGGCACCATGGCAGCCCGGGGAGCTATTCGTGACGTAGGGCGTGGCCTGAATATTCCCTACGGCGAAGTCGATCGCATGGCTCGACTGGTGCCCGCAGTGCCCGATGCTACCCTGGAAAAATCCCTGCAAAACGTCAAGGAGCTGCGCGAGCTGTCCCAGAGCGATCCACGCTATGAGCAGCTGATTCAGGTAGCGCAGCGATTGGAGGGCCTGGCCCGGCATGCCTCCACCCATGCGGCGGGTGTCGTCATCTCTCCCCGACCCTTGATCGAGCTGATCCCCCTTTACAAGAGCAACAAGGAGGAAATCACCACCCAGTACAGCATGAGCGACCTGGAGAGGCTGGGAATGCTCAAAATGGACTTCCTAGCCTTGACCACGCTGACCGTGATCGAGCAAACGTTGTCTCAAATCGACGGCCAACAGGAGGCCCTGGAGCTGTCCGAGATCGATCTCGAGGATGAGAAGACCTTCGAGCTTTTCTGCGATGGAAAGACGACGGGCATCTTCCAGTTTGAGTCCCGGGGGATGCGCGAGATCCTACGAAGGCTGCAGCCCAGTCGCTTCGAAGACTTGATTGCTCTCAATGCCCTCTACCGACCCGGTCCCATCCAAGGCGGCATGATCGATGATTTCATCGATCGCAGACACGGCAAGGTCGAGATCGAATACGAGCTGCCCCAACTCGAGGATATCCTCCAAGAGACCTATGGTGTCATCGTCTACCAGGAACAGGTGATGCAGATCGCCAGCAAACTGGCGGGTTTTTCGTTGGGCGAAGCCGATCTGCTACGGCGGGCCATGGGAAAGAAGAAAAAGAGCGTGATGCAGGCGCAAAAGAAGAAATTCCTGCAAGGCTCGCAGGAGCGAGACGTCGATAGAAGCAAGGCCGCGAAGATCTTCGAACTGATGGAACAGTTTGCCGGGTATGGCTTCAATAAGAGCCATTCTGCCGCTTACGCTCTCCTCGCCTATCAAACGGCGTATCTGAAGGTGCACCATCCGGTCCAGTTCCTGGCAGCGCTGCTGACGAGTGAAACGTCGAATACTGACAAAATCGTCCAATACCTGAACGAGTGCCGGGAAATGGGCATCCGAGTCTTGCCACCGGACATCAACAGCGGAGACCTCCATTTCTCAGCCCGCGGCCACGACATCCAGTTTGGGCTTGCGGCCATTCGCAACGTAGGCGAATCGGCCATCGGAGCGATCCTCGCTTGCCGAGCAGAAACCGGTCAATTCTCGGGCCTCGACGAGTTTTGCGAAAAGGTCGATCTGAGGACCGTCAACCGGCGCGTCCTAGAGGCGCTCATAAAGGCCGGCACCTTCGACTCCATGGGTCGCTCTCGCCGATCCCTGATGGAGGGGCTCGATCGGGCCATTGAGCAGGGTCAGAGGGCCCAGCGTGATCGGATCAGCGGCCAGAAGGGACTTTTCCAGGCCATCCCCCCCACATCCTCCACGACCTCCGTCGACCCAGGCAGCTCTGAGGAATGGCCCGACGCCGTCCTCTGGGCCCACGAGAAGGAAACACTGGGCTACTACCTTACGGGGCATCCCCTTCAGCAGTACAGCGATGAGCTGGAACGATTCAGCCAGTTTCACGCTCATGAACTGACCGAGGAGGTTCTAGGCAAGGAGATCACTATCGGAGGAGTCATTACCGGAGTCAAACTCCTCAACACTCGCAAGGG
>JAKZYH010000728.1:0-6183 GCA_047514575.1 Acidobacteriota bacterium | reverse complement strand
CTACGCTGAAGGCGTTGTTGCCAACACGTTGCCGGTCGGCAATAACCCCGTTGGGGTAAGGGCACTTTGCGATCTGGACCCAGGGTAGCTCGCTTCGCATTGCAACCCTGGGCTACGCGCAGTAACACCTTCGGTGTAAGAGATGTCTCAGATACACCCATCCATCACCAAATCAACCGTTTACTTCTTTCTTACCCCCAGATCTGAAAACAAAGTTTCAGCTTAGGGATCGTGTTGCGCGGCGGCGCCTCCAGATACTGCGCGGGCATCTTGGGCTCTGCTGCCGTGCGAGAAGCCCATTACTGTTAACACAGATATGAAATGGGAAAAGGCAGTTGCGAATAGGGCAGAATCTGATACCGTGGGTTCGCTATAACCTCAGCGAAATCACGGAGGAAGTGACCAATGCCCAAGTATTTGCTCGAAGCTTCGTACACAACTGAAGGCACGGAAGGGCTCCTAAGAGAAGGAGGGTCAAGTCGTCGGGCCGCAGTTCAAACCATGGCGGAGGCCCTTGGCGGTAAGCTGGAAGCCTTCTATTTTGTCTTCGGAGATGCGGATGCCCTGGTGATTTTGGACGTTCCCGACAACGTGACTGCTGCAGCGATTTCCCTCACTGGAAGTTCCAGCGGAGCTGTCATTCTCAAGACCACGGTGCTGCTGACTCCCGAAGAAATTGATGAAGCGGCAAAGAAGACGGTCGGTTACCGCCCGCCAGGAGCATAGGACGAAGGGCCACCAACTCACGGACTATCCTGATTGGGAACGCTGGGCAGCGGAGCGGTTGGACCCGATGAAGAGTGCGGTCCAGGTAAGAGCAGAATGAATGCGCCGGCTGATACCTTTGCCCCAGACATCGGAGACACGATCATCTACGATGCAATTCAAATTGGAATCGGAGGAGGTAGGATTCGAACCCACGGTGCCCTTCCGAGCACAGCGGTTTTCAAGACCGCCGCCTTAAACCACTCGGCCACTCCTCCATCGAAGCGGAGTCTGGTATTTTCTCACAGGCAGCCCTGCGGCTGAAAGTGGAGTTTGGCAGCTGCAGCACGGGACGATGACTGGATCGTCTACACCGGCTCTGACGGATTCAGTTCCACCACGAGTCCGTCACTCCAGCCGTATTTCTGATCGGACAGGCTCTTGACCGCTCTGAGGGCCTCTTCGTCGATTCCCGGATCCAGGACTCGGGCCGAACCCTTGAATCGCTGGTCGGCTACGCGGAACTCAACGTCTGCACTCTCGCGCAGATTCATCACCCACTGTCCTTTCTCAAAGAGGTAGGAGATGACGTAGTAGCGGTCCTGGTGAAACGTGAACCAGATCTCGATCTCTCTCTCCTGCCCCGTCCGCCGCCCGGTTGTGGTCAGGTAGAGATATTGTTGATTCCTGTCTTCGATCCGTTCAGGCACTGAGCTCGTCTTGGAACTCCCGCATCAACGACATCTTTTCATCGTGGGGTAGGAATGAGGATCTGACGCCCTGGAGGATGATGCGGTGAAGATCGCCGGCACTCAGCTCAAAGCATTCCACGGCTTTCACCAGCTCATCCGTGAGAGCGGCCTGGAAGAGTCCGGGATCATCGGTGTTTAGTGTGGTGGGAACGCCGCGGCGGTAAAGCAAGTGGAACGGGTGGTCAGATAGTGGAGCCCAGGCCCTTGTCTTGAGGTTACTTGTCAGGCAAATGTCCAGGCCTATGGCATGTTCCCGCAGGTATTCCATGAGTCGAGGGTCGCGAGCCGACTGAATTCCGTGTCCGATTCGGTTGGCACCCAGAATCTTCAAGGCGTCCCACACCTGATCCGGTTCCCCTACTTCCCCCGCGTGGACATGGACGAAGAGCTGGTTGGCCTGCGCCCACAGAAAAACTTCCCGATAGTCACTCATGGGCAGCGAGCGTTCATCGCCGCCAAGACCAATACCGACGACTCCGCGAGACCGAAACTCCTTCGCCAGTCTAGCGGTCTTCCAGGCTGCCTCGGGGCCGAACTGCCGGACACAGTCCAGAATCCAGCGAATTATCGTGCCCTGTTGCTCCTCGATCCTACGGCTGGACTCGGTCAAGGCTTCCAAGATCTCCTCACCACTTCTTTCCCACTTCCAAGGGATGGAAGGAGTGTAGATGATCTCTGCGTAGCGAACGTTCTGGAGACGATAGTCCTCCGCCAGATCGTTCAGGAGTCCGAGGTAGTCCTCGGACTGGCGAAGATGGTAACAGGCGATCTTGTAGGTATTCAGGAAATCATTGAAATCCTCGTACTGGAAGCCCTGTTTGGCCAGGATCTCCGCAGCAAATGACTTGTAGCGCGAATCGTAGGTTTGGCTCAGGTCGTGCAAGCGCTGTGGCGTCATGCACCCTTCAATGTGGACGTGTAGCTCAACCTTGGGGAGGGTTCTAATATATTCCCTGGAAAGTTCCATGAGCTGGAGGCCAACCTCCTGACTTAAGGATCTTGCCGGTCTTAACGGCTTGGACGATACTCAGACACCATCAGACCGTCCTTATCCCAGCAGCTGCAGTTCCTTCAGCTGATCGATGGTTTCGTCGGAGATGAAATTCTCATAGGTCTTGAGATTCTTCTCGGCCGGAGTTCGTTTCCGCATTTCATCCCAGCACATCGGGGAAACGAAAATGAGATCGGCCTCAGCAATGATCTTGGTAATCAGCTCCTCGCTGTCAATCGGCGCAATCCAGAACTGTTTCTCGGTGGAGGGATAGTAGATGTTCATGAAGATTTCCATGGACGCATGCAGTGTCTGTTTGTCCCGAATCACGATGGCGACCTTCTGGTGGCGGGCCGCGGCGAGAATCTCAGTATAGATCTGATGACTGGGCTTTATCTCAACCAGCTGCTTTTGAAACCGGTCAGCCAGCTCGCCAACTTCCTCCATGTGATAGCTGGTGGTTAGCAGGTAGTCGCTTCCGCTTAGCGTCTCCTCGACGCCATTGTCTTGCAACTGATCCAGCGAGACCGAGGATACCTCGACACCTCTCACCCGCATCTTGAGTTCGCGAGAGAAAATGAATGCCTCTTCCTCATGGTCTACTACCGCCAGACGGAGCTTTCTCAAGTTGGTCCCGGTGCAATAGCTCTCCAGCAGGACGACGAACTTCTCCGGCGCAATTGCCAGATTACCGGCCTTTTCCGATACCTCACCCAGCAGCCTGAAAATCGCCTTGCGGCGCATTTGTTCATAGGTGTCCTCGCCGCTGCGTTTTTGCAGAAAGGCCCCGCTCCCTTTGACAACTTCGATGTAGTTCTCGTCGGCCAGCCGCAGATAGACGCTGCGAATGGTCTTGTAGTTTACATCGAGATCCTCGGCAAGCTCTCGAATCGAAGGAAGACGATCTGCCTCTTTGATCTTGCCGCAGTAGATCGCCGAAAGCAGTTGTCCTTTGATCTGCTCGTAGAAGCTGAGTGAAACTTCTTTGTCCAGATTGAACTTGATCATGAATACGCTGGCTATGAATTGAGCCGGCCCTGATCCGTGATCCTGGTCATGCCATGCATATAGGGCTGGAGAGCCTCTGGTATCAAAACAGTGCCATCCGCCTGTTGGAAGTTCTCGACAATGGCTACCCAGGTTCTCCCTACCGCCAGCCCGGATCCGTTTAGAGTGTGTGCAAGCTGGGGTTTTCCCGATTTCGGTCGGTATCGAATATTGGCTCTTCGAGCTTGAAAGTCCTCGAAATTGCTGCAGGATGAGATCTCGCGATAAGTGTCCTGAGCAGGAATCCAGACCTCGAGATCATAGGTCTTGGCCGAACTGAACCCCATGTCGCCGCTGGAGAGAGCTACCACCCGATAGGCGAGTCCCAGACGACTCAGGATCTGTTCAGCGTCGCGCGTCAGTTTTTCCAACTGCTCGTATGATTCCTCCGGCGTCGAGAATTTGACCAACTCGACCTTGTTGAACTGGTGCTGGCGGATCAAACCTCGAGTGTCCTTTCCATACGATCCGGCCTCACTGCGAAAGCACGGTGTATGGGCAACGAAACTGATGGGGAGACTTTCCTCCTGGAGTACCTCTCCGGCAAAGATGTTGGTAACGGGAACCTCGGCCGTCGGAATCAGAAAGAAGTCTCTTTCCGCAATACGAAACAGATCTTCCTCAAACTTTGGCAGGTTCCCAGTCCCAAAGAAACTTGCTCGGTTTGCCATGAAAGGTGGAATCACTTCTCGATAGCCGTGCTGCTGCGTATGCAGATCCAGCATGAAGTTGGTAAGGGCCCGCTCCAGAAGCGCACCGGCGCCGTAGTAGTTGGCAAAGCGGGCTCCAGTGATCTTGCTGGCCCGATCGAGATCGAGGATCCCCAGGTCGGCTCCGAGGTCCACATGATCCCGACAGGGGAAATCGAATTTGGGAGGGGTGCCGACCTCACGCACGACGGTGTTCGCAGATTCGTCCACACCTGCTGGGACCGACTCATGGGGCAGATTCGGAATCCTAGAGAGGAAATCCTTCAGGCTCGACTGCACTTCTCCGAGATCTTCGTCCAAGTTCTTGATCCGCGCCGAGACCTGTTTCATTCCCTCGATTTCTTTGGCTGCATCCTTTTCTTCTCTACGCAGGCCGGAAATCTCGTCGCTCGTGCGGTTGCGCTCGGCTCGCAGCTCTTCGGACTCGATCCGGGTCGAGCGCTCTCTTTGGTCGAGACTCTCAAAGACTGCGCGGTCGAGTTGATAACCCCTGGGCAGGAGTCTCTGCTCTACCGACTCCAGGTGTTCTCTGACGAAGATCCTGTCAAGCATGATTTCCTGAGAACGTACTTCGGAGCGACAAACGAGCGCAGCAACTTGCGAAGGGGTCTCACCGACACTCCCAAATGGTCATCTCAACCGGCAGGATGATAGCACGCCGAAGAGCCCTGTGGAAAACAGGGCTGGAGGGGGAAGGCGCAGACGGCCATGCCTTGACATCTGACAGGCCACAATCATATATTCCGTAACCTGTCTGCTGCTCAGGAGCGTCCACAGAATGCCACTTTTCGATTACGCATGCGGGACTTGCGGTCACACTTTTGAAGTGCTCCAGAAGTTCTCCGACGCCCCGCCGGCAGAGTGTCCCAGCTGCGGCGGAAATGTTGAACGTCTGGTATCTGCTCCCGCCATCCAGTTCAAAGGGTCAGGCTGGTACGTCACCGACTACGCCAAAAAAGGTGTAGACCCTTCTACGGGAGAGCAAGCAGACAAAACCGACAAGACAGAGAAGACAGAGAAGAAGGAAAAGAAGGCGGCGAAGACCGACTCTGGGTCGAAGGCCTCGGAGAAGAGCAGCCCGTCAAAAGACAGTTAGAAGCGTTTCCCACCAAGTAGGGCAAGGTGAAAATTCTCCTAGTGGGGTCCGGTGGCAGGGAGCATACCCTTGCCTGGAAATTGAGCCAGAGCACTCGGGTCACAGAGCTCTATGCCGCCCCCGGCAACGCCGGAATCGCTGGTGTCGCGCAGACTGTCTCGATTGCTTCGGACGATCTGGACGGACTCCTCGAGTTTGCGCGTTCCCGCGAAGTCGATCTGACGATCGTTGGTCCCGAGGCGCCTCTGGTCGCGGGCATCGCCGATCAGTTCCGGGAGTCTGGACTGGCCGTCTTCGGGCCCTCTTCCGGCGCAGCTCGTCTGGAAGGCAGCAAATCCTTTGCCAAAAAGTTTATGGCGCAGCACCAGATACCGACCGCCGCCTTCGCGGTTCAGGACTCTGCCGACGAAGCCGAGAGGACTCTCAAATCGGGTCGGTTCTCCTTTCCCGTCGTAGTCAAAGCCGATGGGCTGGCTGCCGGGAAAGGCGTGTTTATTTGCGAAACGTTGGAGCAGGCGCTTGAAGCCGTCGACTCCACTATGAGAACTCGCGCACTGGGTGATGCGGGTGATCGGGTGGTAATTGAGGATTGTCTTCAGGGAGAAGAGGCCTCGTTCATGGTTCTCTCTGACGGTGTCAATCTTACACCACTTGTTCCGTCCCAGGACCACAAGCAGATCTTCGAGGGCGATACCGGACCCAATACCGGCGGCATGGGGGCCTATTCGATGGACGGCCTGCTTTCGGAGGGGACTCAGCAGGCGATCCTCGACCGAATCATCCACCCCACCATCCAGGGAATGGGGGCTGACGGCCAACCTTTTCAAGGAGTTCTCTTCGCCGGTCTCATGCTTACCTCGGAGGGGCCGCAGGTGCTGGAGT
>JAKZYH010000727.1:0-9039 GCA_047514575.1 Acidobacteriota bacterium | reverse complement strand
GCAAGTGCTCGCAGTTGTTTTTCCACCGTTCCCACGGCCTCTGCTACTGCAGCCGACTATATGGACAAGCGAACGGGGAGCAGATTTGGGATCCGGAAGGTGCCAACCACGTCCCCACCTCCCCATTTACCGGATGACCCTTCTTTTGCTGCTTCCTGTCTCGATTCGAAGTACGCTGTAACGTAGATTGTGACGGATTTGCAGATGGGGCTAGTGAGGCGAGATCAAGGCAGGAGGAGGAAGACGATGCCTGGTCATTTTCGACGACGACCAACGCAGAGATCATTCTCAGGAGCAAAATTGTGAGTTCCCCATGAAAGAAGCGAAGGATCACGATCCGGGTAATCTCGGACTCGCTGGCTATGCCAAGCTACTGTGCTCGGCTATCTTCGTCACCGGCACAGAGGAAGAGGCGGCAAGGGAGCATTGCCGCAATGTTGCGGTGGACTTGATCAAGCTCCCCAAATCCGACCTACCCGATATAGCCGATTCCATCGATTACGAGGAGAAGGTCGTCCGCGCCACACTCCGCAACTTGTTGACTCGGACCGCCAGGTTCTACGGGGATCAGGGCTGCATCATTCATCCTGAAGACCACGACGGTATCTATTTTGATCCCGTACCTGTCGAAACGAATCTTCCCGACGCCGACACTCAGCCCTGGCCTATGGGGGATCTGTTACCGGACAACCCTTTGCCTCCCGAAATTGATGAAGAGAAGCTAAAAGCCGCAGTTGAGCTTGCTTTCAATACCCCGGCACAAACTTCTGCATTGACCGTAGTTTACAAGGGCCGTCTGGTCGCAGAGCGATATGCTCCGGGTGTCACAAAGGACACCCTCCTTGAGAGTTGGTCGATGGGCAAGAGTCTCACTGGAACGCTCATCGGCAGGCTCATGTTGGATGGCCATTTCGGGTTGGAAGATCTGGCTCCCGTGCCGGAGTGGCAGCAGGCGGACGATCCGCGTAGAGAGATCCGTATGGCCGATCTCTTGCGGATGTCGAGTGGTCTCCGTTTCACTCTGTACGAGGTGTTGGAGCTGACTCCTGAAGGAACGTACCGGATTAGCACGGCCTACCCGGACCACTATTTCGTCTACCCCTGCGCGATGGACGTGTTCAAGTACGTGGTCTCGCGGCCCCTCCAGCACCCGCCCAACACCGTCGGACGCTACCGCAACTGCGATCCCTTGACGCTTGGCTATATCGTAAAGCGTACTGTCCTTGGGAGGGGCGAGAACTATCTGACCTATCCCCAGCGGAGTCTTTTCGACCAGATCGGAATTCGCCGAATGGTTCTGGATACGGATCCTTACGGCAATTTCATCATGTCGGGCTACGAGTACGCGACAGCGCGAGACTGGGCGCGGATCGGGCTCCTCTACCTGCAGCAGGGGATGTGGCAGGGAAAGCGGCTTTTGCCCCAGGAGTTCGTCGATTTTGTCCGGACCCCGGCGCCAGCCTGGAACAACGAGGAGGGGGAGCCCAGCAAATCGCGGTACGGTGCGATGTGGTGGCTCAACACCACCGGAAACTTCGATCTTCCCTCGGATGCTTTCTACGCGGCCGGCGCAGGCTGCCAGAACACCATCGTGGTGCCCTCACGAGATCTGGTGGTGGTGCGGCTCACAAGATACGATTCCCTGACCCTGAGCAACGGGCCCTTCAATGCCGCTTTGCGGGGCATCCTCGCGGCAATTGATTCCGAACACTCTGGCCAGAACTGACGGGCTGGGTTGAAATTGTTCTCTGGTGACGCCACACCCCTTGGCTGCAAGAAGCGAGCGGAGGAACTTTGCCAGAAAGAGTCAGCCGTAGGGATTTTCTCGGCGGGTCCGTCTTTGCCTCGGCGCTGGCGATTCACCAGGATTCCACCGCCATGTCTTCCCGCTCCGAGTTCGGTAGGGGCACTCGACCCATGAGGATTAGTTCGATGTATCGCTTTGATGCCAATGTCATGCTGGGCCCAACGAACACTGATCGTGAGCCCAGCTTTCGTACTCCCGAGGAGCTGCTGGCAGAAATGGATCGGCTCGGGATCGGGGATTCCCTGGTGTATTCCAGTCAGGCCAGGATGGGAGATCCGGCGGCGGGGAACCTGTTGCTGTTGGATCAGATCCGGGACCATCCGCGGCTCCATCCCTGCTGGGTCGTGCTGCCTCCTGGAACCTCCCAGCAGCTACCGCCGGAGGATCTTGTCTCTCAGATGAAGGGCCTGGGAGTTGGGGCCGTAAGGATGTTTCCTGGGGATCATTTCTTCCCGCTGTTGGAGCGCAGCTTGCGCCCTTTGCTGCTGGCGCTGGCAAAGGCTCGCATTCCCCTGTTGATTGACACGGATAGAAAAAGCTGGGCCCAGCTCAGCTTGGACTGGCGCGAGCTTCTGGCTTTGGCCGAGTCGCACCCCCGGTTGCCTCTGGTCCTTTTGAGAGAAGGAGGCTCGACGGCTCGTGTACTTTTTTCCTTGTGGGATGAGGTGCCCAACATCCACCTCGATGTCTCGTATCTACAGCAGTCCAGCATCGTCGAAGAGGTCTGTGGAAGATTTGGGGCTCAGCGCCTTCTCTTCGGTACCAATATGCCTGAGTACGATCCCGGAGGTCCGTTGGCCCTGTTGGAAGGAGCCATGATTGAAGAGGAACAGCGGATTCAAATCGGTGGCAATCACCTCAGAGAGCTCCTCGGATTACCACTCGTTTCCGGGGAAGCTCCACGGCGTTGGCCGGTGGGATCTGATGGGTTCCGAGTCTTTGATATTCATGGGCACTTGGGTCAGTGGAGTCGGATGTATCACCGAGACCATACCCCCAGTGAGCTGGTTCGTAGAATGGATCAGCTGGGCGTCGAGCGGCTAGTTATCAGCGACCTGCTGGCCATCGGGCCTGACTAAGGGAAGGGGAACGACCGTGTGGGTGAGGCGCTGGCGGAGTTTCCTGATCGGCTGGTGGGCTATGCCGTCTACAACCCGAACTACGAGTCTGAGATGGACGACGAGATGAGTCGATGTTTCGACGAGTTGGGCTGCAGCGGCATCAAGCTGCATTGCATGCTCCACGACACGTCTACCGAAGATCCCAGCTATCGGCGCGCCTTCCGTGTCGCCGAGGAGCGGGCGTGTCCCGTACTCTGCCATGTTCACGAAGGACCTTCCCCCGATTTTCTGGCGGCCCTTCTAGCTGAGCACCCGAACGCTAAATTCATCTATGCCCACCTGGGCGGCGGTCCTCGGGCCGGACTAGAACCGCTGCTGCCTGTTGCCGCGGACCGCCCGAACCTCTTTTTCGACCTGGCAATGTCTGCCATGCCCAGGGCAACGCTGGCCTGGTTGGCAGGCCAGGTTCCTCCCGCTCAGATCCTCTACGGATCCGATTACCCGATCATGGATTTCAGTTACCAGTTGGGTCGAGTGCTCCACGCCCAGCTGCCGGAGAAGGTAAAGAAGATGATTCTGTGGAGCAACGCGGAGAGTATATTTGCCTTGCCGACCAGGAGTTAGCCTCCCGATCGGCTGAGCCCCCGCTTCTATCAGGCTGGATTTGAGCTCCAGCAATCGAGCGAAAGAGTAACGGTCTGTCCCTTTCTCCAGTCAGAGTAACAGTCTGTCCCTTTCTCCGCGATCGCCCTCCGAGCCTTCTGTGTCGGTTGCGGCCGGCTGGATCCCGTTTGCAGTGGACCTCGGGGGAAGTGTACGCTGAGAGGCCCGGAGGGAAAGGGATGAAATTCAACTGTACCGACTGCCAAACCAGGATGAAATTTCAGGAGGCGACGGGGACCAGTGACGGAGGCATGCTCGTAACTTCCGTGTGCACGACCTGTCGGAACCGGATCACGCTTGTTGCCAATCCCGGAGAGACCATGTTGCTGAAGGCTCTCAACGCCGGACATTCAGGGCAGGCGCTCATGGCAGAGCTCATGGAATCGGTGGCCCGGACCTTGACCGAGATGGGTGAACACAACTACCCCATCGAGCCCACCGTGACCTTCGACAGGCTCCCCACCTGGCAGGAGAGGGCTGAGGAGTGGGTGTGGATCGAACCGGGGCGCTTTTTGATGGGATCGCCGGAGTCGGAGCCGGGACGTGAAACCGACGAGCCTCAGCATGAAGTCGTCATCAGCCGAGGTTTCTACTTGGGCAAGTGTTCGGTTACCCAGGGACAATGGACCGAGGTCATGGGAACTGCTCCGTGGTCCAGCAGAGCAGGACTTGCCACAGTTCCAACCCACCCTGCCGTTTTCATCTCCTGGAACGAAATGCAGGATTTCGTGTCTCGCTTGAACGCGGTCGGCGAGCAATGGCACTACCGTCTACCAACAGAGGCCGAGTGGGAGTTTTCTTGCAGGGCAGGAACAACTTTGTCCTGGTCGTTTGGAGAAAACCGCCACCTGCTCTGGCAATATGCCTGGAACGTTGACAGCGGCGGCGACTCCGAAGACCAGTCCACCCAGGAAGTTGGCACCAAGCTGCCCAATCCGTGGGGGCTGCATGATATGCATGGGAATGTCTGGGAGTGGTGCCAGGACGTCTACGGCGCGGGCTATTACCCGGAATCTCTTGCCCTGGATCCTCCCGGACCCGAAGGGGCCCCGGAATCATGCCGCGTCGTCAGGGGTGGATACTTCCGTTACTTCACCCGGCACTCTCGATCGGCAGCAAGGAATGCCCGTTGGCCCGATGAGCGTCACCGCGCTCTGGGTGCTCGACTGCTGCGGACAGCGGTCAGCGCAGGCCCTTAGGCTTCACAGGTTCACTGCTGGACGAACCGGAAGGCAAAAAGCTTGGCCTTGTCCAAGTGAAATCTGAGCTGAATCGATCTGCCCTGCAGAGCGCTCACATCGGATGCTCCTTTCCAGGTCACGTTGTGGTCGATTCGATCCTCTCCGAAGGGATCGGAGCTCTTCTCCTCGAAGCCCTCGATCGAGCTGCCCGTTTTGGCGTCAAGGATCTCGACCCGGACCGTGCCGTAGCCCGGTCCAACGTACTTGTCCACTCCGGTGGCGTTGATTCTGAGTACGTTGCCTTGAAAGGTCAGAGGCCGTGTAGTCATCGCACCCTGCCCCGTGACAGAGACAAACCCATCGAGACGGAGGATGGCTAGTCCGACCTGGCCCCGCTGGTGCTCCTGCCGGTGATAGAACCAGTGGTGGCCACTGAATCCTTCGTAGTAGATCCATATCTCGCCCAGATCCTCGCGCACGATACCGTTGTGGACCGAGTAGACGAGATCCTCATCCCAACTCCCGGCAGGTCCGTTGGGGATGAAGACCCTTCGTTCTCCTACCCTCTCGAACTTCACCGCGTCCCGGCTCCAGAGTAGCTGGACATCCATCCGGTCCATCCAGGGAGATTGGGCTTTGCCTGTATCCATGGCGGCAGGAGCCACTCCGAACATGTTGTGATAGACCGAAGTGAAACCCACATAGCCGCCGGCATAGGGAAGAACCTCGAGGGTGTAGAAATCGCGGCTTCCGACCGGGTCCTTCTCATCCGCGTGAAAGCTGAGGAATCGGTCGTCGGCGTCCCGGATGGCAGGAGGGCTATCCCAATTGAGAAAATCGATGCTGGTGGCGAATGAGGCTGTACGAGTCCGCGCGTCCTCTGGGTAGATGGGTTCGGGGTCCATCCAGCGGCTCAGCTTATTAAAGGTACGCAGATAGAGAACGTACCGTTCCCGCTTGGCATCCCACAACAGATTGTTGTTGGTGTCGCTCCAGTAGGGGACCGCGGGACGGTCGACATCGTAGGCCTTCCAGTCAAGGCCATCCGCAGAGTAGCCTGGGTACATGGATACTTTTCCGTTTCGCTCTTGGAAATAGAGCATCTTATAGCGCTCGGCCTCTCTCTTGGCCGCGGGATCTCTGAAGACCGCGTTGCTGTGAGCCTTGGAGTCGAACGAGAGGCCGATAAAGTTCGTATCGTAGCCCAGGTACTTGACCTGTCCCAGCTTGGGTTTTACCCAATGGATTCCGTCCTTGGACTCGGCATAGAAAATCCAGCGCTCGGACCAATCCCAGTTCACCATCATCCCGTAGAATCGGTAGAGCTTCAGATCCGGGTCGTAGAGGATCTGTCCGCAGTCACCCCCATGGGACAGTCCCCCTTTATGTTCCCAGTCCTCATCCAGTCGGATTACCGGGTTGTTACGGTATTTCTGCGGTTGGTTCATGAGTCGATAGACCCGGGGCTCCATGGACTCAATAATGTAGTCGTCCATGAAGAGCTGTTTCTGGGTTCCGATATCCAAAGTAGAGGCACACAGGGTTTGGATAGCGGCGAAGCCCCATAGCACGGTTCCTGGGAAACAGCTAGCTTTTCTCACTTGTTTCTCTCCTCAGTTTCGAATCGGTCTCCGGTGCTCGCCCTAACCTGCTTTTCGGAGTTGCCCAAACTGAATTTGGCCCGTCCCGTAATCTCGCAGGTTCCTGGCGCGGATTTCTTATCGCTTGTCGTAGCGATGAGAAATTGCGGGCTAGTTTCCCTTCGCAATGAGTTTCTGTAGCCTCTTCCGGAAGGTCCGGACAGCCTCAGGATCCTGGCGGCTCAATAGAACCCCTGACATGGACACCCGATTCTCGACGGGATCTTCGTTGATCGCAGCGACGGCAGCTTCTACCGCTCGGGATCCGATTTCGAAGGGCCTTTGTCCGGTGATGGCGTGAAGGATCTGGTCTTCGGAAAGCAGAAATCCGGCAAGCTGGTCACTCACGTCGGTACCAAAGACCGCAATCCGCCCTTCCTGTCCAGCGCTTTTTACGGCCATTACAGCCCCTACCGTCCCGCCTTCGTTGGCCGACCAGATTAGATTTATCTCGGGATTAGCGGTCAGGATGTCACCTACCTTCCTGATGGCCATTTCTGGGAGCCAGGCGTCCTGTTCGGCGACGATCTCGGCGCCAGGCAAATTCGAGATCTCGCCCTTGAAGCCTCCGGTTCGAGCATCACTCTGTTCCGGAAGGACTGACTTGAAGGCGAGGATGGCAATCTTGGCCTTTCCCCCCAATCTTTCCTCGATGTAGCTTCGGGCGACATTTCCGGTCTGTGCACCCAGATTGGACTGGTCGCTCTCGATGAAGGAAATCGGCACCCCTCCTTCGACCGTGGAGTTGTAGGTAACTACCTTGATGCCTGCGTCTCGGGCGCGGGTGAGAGCGGTGACCGACGCTGTCTTGCTCAAAGGAGAAAGGACGATAGCGTCCACTTGGCGGGCGATGTAGGTGTTGACGAGCTGAATCTCCTTGTCGAGTTTGCCATCGCTACTCGCCAGCAGTAGCTCCGCTCCCGCCCGTTCAGCGGCATCCTTCATGCCAAATTGGATCAGACGGAAGAACTGGTCCTCTTGCAAGAACATACCCGCGATCTTCAGACGCCCCTCCCCGCCTGTCACGCGATCGTCCTCCCCACACGCCCCGGTGCCTACCAGAGCAAGGAACGCAATGCCTGAAATCAGGAACCAATAGAGATGCTTTATCAACGGAGCCTCCATATTCGCGCGACCTCGAAGCTTCGAGATTCTACAACAACCTTCCTGTTTCTATCTTGCGATTCAGTAAATCGACGCTATTCTTGATTGTCCAGACTCCCCCCTAGTCCCCCCTAGTCCCCATTTCTCATCGACTACCGTAGTAGACCGGCGATGAGAAATGTGGGCTAGAGTATCGCTTCCTGCCTGCCAGGCAAGCCATCAAGTGAACAGACGCTCCCCCGACTCCCCCGACTGGTAAAAGTCTGTCCCCTTCTCTGCGGTCCCCTTCTCTGCGCAATTCCGAAAGTTCACGAACGGGTCCAGTTGGCCAAAAGACAGTTCCCGCTTTCGGCTCGTGCGGCGAGGCCCCCTGGGGTGGGTTGAGGGGTTGGCCTTTAACGAGGCCGCTTTAGCGGTCTGGCGCGAAGCGTAATAGCCCGGTCCTTCAGGGCCGGGTGGGCGGACAAGCGGCTGCTGGAGCCTGCTTCAGCGGGCTTCTCGGGTAAAGGCTTTAGCCGGGCTCCGGGTCCACGATGGCTAAAGCCGCCGCTCGAGAAGGACCGTAAACGGCCCTCAGGGGAGGGAGGAGAAGCTGCTGACCCCGGCGTAAACACCGGGTCTAATACGCTTCGCGCCAGGCCGCTGAATCGGCCTCCTGGAAAGGGCCACAATGCTGTCGACCGTTTCGCGTCCGATCGGTGAAAATCAAAACTTCAAATATGTTTTGGCTAGCCCTTAGGGGGCCTGGGGCACGTGGATCAGACTCGGGTGGGCAGGGTGCGGTATTTCAGGCTCAGCTCAAGACTGTGCAGGATGAGTTCGGTCTCGATCTTCGGGTTGCGCCTTTTGAGGACGGCCTCGAGCCGGTTGGAGCCCTGACGGATCCAGTCGCCGTTCTTCAGATCGTAGGACATGATGAAGTTGCCTTGGTACTCGATTGGCCCCGGACCTACGCGGTTCATGGGGATCTCCAGTTGAGGATCATCGGGGAGGTGACGGCCGTTGAGGGTCAAGTCCAGAAGATCCTCTGGAGTTAGACCCACGACGATCAACCGCAAGATGAGTTCCTGGATCATCCCTCTCCTGCGGGCCATCTCCAGATCGTCCGCTACCAGGATTTCGACCGTCTTCCGGCCGGCTGCCCCTTCTACCAGGGTCTGCGGTAGCTGATGCTCGAAAGCCTGGAAGACGTCGCTGGAGCGGGGATACTTCTTGAGACTGTCGAAACAGCCTGTCTCCACGTAGAGCCTATCCTTGTGCTCAAGCGTCCGGGGATCTCCCAACTCCTGGAACACCACCTCGGGCTCCTTCAGGTTGTGGCCGATGTGGTGGTGGAAGTTGAAGATATAGATCCCGTCGACCCCCTACCGCCAGGCGTTGGACGCACCTGCCCTGAGCACCGAGGCGGGTGGACGCCGGTGGTAACCAGGTCCGACCTGCTCCGAGGTGCAGCCAAAGACGCGGCAGGACGTTCCTTCCGCCATGCTCACGAAGTCATCGAAGGGCATCCCGGTAGCTGTATCCCAATGGACCCCAGGGGAGACGTAGTCGATCAGCCCCTCCTGAATCCATGTCTTCAGCTC
>JAKZYH010000726.1:0-12302 GCA_047514575.1 Acidobacteriota bacterium | reverse complement strand
GTGCTGGGCTCGCCCTGGCTTGTCTCAGGGTTGCACAGGCACCCTCGAACCTAGTGCCCTGCTACGCTCTTCGGTCACGGGCACGCGCTGGTGCCCCAAGGGGCATGCGCCGAAAGTGACTCGAGTGGGTCCCAGGCATCTCCTGGTGGGGGCCAGGACGGGCTTTGCTCGGGCCAATAGCGTCTCGCTGGTCGAATCGCTCGACAATGGACTGACTTGGAGCGCACCCCGCTCGGTGTTTGATTCCCCTGACAACGATCGGATTCAAACGCTGGCGACTCTACCCGGGGGTGATGTCCTACTGGGTTTCGTGCGGAAGGACCTGAAGGACGAAACTGCCCGGGCCTATTTGATGTGGTCGCAGGACAAGGGGCAAAGCTGGAGCAAGCCCAAGCTCCTCGATCCAGCACCCTTCGAGTGGCTCTTCCCCTATGGAAGGCTCTTCGAGTCTTCTTCGGGCAAGTTGATGATGAACGCCTACGGGGGATATTTTCCGATCTACGACGACCAGGCCATGCCAACGGAAAAGCGTGGTTATTTTAGCTGGCTGCTCGAATCATCCGATGGTGGCAGAAGCTGGGCGCACGCCGCAACCATCGGGCGAGGCACCCAGACCATAGTCGTGCGTTTGGCGTCCGGGAAGCTGCTTGCCGCCATGCGAAGCGCTGAGTTGGAAGCGCATGCTCAAAGCAAGAAACTGTTCAAGGACGCCAATGCCTACGTCCGAGTTCCCGATCACACGCTGATCACCACTTCGACGGACGAGGGTAGGACCTGGTCTTCACCTCGGAGAGTTACGGACCCAGCAGAGCTGCAGGGATATCCCGTCGAATCCTCGAGCGGAGCCGTGGTCATGACCTACACCGTGCGTCACTCCCCTTTTGGCGTAGCTGTGCTGGTGAGCAACGATGAAGGGCAGACATGGGGTAGGCCGATGTCTCTGGTCTCGGATGCGCCTACCGCGGATGTGGGTCTGAGCCAAACTCTCGAACTAGAGCCGAATCGCTTCCTGACCTTCTATTACCAGGATGACCAGGCTTCGGAGAATCGCAGGGCTGAGATTGTCGGAGTCTTCTGGAGCCTCAAATAGGGCCTGCTTTGATGCTGGCCTCCCTTGGTGTCCCCCCCTCGAGTCGAGCTCAGTTTTTCGGCCTGCCCTTCAATGTCGCAAATCAGACCGGCGCTGACCGTCTACCGGAAGAAGCCTTGATTCGTGGGAGTGGGAGCTCCAGGATTGGCTTTCCAGAAGTTCCACGCTTTCAAGCTCAGAGGCTGAGAAGGGCACCGATCGGTTCTTGCCGGCGTGCTTGGCCTGATACAGGGCCTTGTCGGCTGCGCGCAGGATCTCCGCGGTACCGTCAAAGGGCTCCTCTGGCGATTGCGTGGCGTATCCCAACGAAACGGTGACGTGAACGGACTTGCCTGAGGCAACTCCGCGAGTTTCCGTCGCGACGGCCTGACGAATTCGTTCACTGATGACTCCGGCACCGGATCTGTCGGTATTGGGAAGAAGCAATACCAGTTCCTCTCCACCGAAGCGAGTCAGGGTGTCCATCTTGCGGATCTGTTCCGAAACCGTCTTTGCCACTCCCGCCAACACCTGGTCTCCCGCCTGGTGACCGTACCGGTCGTTGATTTCTTTGAAGTTGTCGATATCACAGAACACGAGACTGATAGGGATGCCTCGTTCCTTAGCCCAGTGGAACTCCTGCTCCAGGATCCTGTCCAGGTGTGCTCGATTGTACAGACCTGTCAAGGCATCGCGCTCTGCCAGTTCCTGTAGCTGTTGGTTTCGGCTGGCCAGTCCGTCAGCTTTGACACTAGTCTCGTAGGCATGTCGCACGGTTTCCATGCTCAAGGTCGCCAATGCTTGATTCGCTTGGTCCAAGATGCTCTTGGTCGATTCCGGACTGCCCATGTTGATCTCGAAGACTCTCGAGACTTCTTCCTGAGTCTCGGCGATCTTCGTCAGAGTGCTCTGGAAGTCTTCGCCGCTCATATCTGTGAAATCGGAGATGGCTGTTTTGGCCCGATTGGTTGCGCCGGCAGTGTCCTCACTGATCCAGATGTCGGCTATAAGGCCAGAGAGGGCTACGAACTTGATGAAGTCCGTCGACTCTTCAGGGGCCTCTGTGGGTTCTAGATCGTGACTGAAGCGCAGTGCGAGGTCAAAGATCACGGGGAGGTGCCACTCCTGAGCCAACCAGCTGCTCACTTCTCCGTGGTCACATTCGAGGGCTTCCTTTTCCAGCTGCAGCAATGTTTCATGGCAGCCTCGCGATTGCTTCACCAATTCAGTGTAGGTTTCCGGGAAGGATTCTCTCAGAGCCAGCATTCCTACGTCCTGCAGCAGACTGACGAGAAAAAGTTCCTCCTTCTGTGGCATCTCTGCCCACTCGCCCAAGGCACGTGAGGCCACTCCGGAAGTGAGTGAGCGACGCCAGTAGTTGGGTAGCTCACTTCCCTCGGAGTCATCTCGTCGCAACCCTTGGACCAGTGAAAAGCTCAGGGCGAGCGTACGCACGGAGTTTGCCCCCAGAAGCGCGAGCGCGTGGCTGATCGTATGAACCTCTCGCCGAAGTCCGTAGAAGGGCGAGTTGACCAATTTCAGAACGTGAACGGCTAGAGCAGGGTCCCGGCTGATGACCTCCGTCATGCTAATGAGATCCGGATGCTCATCTTCACAGAGTTGGAGGATTTGAAGAGCTACTCCAGGAAGGCTGGGCAGCGTCCGACAATTCTTCAATCGCTCTTGTACCAGTGAATTCATCGAGTTTTCCCTTCAACCTTTTTTCAACCTTGGAAAGACGACTCCATTCAAGTCCTCTATCGGCAGGCGGTGCCTCTCGGATGAGTCTCAATTTGCACGTCCCAGTTCGTAGCGGTGGTTTCCAGAACGACGTCCATCGAGCCAAAGACTTCAAGAGAATGAGACTGCGGCCTGGAGACCGAAGCTACGTCGTCGAGCCGCAGACAAGTCTTGTTTATTTCCTATTGATTCCTTCTTCCAGGTTGACCACCATCTATCAGCCATATGCCCGAACAGCCCGCCCGCCTTATCTTGGCTAGTCGGTCACCACGCCGCCGACGGTTGTTGTCCCAGGCTGGATATGAGTTCAAGGTCATCTTGCCTGCCGAGAGTGCTGAAGGTGGAGCCCTCGAAAAGGAGACAACGGAGGAGCTTGTCGCTCGACTGGCCCATCAGAAGGCGGCGGACGTGGCTTGTCGAGTCGATCAAGGAGTCGTACTAGGCTGCGATACGTTGGTTGAATGTCTGGGCCGGATCCTGGGCAAACCGACCGACCGTCAGGATGCTTCACAGATGCTGAAGCTGCTGCGTGGGCGGACACAACATGTCTTCAGTGGCCTCTGCTTGTGGCAGCGCCCAGGTGATCTTACGCTTGTCAGAACAGATGTCACGGAGCTCCGTATGGAGCCAATCTCGGACGACCAACTCGAGGCCTACCTCGATTCGAATGCCTGGCAAGACAAGGCCGGTGCTTTCGGTTATCAGGACAGGCTGACCTGGATCAAGATCGTCACCGGGAGCGAGTCCAATGTAGTCGGCCTACCGATGGAGTTGCTGACCCGGATGATCGGGGAACTCGAGACCCATCAGAAGTAGAACTTCAGGCCGAGCTGAAGACTCCGACCCTCACTCGTACTACCTACCGCGCCCAGACCAGGGCTGCCAAAGAAGTTGGAGGGAATCTGGAAGTTGGGGTGATTCATGAGGTTGAACGCCTCCAATCGAAATTCGAGCCGACTGTCTTTCGACATCTGAAAGCTCCGGCCATCAACCCGGGAGACGGTGCGATCGTCTGCTAATTGGGAGGCAACTGGTACCCCGCCTTGTTGAGCCGGATTCTGTAGAGGCTCTTGCCTGCCGTGATGTAGAGCGTCTTGCTTTCGTCGCCGCGTCCGAATCCTACGTTCGTTGGCAGCTCGGTCTTGATGTAGGCCAACTCTGATCCTTCCGGGGTGTACACCACGATCCCGGGTCGTGTCACGTCGCGGACCGCCACGTAGAGATTGCCATCGACGTCCATTACCAATCCGTCGGGTCCATCCTGAGGGGCATAGTCTACCAATATCTTCCTGAAGCTGGCGCTGCCGTCGTCGGCCAGATCGTAGGCCATGAGGGCCATGCGGCCCTTGTGCACCGGCGTGTCCTCCGGAACTCGATCTAGCCCAGTTGAGCCGTTGTCATTGCTGACGACGTAGAGGGACTTCTGATCCGGCGAGATCGCGACTCCGTTCGGCTTTCCCGCATCCGTAATGATTCGATGAATCGATCCGTCCGGATCGATTCGATAGACTGCCATTACGGGCTGGTCGACCGGCTCGTGACCCAGGTATCTGGGATCGCTGAAGTAGATGCGACCCTTCTCATCGATGGTGATGTCGTTGGGGGCGTTAAAGGGGCGTCCCTTGTAGAGGCCGGCGATGATATAGCTTTTGCCGGTCTCCATGTCCGTTCGAATGACGCGGCGACCGCCGTAATCGGCTCCCTCTGCCACGATCATGTTACCTGAGGCGTCGAATTTGATCCCGTTGGACATCCCACTGGGCGAACGGAAGATCGAAGTTTTCCCGGTCTTGGGATCGTATCTCCAGATGTGGCCAGCTTCCTTTGCCCCATTTTCGTCCTGACATTTATAGGTAAAGGTGATGTCGCTGAAATAGATCGAGCCATCGGGCGCAGAAGCGGCCCCTTCGGAAAGCTGGCACCCACCTTCGAAGAGCTTCTCGAGCTTGGCACCGCTAGGGACGATGTCAGAAGCACTGGCTGCTTCGGTGGCGATGAGGAGTGGTGCCAGCAGCAGGGACAGATAAATCAGATGGCACCTACTCGGCATTGAGCGAAGCTTTGAGAGTATTTGAGCAGTCCACATGGGTGGTTCCTTTTCGTAAAATCTGTTCTGAGAAACTCTACGTTCGCTGCCGCCTATCGACCAATTCGCGGCTGCAGCCTCAGCGACCTAGCCTACCATTGATGGCTGTGCCCAGGATAGAATGCGGCATTCAGAAGTCCAACCCATACTGAGATCGCGAGGGAGATATCATGGCGGTGATTCGCAAAAGGACCAGGATCTCGCTCCTGCTGGCGCTCTTGGCGCTGGGAGTGAGCGTCGGCGCGGCCTTGATTCGAGAGGTTCCGACGACTCGTCCCGATCAGGTAGTGGAAGTGGCGCCCGGCGTCTACTTTCGCCAAGGAGACTTGAAGGTAAAGTCCCACTGCAACAATGGTTTCGTGATCTTCAAGGACTTCATTGTGGTGATCGATGCTAATTTTCCCAGTGGTGCGGAAGCCTGTTTAGCCGATATCCGTAAGGTGAGCAAGAAACCGGTGAGGCTGGTCTTCGACACTCATCACCACGGGGATCACGCTTACGGAAATCCGGTATGGATGGCCAATGGGGCAATTCCGGTGGCCCACGAGAACGTGATCCAGGAAATTGAGCGCTACGAGCCGCAGCGCTGGAAGGAGGCGTCTCAGGACCGCGAAGATGTTCGAAAGCTGGGCCTCAGCTCGCCTCAGCCTCCGATTGTGACGTATTCGGATCGGATGGTCATTGACGATGGCACTCAGCGGATCGAGTTACTCCATTTCGGGACCGCACACACACGAGGAGATGGCTTCGCCTACCTGCCCCAGCACAAGGTGCTCTTCACGGGCGATGCCGTGGTCAGCGGTCCCTACAACTACATGGGGGATGGTGATACCCACTCTTGGGTCAAGGTCATCGCGGAGCTGGAAAAACTCGATGTGGGAATGATCCTACCGGGACATGGTCCGCCGAGCAACTCGACGCTTCTCGCCAGGCAAAAGGCATTCATATTGGCCCTTCATGCCCAGGTGGAGCAGGGGATCAAACTGGGGAGGAGCCTACAACAGCTTCAGAGTTCCATCACACTTCCGGACTCAGTCAGCCTCCACGTGGGAGAGAGGCTTCAGGAGCAGATCGAGAAGGTGTTCTCGGAGAAGACCAATTGATTACTAAACCCCAAGATGTCGATCTTGGTCGACGTACCTGTCTAGGAGGCGAGCGATCCAAGAATCGGCGATACGACCGAAATTGGCTTTGGCTGCTCCCTCAGTAGAGAGAGTTGCTGCCTCTTGCTTCTTTAGATCCTCGGTCCTCACCTCAGCTCCTGGGAGGGGGGCCCCATCCTTGTCGTCTTCGGTTGTCTTGCAAGGTCCTACCGTGCAATTGTTCGCAATCTCAGGGGTTGGTCCCGAAGGGTGAAAGCTCGGGACGCGATAGCCTGGAAGAGTCTGTTTTTCGTTACCGGCGCCCGGGGGAGGAAGCAGCGGTACCGGGTAAGTGTTATTGGGATCTGCATTTGCGGTATAGGGTACCTGCATTTTCTCGAGTGTGTTCATGTGAACCAGGTAGGGAATTCCTCCAAGTGTCCTGGTCAGCTTCCATCCGTCAGGGACCTCGTAGTTGGCGCCTGTGATGGCATCGAACCCGGGATGTTGGGATCCGGCCAGGGCACTGATGAGCATCCCTTCCTTTAGGGGCAGGTTCGGTTGGGCGCTAGGATCATAGGCTCTGAAGGAGCGGACCCAGGCCAAGCCGCCCGATGGACCTGCGAAATCCCCAACCTCCTGTACTAGTTGGGACTTGAAGTCGCCGCTCTGCGATTCTTGGGAGGACGGTCTTCCCAACGAGTCGGGCTGTACACTGGAGAGGGTTTGAAAACTGTTATCGATAATCGTCATGATTTCGTCGTACCTCCAGTTGCGACGTTCTAGCAAATCCCGTGCCAAATGTTCTAGATCGCGGAAACCGGCCAGGGAGGTGGCGATAGTCCAAGCCGGCTAAGCAAACTGGGCAGCAATTGCACCCGGGGTAGGCAGAATCTATCCTCTTCAAAGACTTGTTCGCCGTCTCCAGACTCTGGATCTGGGCGACCCGAAGTGGGGACTGGTTTTGGACCAGTCGAAGGGGAGCGACAAGGTGTAGGGGGAAGGCAAAGGAACAGACAGAGGCAAGTTTAAAGGCGAGGGCAAGGACTAAGGGTCTGCGCAAAAATAACTTGGTAGAATTGGCGCTCAGATTTGCGCCAGATTTGGCCGCGAACGATTGAGCGAAACCGCAGGCGTAGCCAGGCCTACGTTGAGGATTTCGCGATTGAGGAGCGGCCGAAGATGGTGTGAAGCTGAGATGCCAAAATGCCAAGTTATTCTTGCGCAGACCCTTAGCACTAGCCAAGAATATTTGAAGTTTTGATTTCCACCGATCGGACGCGAAACGGTCGGCATAGTGGTGCTTTCTAGGAGGCCGCTTCAGCGGCCTGGCGCGAAGCGTACTAGACCCGGCGTTTACGCCGGGGTCAGCTGCTCTCCCACCCCTCCTGAGGGCCGTTCACGGTCCTTCTCGAACGGCGGCTTCAGCCATCGGGGACCCGGAGCCTGGCTGAAGCCGTTACCCGAGAAGCCCGCTGAAGCAGGCTCCAGCAGCTAGACACATACGTCTTTTGTAGCGGACGGACGCGTCACAGGTGCGGTTCGTCTCCAGCTGCGGTTCTGCTAGAATGTGGGCCGCTTCGAGCGACCGATGAAGAAGATTCGCAGCCTTATCAATCGCGAGATTACGGGACCATCGTTGATTGCGTTGGTCTTCATGACCTTTATCGTGTTCACGCGGGAATTCGGACGACTGGCTGAGATACTGATTCGCTCAGACGCCAGCTCGCTGAGCGTGTTGCAGGCGGTAATCTCTCTGCTCCCCAGCATCCTGGCGTTCAGTATTCCCCTGTCGTTTCTGATTGGCACCTTGATCGGGTTCAGTCGCCTCTCCACCGATAGCGAAATAGTCGCGATGCGGGCTAGCGGGGTCAGCGTCAACCAGATGGTGCGGCACGTGCTCAAGGTGGGGGCTCTGGTGAGTCTCGTTACCTTCGCGATGACTCTCTTCCTGCTGCCCGCAGGAAACTGGAGCCTGAAACAACTTCGCCATGAAGTGGGACTGCGACCGGTCCGGTCCGAGATCAAGCCCAGGGTATTCAATGAAGACCTCCCTGGAATTGTCCTCTATGTTGCGGACAAGGATCTCCAGGGCTCCTCCTGGAAGGGCGTGTTCCTGTCCGATACCACTGACGACGGTCAGCGGCGGATCGTCCTGGCCAAGCGCGGCCAGCTCCTGATCAGACCGGATGGGAGCCAGGCACAGCTGCACCTCCAGGACGGAACCATCTACCGAGTGGCACAGGCAACTCCGGAAAGAGACAGCATCAGCGAATTTCGCACGCTGGACGTTCCGGTTCGGTTCCCCACCACCGGACAGGCTTCCGCTGGGCCCAGGGGACCCGAGGAAAAACATCTCTTGAGCCTGTTAGATCATCTTGGTGAAGGAGATCCGGAGGCCCGACGAGCAACCAACCTGGAGCTCAACCGCCGTCTGGCCGTTCCTTTTTCCCCTCTCATTTTTGCCATCCTGGCCGTCACCTTGGGCGCCAGAAGCCATCGTGGCGGGCGCGGCTATGGGTTCATCGTGAGCGTCCTGGTGGCTCTGATCTATTACGTCTTGTTTGCCACCGGAGTAGAGTTGGCGCGCAGCGGGGTGATTCCCATTTCGGTCGGGGTTTGGGGAAGCAACATCGGGCTGGCGGTTTTCGCCTTGTTCAGCCTCCGCTATGGCACGCTCGACGCCCCTGTTCACCGGACTTCGCAAAACCGTGGTCATCTGAGGCAGGTTCTTTCCCGCGGCGGAAAACTGGCCCGGAGGCAGGGCGCCCGGCTTCGCGCGATTTCCGGCTGGCTGGCAGATCGAATTCAGCTGCCGCGAGTACGTCCTCGCGCTGGAAGAGTGATCGATCTGTATCTGGTCAAGACATTTTCTCTCTACCTGCTGCTCACCCTGGGAATCTGCGTCGGGCTTTTCTATATCTTTACCTTCTTTGAGTTGATCGACGACGTCTTCAAGAACGAGACTCCCTACTCTCTCTTTCTGGACTACTTCTTCTACCTGCTTCCCCACATCCTGATGCTCCTGGTGCCGCTCTGCATTCTGATGGCGACGCTAATCACTTTTGGGCTTCTAGACAAGACCGGCCAGATCGTGGCACTCAAGGCCTGCGGAGTGAGTGTCTACCGTGCCGCGGCGTCCGTTCTGGTCATGACGCTGGCCTTGAGCGTTCTTATATTTGTGCTGCAAGAGTATTTCCTGCCCTATGCGAACCAGAGGCAGGACAACCTGCGCAACACCATCAGGGGTAAACCCATCCAGACCTATTACCAAGCGGGTCGGCGTTGGATTTTCGGCGAGGGAGATCGTCTCTATCGCTACAATCACTTCGACACCGAACGCAACGTCTTCGCCCAGATTTCCATATACGCCCTGGATATCGGCAACGGTCGCTTCATGGAGCACATCTATGCCCAGAGGGCCGAATGGGACGGAACATCGCGGGAGTGGATCCTGGTAAATGGATGGAAGCACGATCTGGTTTCGAGCGACTTCGGACGCTTCGACTCCCAAAGATTTTCGTTTCCCGAGGAGCCCAGCTACTTTGCCGGCGAGGTGAGGGAGTCGAGCAAGATGACCTATCTCGAACTCGAGGAGTATATCGATTACCTACACCAGGGAGGGTTTGAGGTAGACCACTTGAAGACCGACTTGCACAAGAAGATTGCGTTCCCCTTGGTCAGCGTGATCATGGCCATTCTGGGCATTCCCTTTTCGTTCACCATGGGTCGCAAGGGTGCTCTCTATGGAATCGCCGCAGGTGTGCTGATCGGGATCTTCTACTGGGGGACCTTCGGAGTATTCGGCACACTGGGTGCCAACGGTCTGCTTTCTCCGCTGCTGGCGGCCTGGGCTCCGAACCTTCTGTTCGCGGCGGGAGGCACCCTACTGCTTTCGACCGTGAGGACCTAAGAATTCGTCGGAACGTCCGAGGGTCGCACGTCGGAACGTCCGAGGGTCGCACGTCTCTCATCCCCGGACACCGTTGTGTTCTTTCGGCGCAATGGCTATGATTCGTAATCCTGGCGGCCAGGAGTGAGCGTGGTGGAGAAGACCTTATCCGCAACGCGCCTTTCTGGAAGGGGAGGCCGTCTCGCGAGATGAAGAAGCGCAGAAAGAAACCTGAAGGCTTTCAGGTTATTGCCCACGAGAAGACCTTCTTCAAGATTCTCGACCTTTTCGACGAACTACCCAGAGGCAGGATTCTAGACCTCCCCTCGGGCGAGGGAGCACTGTCCCATTGCTTGAGAGAGATGGGTTTTGAGGTAGTCGCAGCGGATATCGATCCCCAGTTTTTCAAGGCCTCTGGAATTGAGTGCCTCCATATAGATATGGATCGGATATTCCCTCTGGAGGACGAGAGCTTCGACTACATTGCCTGCCTGGAAGGGATCGAACATCTGGAGCACCCCTTCCATTTCATCCGGGAGTGTCACCGGATACTGAAGTGGAACGGTCGGATCATCCTTTCCACCCCCAACATCCTCAACTCGGCCTCGCGCTTGAAGTACTTCTTGTCTGGTTTTTACTCTCTCTGCCCCAGACCGCTAAACGAATTTGCGCATACTCCCGTCTTCGACCATATCAATCCGATGACGAACTATCAGGTGCGCTATGCCCTTCACAGCAGCGGCTTCAAGATCCAGAGGACCACCACAGATCTGTGGCGAAGGTCCTGTTACCCCTTGATGCTTTTCTACCCGCTGCAGCGTGTCTTTGCCATTCGAACCATGCGCAAGGAATCGGATCCTCGACAGCGTGAGGCAAACAAGGAGATCCGAAAGGTGCTCCACAGCCCCGATATGCTGCTAGGCCGTACCCTCATTGTCGATGCCTCCAAGCAGGGGAAGGCAGGGATCGAGAAGATCGAGGCCTCGGCGGTGTAAAAAAAAAGAGGTCGCAAGTCGCATTCTCGCAACCCTCACCATTACTCGGACAGGCTCCTAGGCAAGTGACGTGCAACCTGGAACCTGTGACTTGCGACCTGCGACTTCTTTCCCTCACCTGCGGCCCTTCCAACCGTGTGCTACCATGCGCCGTATGGGTAGCCGAGCCCTGGCCAGTCTTTCCATCGCCAGTCGCCTCCTCGTCAAGCGTGGTCTTCCCGTCAACCTGATCTTTTTCGTGACCTCCCGCTGCAACCTCCTGTGTACCCACTGCTTCTACTGGGAGGAGCTGAACAAGCGGAAGAACGAGCTCAAGCTGGACGAGATCGAACGGATTACTCGCTCGCTGCCCAATCTGCTGTCGGTTTCACTTACTGGAGGCGAGCCCTACCTGAGACCTGACCTTCCCGATATAGCTTCCTTCTTCGAGAAGAATTCCCAGGTCCGAAACATTCAGATTCCCTCCAATGGTCTGCTGGTTTCAAGGACCGTTACTGCCGTCGAGAACCTGATGCGGAAGGTGCGACGGGCACGGGTCTGTACCGGGGTTTCATTGGATGGTCCGGAGGATGTTCACAACCGTATTCGCCAGAACCCCAAGAGTTTCGAACGCGCCCTGGAGACGCTTGCAGAGCTCAAGAAGCTGAAGCCCTCCTTTCCAAACCTCTCGGTGGGAGTTGCCCTGACAGTGTCCTCCGCAAATCAGGATAGACTCTCTGAGTTCTATCGATTCGTGGAGGAGAGCCTTCAGCCGGATGCCATCACCATTACCCTGGTGCGGGGCGATCCCCTGGACCCTGCCTTGAAGGTAGTCGATCTGGAAGCCTACAAGGCCTTTTCCCGAGATGTGATCGCCTACCGGAGAGCCCACCAGATCGATGACGCCTGGATGGACCGTCTGGTCATCGCCAAGGAAGAGGAAACCTATCGGCTCATCGGGGAGGCTGCCGGCGCCGCAGAGCGGATCTCCCCCTGTTATGCGGGTGACCTGATCGGCATTCTGAGCGAGACGGGAGAGGTCTACCTGTGCGAGACCCTGGATCAGCGCATGGGGAATGTTCGTGACTTTGACTGCGACCTCGGCGCACTCTGGAAGGCGGCCCAGGCGCGGCAGGCCAGACGCTACCAGAAAGACCTGGGGTGCCAATGCACCTACGAGTGCGCCATGAGTGTCAACACCCTGTTCCAACCCCGCCGTGCTCTCCGCATCGCAGCCAACTCGATCCGCTAGAGCACTAAGGGTCTGCGCAAAGATAACTTGGCATTTTGGCATCTCATCTTCACACCATCTTTGGCCGCTCCTCAATCGCGAAATCCTCAACGTAGACCTGGCTACGCCTGCGGTTTCGCTCAATCGTTCTCGGCCAAATCTGCTGCAAATCTGAGCGCCAATTCTACCAAGTTATTCTTGCGCAGACCCTAACCCGGATTTCTCATC
>JAKZYH010000725.1:0-2993 GCA_047514575.1 Acidobacteriota bacterium | reverse complement strand
TTCCGCCGCTGGGCCGAGGCATTTGTCCGGCCGGGCCCCCAAGCCGACAACTGGGTCAGTCGCAACAACTACATCGCCAAAGGCGTCGTCGTCACCGGGTCCCATCTGGTGGAGGCCCCCGATGAGCTGTCGATCTACGTCATCGAAGGCTACTACAGCGTGCGCAGCAACAGGTGTCGGCTGCGCCGGCACACGATCCGCATGGACGGCTTCGTCTCGGCTCAGGCGCCCTTCAGCGGTGGCGAGCTCGTCACCAAGCCCCTCGTGTTCGAGGGGAAGACATTGGTGATGAACTACTCGACCTCCGCAGCGGGCAGTGTCAGCGTGGAACTGCAGACCGAGTTGGGAAAGCCCATCGACGGCTTCACACTGGCCGACAGCGGAGAGATCTACGGCGACGAGATCGAACGCGTGGTTTCCTGGAAGGGCAATTCGGACCTGAGCAAGCTGGCCGGCACGGCGGTGCGGCTGAGGTTTGTGATCAAGGACGGCGATCTGTACTCCATCCGATTCCGGCCGTGAGGGTTGAGCTCGGAAGGCCTTTTCTTCTGAGTTGGCCGTAGCGGCTAGTGGACTGTAACACCTGTATCGCTAGCGCCTGGGCTCTACTGTCTTCTATCGAAATCGGTATCGGTATCGGTATCGGTATCGACATCCGAACCTCCATGAATCAGTGGAGCTTCCTCGATGCAGTATCCTCTTGCGCCCAAGCGACTCAGCAGGCGGCCATCCGATCCAGGTCGATTTTTCGCTCATTACTCTCTCGCTCATCCAGCGCTTCCCCGACCACCAAAACATCCTGGATCGCCGCACATTCGAACACCGAGCCGCGCGCGATCTCGAAATAGGGCTGCCGATCGGCGGCTGCCGGGGGGAGACGAGATCGAGCACACCAATCCCCTCTCCGCCGCCTATTTTCGCTAGTGCCCCGGCATACCCTGTGATAGAGATGGATTCGATTAGCGGGGACTACGGGTACTTCAATCCCATGATCGGCGGCGTCTCCACCGAGTAGCGAGACATTGAAAACCAAGCTTCCTTCTTTCCATAGAGCCCTCTTGGCGGTAGCCGCCGCGATGCTTACCTGTTCCAGTCCGGCGGCTGGGAAGCGACAGCCCGCGCTGAGCATCGGGACGCAAAAGCAGCTTTTCGTCGACCACAGATTCATCGAATCCAGCGAGGGAGTAAGCCTCACCATGAATCCTCCCTACCAGACCGGAGAGAAGCTGATCGTGGCGGATCAGCCCTGGGAGAAGGACGGCTTCGTGGAGTTCTACTCCAGCGTGCTCAAGGAGGAGGGTCCGGAGGGTCCACGTATCCGGGTTTGGTACAGCGTCCTGTTGGGACCGGGCCGACCCGGCGCCGGTCGGGACTCTCTGAGAGCCCTGTACAGCGAGTGGGCGGTGGCCTACGCCGAGTCAGACGACGGCATCCACTTTCGCAAGCCGCTGCTGGGATTGGTGGAAAGGAACGGTTCCAGGGAGAACAATCTGGTGATGCCCACGGACCTTTCCCGAATGAGAGTGGGTGGCGGATCCGTATTCCTCGATGAGAACCCCAACTGTCCACCCGGGGAGCGCTACAAATCCTGGTCAAAGCTGTACACCAAGGACGGAGCTCAAAATCGGATCTGGTACTCGGCTGATGGGCTGCGGTGGCATCTCTACGACACCGTACCCACCGGCCTGAGAGCGGCCGACACCCAGCCTACCTGGTTCTGGGATCCCAGGATCGGTCGCTATGTTGGCTACAGTCGAGAGCTACCGCCTCGGATGGTGGGGTACAACGAGTCGGATGACATGCTCCACTGGGAGAACCTGAGCCTGGTCCTGAAACCGGACGCATTGGACCTGGCAGCCCTCAGCCGTTTTCTGCCCCACTCCCCGGTCTCGGCCGCAGCGGAGGAAGCGGAGCAGGTCCAGACGGTCTACGGCAAGGGCTGGACAGTGGTGGGCGCTCTACCCCTGGATTTCTACGGACCCTGCGTCTTCAGGTACAGCGAAGCTCAAGATGTGTATATCTCCATGCTTCCTGTCTACTACCACTGGAAGGGGATGGAAAGGAAGTGGCCGGCAACAGCCGATGTCAAGCTGGCGGTCAGTCGCGATGGACGCCAGTTCCAGCGGGTGGGGCAGCGACGTCCCTTCCTGCGCCTGAGCTCCGAGGGCAGCTTCGGATCGAGGTGGGTCTGGGGTCTACCTAGACCGATACGAATGGGGGACGAGTTGTGGATCTACACCGTAGGTGCCAACTGGGACCACAACGGTGGCCTGGATCCCCGGGCGAAGCAGCCCGAGTCCGCCCTCTCTCGGGCCGTCTTGCGCCTGGACGGCTTCGTCTCGGCGGACGCAAACTACGAGGGCGGTTGGCTGAGGACACCCCCTCTGATCTTCGAAGGGCGGAGGCTGGAGCTGAACCTGGACACGAGTGCCGGAGGAGTCGCAGCCCTGGAGCTTCAGAATGTCTCGGGCAAGCCCATCCCCGGGTACACCCTGGCCGAGGCGGACGAGCTCAATGGCAACAGCGTCCGCTTCACGGTTTCCTGGAGGGGGAACAGCGACGTCTCCCAGCTGGCGAACCGTCCCGTTAGACTCCACTTTAGGCTGAGAGACTGTAAGCTCTATGCCTTTCAGTTCGTCGACCGTTGAATAGAACGGGGACTAGGACCTCATCCATAGCGGACCCAGACCCTCAGCTCCTCCAGGGAGACCGGTTTAGATGCGTCCCCGGATTCGGGCGGCTGGACGGTGACCTGGAAGGTGTTTTTTCCTTTCTGTAGGTCCCGGGTTTCCCACTCCAACCATCCAGCCCGATCCCCGGTCGCGGCCTGGGGCTGGGGCTGTTTCTGACCGTTGAGTCGCCAGGAGATCCGGTCTGATTCGCTTGCCAGGTCCCAGCGCGTCTGGACCGTGATCCGGGAGGCTTTTTCAGGGCGATCGGCAATCTTCATACTGAGGTCGTGCTGAGCCGAGCCTGACTGGGTGGTGAAAGAC
>JAKZYH010000724.1:0-7224 GCA_047514575.1 Acidobacteriota bacterium | reverse complement strand
GCGTCTTCTCGTTCTTCTTCAACTTTACTAACCTCCGCACTTGCTGATCCTTAACCATGCCCTCATGGTCAGGATCAGCCCTGAAAAAGCGGGGAATTCCATTTGTCGTCGCGGGGAATTCTAACTGTCGCCAATCACTCCTGCCTGTCTTAAAGCCGCTGCAATTTCAGCTTCTTCGAGGTGGAGGTTGGCAGCCATCTTGGAAAAAGCAAAACACGCCGGATTGAATCGCCACAATCCTGAGCAGCCGGTCCAATCAATCCCCAGGGTTCGAAGGATAGTGAAGTGGAAGAATTCTACAGCGCAGCCACCGGCATGGTGGCAAACTGACCCGGCCGGGTCTGGACCACCGTGGCCGCGATCTTCCCCGATGGCTTCACTCGGATCAGGCCCATGAAGTCTGAGAAGTCAATCTCCTGGTCCCAGGGAACCTGATCCACGAACAGGGATAGATGACCGTTGGGGGCAAGGGCACTCTCTCCATCCAGTGTGGCCGTGGCCAGTGTTTGCCCGTCCGGATCCACCAATTCCAGATCCAGTGTCACCGTCTCACCCGTCAGGTTCATGAGGGCAATGCCCGTGTTGATTTCTTCCTCTGCATTACTCTCCCGGGGAGCCGCAAAGCCACGTCTCAATACCTCACTGGCTCCCACTCCAGCCACTCCCACGCTCCCTCCAAAGAGAATGACTCCCGCCAGCTGAATATCCGAGGAGACCGTCACCGATCCCACCTGGACTCCGCCCTGGGCGTCTGTCTTCAGAATCTGCAGGCTTCTCGGACCCACCTGGACATTCTTGACTCCCTGGACGATCTCTCCGTTGAGATCCACGCTCAGAGGATTGCCATCATCGTCACGCATGGAGACCTGGGCATTGGCCGTGGTCTGATCATCGGGGTTGATCAAGAAAATCTGGCTGAACAGCGACACGTCCTCTCCGGCGGCTCCGTCTCCAAACTGGGCAAAGTGCAGTTCATGGTTGGCCCCGGCTCCCTGCAATCCACGTCGAGGAAAGACATCGGCCACGGCCTCGTGGTATTGCAGCGGAACCACTGGCATCGTCACGAATTCGTTGGGATGTGTCTGAATGATAGTGGCCACCATCCTGTCTGAGGAGGTCACTTCCAGAAGGCCGGTAAAGTCGGAGAAGTCCACAGCAGCATCCCAGTCGAACTGGTCTACAAAGAGGGCCAGGTGCCCGTTTCCAGCAATGGCCTCCTGACCGGTTCTCTGAGCAGAAGCCAGGGCCACTCCATTCTGCAGGAGCCGGGCATTCAGGGTGAGGGGATTCGCACTCAGGTTACGAATGGCAACCCCGGTGTTGATTCCGTCATCTGCACGGGTTTCAACGGGAGCCAGAAAGCCGGGGTTCAGGACCTGGCTGGCCCCCACACCGGCCACTCCTCCACTGCCTCCAAAGAGGATGACACCGGAGATCTGGCGGTCGGTTTTCACCTGGACGGAACCCACCGCGATGTCCCCTTCCCCATCGGTCTTGAGAACCTTCATTCCACCCGCCGGTACGACAAGGTTTTTCTGTCCGGCGAAATCCTCTCCATTGAAATCAACGGAGAGCGGCTCCCCGGCATCATTCGCTGTGTAGAGCAACGCCGTGGCCGAAGAGGTCTCCCGGGGGTGAAAGAGTGTCACCTGGCTGAAGAGAGTCGTGTTGCCAAACCGGCCATCGCCGAATTGTGCAAAGTCCAATTGAGAGGTGAAGAAAGCGTCCGGGAACTGATCCAGGGAGCGGGTGTTGAGGTAGATCGCAACTTTTGAGGGATTGCTGCCTAAGTTCATGCTAACCAGATCAGTATCCCCATCCTGATCCAGGTCAGCGGTCTTGAACCCCCGCTGCGAAACGGCTTCCATAGGAATCAGCTCAGCTGCATCCAAAAAGACACCTTGACCTACATTCAGGTATATAGCGGGCCATGGCAGGATTTCAGGTCGATGTCTGGGGTCTGGTTGACTCGGATAGCCCAGATCGAGCTTTCCGTCCCGGTTGAAGTCAACAGTCTGTGGAGGCAGGCCTTCAAAAGCAGACCCGTTGCGATTTGGCAACTGGTCAGTTGCATCCCGAAAGGTTCCATCTCCGTTGTTCAAGAGCAGGTCCACTGAGAAGTTCTCAACCCATTCTCCGCACCCGTTGGAAATATCACAGTCAAGCCTCTGTTCGATGTAGTAGATAAAGTCAGGCCATCCATCAGAATTAAAGTCGCCTTGGAGAATGGCCCTTTCGCCGGAGGAGGCGCGGTTCTCGCGAACGGGAAGACGCGGGCCTTCTGTGAAGTTTCCCGATCCATCATTTTGGAACACTTGAAGTATTTGAATCTGAGGGATGTTTTCCAATGGGGCTTCAAATGGAAAGTTTTTCGGCCCCACGCGCGAGGCCAACAGGACCATATCCAGGTCGCCGTCCAGATCTGTATCCATCAATTCTGCAATCAGGTAGAGCGCGTTGCAGGGGTGAGGGTCTTGGGGAGAACCGCAGACAGGCTCAAAGGCCACATCAAGCCAGTCAGGAAATCGGGTGTGGTCAACACTGAAGTTTCCCACGCCATCGTTGATCAACAGCAGGTTTTGAAGCTTTCCTGTCTCTCCCAGGGCAAAATTCACTTTGCCATACACGAAGAGGTCGATGTCCCCGTCGAGGTCGATGTCCCCTTCAGTCGCCCCAAAACCGATCAAGAGCGGCGTCAAAGGCAGGCGAGCGGCGGTCTCGTCCCGTAGCTGGCCACTCTGCGTTCCGACCAAGAGCCGGATTTGCACTCCCTTGCAATCAGCGGTGTCCCAACCGAATCCGACAATGAACAGATCGTTGATTCCGTCGCCCGTAAAATCTGCCACGAGCGGGTGCATGACTCCTTCTGTTCCTTCAACAGGACCTACCAGAAGTGCTGCAGTATCTTCCACGAACTTGCCGTTGCCATCGTTGCGAAACGCCACAAAGGGAACAATCGGAGTCGTGCAGTCCGCGTTGGGTTGACGGATCCCTGTAAACAAACCATCGGGGTGACCGTCATGATCGATGTCCATCAGAACTGAACCAACCCAGGTGGATACGTTATCTCCATAAGAGAATTCGCTGATACTGTCCAGCGGGTAAAATGTTCCGCTCTGCATCTGCTCATCAAAGACGCTTGTGTGTACAAACCGGGGGTCCTTGCCGGTCCTGAGATTCACCACCGGGCCTAGCTGGAGGTCCAGGCCATGCGGCCCCAGGTCACGGGCAATGTCTCCTCCCCCGTCATCCAGCGGCCAGTAGGCTTGCAGGTTCTCCTCGTCCCCTGTCAGCTGAGCCTCAGCGACTGCGATCAGTTCTTCGCCGGATAATGCGCGATTCCACACCCGGATCTGCCGCATTGCGGCACTCGGTTGTTCGGCGTGGGTAAAGCCACCGACTTGAAAGGCGAGATCATCGATCCAGTTCGGCGCAGGACACTCTTCCTCAGATTGCAGTTGTCCGTCTACATAGAGGCGCAATTTGTCCTGGTCGAAAGTTCCGGCAAGATGAAACCACGTCCGGGCTGCAATCGACTTTGCCGGGGCCCTGGATTCTCGCATAACACCCTCGCACGATGCTGAGAAGACAATGTCTCCATTTTCTTGCATCCTCAGCATGGGCCCCGATTGTATCGGGCCTTCGTATTTTCCGAAGAAACGGGTCTGTTGCGGTATGCTTTCCTTGATCCGCACCCAACCTTCGAGGGTGAAACCATTCTTGAGTTCGAGAGCGGAGGTCACCTCCGAAGATCCTCCCCAAGAGTTTGAAAGACGTCCCGCCCCGTCGGGACCGACATCACTTTCGAACTCCAGGACAAACTCCTGGTCGGGCGGTCTCAGGTCCTGGGCAGCAGTGAGGCTAAGGGAAGCGATCACGACACCTGCGAGGCAGGTGAACGTGTGAATTATCATTGTCTCTCCGCTGTGCACGAACAGGGCCTGTTCGATCTCAAAAGCTCTGCCGTACGTGGAATCGGTTCAGAGGATCCTAAGGGACGCGGTCCCTAGAAGCAACTCAGAAGCACTCGGAATAGTGACCTGAGTTGGCCTGAGTGAGCTGGAGTGAGTTTCCCGCGGGCACACTTACGGGCACAACCCCCCTCTCAACGGCAAGTTTAGAGGGTCAGAGGTCGAACGCCCTCAAGGGGCGCAGAGCCCCGTCGGACGCGGGCTCTAGCAATGGTGCCCAGGGTGGGACTCGAACCCACACGGGCCAAAGGCCCCCAGGATTTTAAGGTCAACGGGTGTCCAGTGGTCAATCTGTGGAGGCTCTTGGTTCTTGGCTGGTATCCTTTGTGCCCCGTTGGTTTTGCCGTATGATCGGGTACAAACGCATACAAGCGGAATTCGGCTCGTGTTGCACCCAATAGCATCTAAATTGGCAGAAAATTGGCGAACCTTTGGCTAAGGGAGGGGTCTGCAAAACCTTCATTCACCGGTTCTGTTTGCAGCGAGCGGTCTTCGTTCGTGGTCTCGAATGTATGTAGTGTAGGGGCCGCGAAGGTCTTCGGTCTTTACATCGAAGCAGCCTAGCATATAAGACTTAACAAACTTGACCCTCGGAGAAAACCCCAATGAGGTATCGTCCATTCTTGCTGCTCGGTCTCTGGCTAGTGCTGGGTACTAGTCTAGAAGCCTCCAGCACACTGATCTTTCCGCGTCTGTCTTTTGCACCCCAGGACCTGACCGGTATCGCCATCGTCAATCCCGGAGAGGAGACGGCCTCCGTCACCTTCACCGCCTACGGAGTCGACGGACAGGTACTGGCCGGAGAAGGTTCCTCCTCGACCTCAGACAGCGAGACGGGACCGCAGCCCCAGGGAGCCTTCACCAATCCGGTAACCGTCGATATCCCAGCCGGACAGCAGTTCGCTGAAGTCACCATCGGGATCTTCGGATCCGGCGTCGATCCGGATGCCATCGGCTGGGTTGAAGCGACCAGTGAGGCCGATGACCTGACCGGGTTCTTTCAGGTTCTTGATTTCGACATCTCCTTTCTGGATGGAGCCGACCTGCCAGTGCCGGACTCACGCCTGATCTTTCAGGACGTGCGAGTGGATCAGGGTTTTTCGACTACAGCCTACCTCGTCAATCCGAATGGACCGGGTACCGCCTCGGTCGAGCTGTCTCTGGTCACCTCGGAGTCGATCAAGACCAAGAGCCTGGAGATTGCCGCCAAAGGGATCGTGGAGCTGAATGTGGAGGAGTTCTTCGAGGGTATGGAAAGCGCCGGGGAGGTTGCCGGGGGGGCCTACCTGATCGCCGACTCCAATGTGGAGATTGCTGGCTTTGAACTGGTGGGCAAGGAGGGAGAAGACCTGCTGGGACTCAATGCCCGTCCTGCCAGTGAACTTCTCACTACTCTGTTTTTTCCGCAACTGGCCGTGCTCGACATCTTCACCACCGAAGCCGTGGTGGGAAACTTTGGAGAGGAGGCCGCCATCATCACCATGACGGTCTATCAGGAAAGCGGTGAGATCTATACGGACGAAGTCCAGACCAATCCGGTGGTGGTGGCCCTGGATCCGGGAGAGATTCTGAGAACCGATCTGGAGGAGACCTTCGGCTTTGCAGGAAAGGCCACGTTGCAAGGCTGGTTAAAAGTGGAATCCACTTCCCAGTCCATCAATGGGTCGATCTCCTACTCGATACCGTCGCTGGGGACGATTGCCTCGGTGTCGAGTGTGAGGGAAGGAAGCAGAAGAGCACTGATCTCACACCTGGGGACGGCTGCTCCGTTCTTTACGGGACTGGCGATCCTCAATGCGGGGGCGCTGGCAGCCAATGTGAGAGTGGTGGCGCTGACCAAGGAAGGCGAGGTGCTGGGGACGTTTACGACCACGCTGCAGCCGGGAGAGAGAATCAGCAAACCGGTGACGGACCTGATTCCGGGGGCAGGCGGACAGAACGGAGGGATGCTGTGGATCGAGAGCGATGTCCCTGTGTACCTGACGGCCATCTTCGGGAGTGCGACCGTCTTTGCCAACGTCCCGCCCCAGCCGGTACCGGAGAGTTTCCAGCCGGACATGGGAATCAATCAGATTGGAGTCTCCCCGCCGCTGGCCGTGTTACTACCGGGACAGGTGCAGCAGTTTCAGCTCACGCAAGGTGTGGCCACGGCCGGAGCACCGGTGTGGGGAGTCAACGGACAAGAGGGAGGAAGTCCCCAGACGGGAACGATCAGTGCCGATGGGCTGTATATGGCTCCAGCCGTCCTTCCCCAGTCCCTGCCGGTAACGATCACGGCTTCGGACGACAATCAGACGGCCGGGGCGAGTGTGGATGTACAGGCCAAGACGGTGCTGGTGGGCGGACTGGGAATCGTCCAGTCGATTGCGTATCTGTCGGGTCTGGAGAGACTCTACACCTCGGAGCTTTCTTTCGGGAGCAGTCCGTCCCCAAAGAAGAGCCCGCAGGGAACGGAACAGTCGACGATCTTTGATGTGACGACGGGTGCACAGCAGTCGGTCGCCGTGTTTGGGGACGACATACCGAAGATGATCTCCTATCAGGCGGCAGACGGCAAAGAGTATCTGCTGCTGACAGGGAGAACATCGGGGAGTATCCGGCGGCTCGATCCCCAGGCCGAGACATTCGTGGAAGTGGCAACAGGGCTAAACGGACCGAACGCACTGGTCATCGACCCGGTGAGCGGAGATCTACTGATAGCAGAGGCGGATCAGGTCAGTACGATCCCGGCTTCGCAGATCAACCAGGGACTGGCGGGCGCGGGACTGGCCGAGGTGGAGATTCCATCAGGAGCCAGACAGCTTGCGGCCGGATTGGAACCGACGGGGATTGCGGTGGACCGGTGTACGGGCAATGTGTACATCTCACAGGCTTCTACAGGAGAGGTCTTGGAGATTGACCGGCTGACGGGAGAGGTTCGCACCATTGCCGAGGGACTGTCGGAGCCGGGCCAGTTGCTGGGATTCTATCGATCAGGTATCAGTTGTCCTGACGCCTTTCATCTGCTGGTGATCGAGACGTTCTTCTTCCCCGAGGAAGAGCGGGAAGCCAGTCAGATCACACTGCTGGTTCCGTCCACGGGCTTGATGACTCCCTGGCTTGTAGAGAGCACTGTGGTGATCCCGGACATCACTCTTCTTCCGCCAGGCAGCCCCCTGGGGAATGAAGCGGTTCTGATCGCCGAGAATTTCGGTGACGGCCAGATTTCTCAAGTGGAAATCGTCGACCGCTACGAGCCACACACGATCAATCC
>JAKZYH010000723.1:0-26631 GCA_047514575.1 Acidobacteriota bacterium | reverse complement strand
AGGGGGGACGATAGGGGAAGTTCCAAGTGAAGGGAGATGCGCGACATTCAGTCTGTGACGTGGGTTTGGCCTCCAGGCCGAAGTAAGGCGGTCGAGCCGAGCTCGACCCACGGCGGCCTGGAGGCCACCGCCACGACGAAGACCAGCCGCGTAGTCGAATTCGATTCGACATCCTCCGACCCCCCCGGCTTGGAGCCGAGGGTCGGCCTCAGTTGAATTATCCGCTTGATAGGGATTTTGGGGCCTTTCCAGGAGCCTGCTTCAGCGGGCTTTTCGGGTAAAGGCTTCAGCCAGGCTCCGGGTCCACGAGGGCTAAAGCCGCCGCTCGAGAAGGACCGTAAACGGCCCTCAGGAGAGGGAGGAGAAGCTGCTGACCCCGGCGTAAACACCGGGTCTAGTACGCTTCGCGCCAGGCCGCTGAAGCGGCCTCCTGGAAAGGGCCACACTGAACGATCGTTAGCGTCCAATCCCGGAGGATCAAAATTTCAGATGTCTTTGGCTAGACATAGGGAGTCTCTCATGCGCCGTAGTCTGACCTTATTTTTCATCCGTGTTCTCGTCCTCACGGCTTGGTTTTCCAGTGGTTATGCCCAGGAGCCGTCCACCCAGACTCTGGAGCTCCAGGCGCGACATCGTGTGGCCAAGGCTACTGGCAGCAAGGACTTCGAGGTCGTTCGGAAGCAACTCGATTGGAATCCGGCTCAGACGGCTCTGGTGGTCTGCGACATGTGGGATCAGCATTGGTGTCGAGGTGCTACACGTCGTGTCGCTGAAATGGCGCCCAGAATGAACGAGGTCATCGCTGCTGCTCGCGAGAAGGGCATTCTGATTATTCACAGTCCGAGCAGCACGATGGGCTTCTACGAGAACACCTCTATGCGGCGGCTGGCCTGGGCCGCGCCGAAGATCGAAACCGAGATTCCACTTCAGAACTGGTGCTCCCTCGATGCGAAAATCGAAGCAGCTTTACCCATCGACGATTCGGATGGCGGCTGTGACTGCTGGCCGCCCTGCAAAACGGGGAACCCGTGGACTCGTCAGATCGCTGCGATTGAAATCAAAGACGGGGATGCGATTACTGACAGCGGCGAAGCCTACTATCTGATGAAGCAACGTGGAATCGATAACGTCGTGGTGATGGGTGTGCACACCAACATGTGTGTCTTGGGACGCCCCTTTTCCATTCGCCAGATGGTCTACCAAGGACAGAACGTCGTCCTGATGCGCGATATGACCGATACCATGTACAACCCGCGAATGCGGCCCTACGTCAAGCATGTTCAGGGCACCCAACTGCTCATTGAACACATCGAAAAGTACTGGTGTCCTACGATCACCTCAACGGCCTTTACGGGAAGGAAGCCCTTTCGATTCTCCGAAGAAGGCAAGCCCCATGCCGTGGTGATGATCGGCGAACGAGAATACAGGACCAACGAGACGCTCCCCGATTTTGTCGCCACCCACCTCGAGCCAAGGGGAATTCGCTCTACCATCATGCATGCGGACAAAAAAGACGGGAACCGTTTCCCGGGGCTCAACACGCTCAAAACGGCCGATGTATTCCTCCTGAGTGTCCGTCGTCGTGCCCTTCCCGAGCAAGATCTGAATTTGATCCGTGACTATGTGAACGCTGGGAACCCTCTGGTCGGAATCCGCACCGCCAATCATGCTTTTCACACCTTCGGCCAGAAGCCGGTCGGACACGCCGAGTGGCAGGACTTCGACGGCCAGGTGGTGGGAGGAAATTACAGCGGCCATCACGGAGTCGGTGTCGTCACTCAGTTGAGCGTCGCCGGAAATGCCCACCAACACCCCATCTTGCATCAAGTATCCGTCGATTCGATGATCGGAAACGGCTCTCTCTATCAGGTGAGCCCGCTGGCCAGGACCGCGATTCCGCTACTCATCGGCAGGATACCCAACCAGGAGCCCGAGCCGGTGGCGTGGACCCACTGGTTTAAGGGCGGCCGGATTGTCTACACGTCGTTAGGACACCCCCAAGACTTTGAAAACGAGAACTTCCGCCGTTTCTTGGCCAACGCCGTGCAGTGGGCTCTGGACAGCGTGAACTGAAATCAGGGACGGGTGGCAGCTGGTTCCTGAAGTTACGTCTCGAACTTCCACATCGGGATGGGTGTGCCCGAGGAGAGGACCTCCTCGACGTAGAAACCGGTTTGAGGAACGGGATCGGCCCCATTCCTCACCTCTCCAATATCACAGATCCGCATCGCAATCACGTTGTGCCATTTGCCGTCGGACAGCTGCACCGTCATCGCCGAAGGGTGGTCGATCGCCCAGTAGTCGCCGGAAGGCGCCAGCCCGAACTCGGCCACCGAGTCACGGACCAGAATCGGAGTCTCCAGACCGTCTCTGGCCTGGTTCAGAGGCCAGAAGCAGAGCTTCTCGCGGCCGACGGGTGAGGCGTAGACGATACCCTGGTCGTTCTTCTTGGGCAACGCTCGCTCGCTGACGGGATGCAGGGCCACCTCATTGAGATTAGCGGCGATGTAGGGAGTGCCGTCGACCGCTTGGTTGAGGGTGATCGGGCAGCCGCCGACCGCCCCCTCCACGTGAATGATCTTGCTCCAGCTCTCGCCCCCATCCTGGGAACGCCAGACTCGCGATTGCAGGCGCCTCCGTCCCTCCTCGTCTCTCCCCCCACGGGCGCAGAAGAGAAGGCTTCCATCCCCGTCACGGATGAGGCTGGGCTCGAAAGAACCGTCGGGGTCGGTGATCGGAACCCAGGAAACGGGTCTCCACTTGTCGGCCTGCCGACGCCAGCGGGTCAGTCCGGAGGCGGTTCCACCTTCGATCCCGGCGCCCATCGTGAACAGAAGGTCCTCTCCATCGGCGATGGCATTGGTCAAGCCCGGGTTGGCGAGCACCGCGCCCTCGAGGAGATCGCCATAGGGGATCCGTTCCGACCCGGTGAGCCGAAAGCCACCGTCGTCATAAGCCAGCTGATAGAGCTCGGCATACGCATGCATCTGTTCCCCTGGGTAGACGCTCTCTTGATCCGCCGTCCAGGCGATAGCCTGACAGATGCCGAAGCCGGTACCTGCGTGAGGGTGGGGAGAACCGTCCTCGAGCCTGGCCCCGGCGGGCACGAAGCCGCCGCGGACCGGATACTTGACCATGATGGACGCTGCTCCCGCGGGACTGGAATTGGGGTTCTTCTCGCCGTGGTTGCGGGAGATGGGAATCGCTCCCTCGGCCTGGATCTGGGACAGGTCGCTGAACAGAATCACGTCAGTGCCTGCCTCGAAGTCGTGGCCCCTCTTCCCCCGGATGCCGCTGAACAGGCCCACCTTCCCTGCCGCCACCTGGAAGGGGAGACCGAGGCCATAGCGCCAGGTGTCTCCTTCGGGCTGAGTCGGAGGAATCGTGACATCGGCCGGTCCCAGCGTCATCCTGAGCGGTCCCGTGGCTGAAGTGGCCCCTGGAGCAGATTCGCTGGGAAGGGACGTTTCGCCCGGACCACAAGCGATCCCGCCAAACAGGGGAGAAAGCGCCAGAGTCACTCCCGTCATCCGTTGAAAGTCCCGTCGGGTTAGAGTCTTCATAAGGCCCTCCTGATTTCGTGGCGGTGCTTCCTTGAACAGCCTCAGGGCGATCGGGGACAGATCCTCCAGCGCACCGCCAATTTCATCCCCGGTGATCCAAAAAGATGATAACCAATACCCGACGCCCAAAAAAGCAAAGTCCTATCTCTTATCTCTTATCTCCCGTCCAGTTCTCTAGCTTCAGGCGCGGTACTCGCACAAACTCACCTACGTTATTGGTGACAAGAACCGCGCCCAATTGGATCGCGTGCGCCGCGATCAGCAGATCCAAGGATCCGATGGGCTGCCCCACTCCTCGTAAATGCGCTCGGATGCGGCCGTAGTGGGGGGCTATTTCTGGGCTGTAGGGGACGATAACTAGAGGGGCCAGAAATTGCTCGAGGGCAAGGCGATTCTGATCGGGTCTCGCGCTGTGGGCGATACCGTAGTGAAGCTCGGAATAGGTTATCGCCGAGATTCCGAGATCGCCGACCCGGTGGTCCCGGAATCGGGCGAAGACTTCGCGAGGCTTCTTCTTGATGATATAGATACAGATGTTGGTGTCGAGCAGATACTTCATTCGAAGGGCTTGTTCCGCTCTTGGAGGCCCTGATCTCGACTGCTCATGAAGTCCTGCGTAAACTTATCACACGCGTCCTCCAGCGACTCCCACGATTGTTCTTTCGGGATCAACATGACGATCGGACCCAGCCTCCGGATGTACACAGACTTACCCGGTAAACGGAACTCCTTCGGGAGCCTAACCGCCTGGCTCTGGCCATTCTTGAAGAGCTTCGCTTCTCGCATGGCTATAGTATATATCCAAAAGTATATACTCACAAGTAGCGACCAGCTGGGACTCATTGCTCTCTAGAGACACCTCAGAAGGCACCCAGAGAACTGGCTGCTCAAGCGATCGAACTGAAGCTTGTAGGCTGCGGTGTATACTCCCTAAGCGAGCCTGATCGGGAATCGAGGGGAAGGATGGTCTGAGATCATGCGCAATCTGCGATGGATTTTGTCTCTGTGCCTGTGCTTGTCGGTCTTCTCGCGACAGTCCGAGGCTCAGGATCCGACCTGGTGGGTCGAAGATACTTTCGAAGACTTCGCCGACGGGCAATTGGATGCATCCGGTCAGAACCTCTACGCAGCCCGCGACGGTACGCTACGCACCATTCATCGCTTCGACCTGAACCAGGATGGATTCCTGGATCTCATATTCAACAGCACCCATGACACCTCCGCCTACATTCCCGCCACGCTCGCCTCGCTGACACCCCAGGGGCAGATCCAGCAGGGTCCGCTGGCGGTCCGAGGAAGTATCCGAGCGCTGGTGGCGGACTTGAACCGGGATGGCCATTCCGATCTGGCCTTCTGCCCCAACTACAGTGGACTTCAGAGCAGCCGGCGCTTCCTGACGATTATCTGGGGTGGAGACGACGGCTGGCCCTCGCATCGCAGCAACGGGATACTTCCCGTCAATGGAGCCATGGCGTTGGTGGCGGCCGATCTTAATCGCGACCAGTGGCCCGATCTCGTAGTGCTCAATGGCGAAGCCTGGCTTCCCCAACAGCCAGAGGGCCGGATTGTTCGAATCTTCTGGGGGAGTGAGCACGGCTACCTGCTGAACCGCCGGCAGGACCTGGGCGTTCCGGAGGCCTTCGATCTGGCGGCTTCCGACTTCGACGGCGACGGCAGTGGTGATGTGGCCGTTCTGACCTCTCAGGGCGTTCTGAGGCTGTTCTGGTCGACTGCCTCGGAAGACGGACAGGCAGAGCGAACCACCCAGCGAAACAGATACCTTATCCGGGAGAGGACGCCAGCGAAGCTGGACTCCAGCGAAATTCGGCTGCCCGGCGCCGAAGCCACCTGTCTGACTGCGGCCGACTGGAACCGGGACGGTCACGCCGATCTGGTGCTGGGGACCAGTCTCAATCGCGTATATGTAGTCTCGGGAAGGTCAGGACGGTCCTGGTCCGATGTCGCAAGTCATGAGGGGTTCAAGGCCTCACACTTGACCGTGGGCGACCTGGACGGGGATAAGCAGCCCGACCTGGTCCTCAGCTACCTCTCGCTCGCTCGGGCCGGTGGAGGTGAAGTAGCAGGCGCCGGCAAGGACGACGACGGCATGGTTCGCATCCTTTGGGGTGATGATTCCGGATTCTCTAGCCAGCGAGCCACCACGCTGAAGGTGCCTCAGGCGTCGGCTGCCGGGATCGGAGACCTGGACGGAGATGGCCGCCAGGACCTGGCAGTAGCTGTCTTTCAGGGGAAGGAGAGTTTCCGGTCGGAGTCTCGCATCCTTCTGGGTCGCGGAGGCAGGAGGTTCGAGCAGTTGCACCAGGGCATTCAGACAGTAGGCGCAGCCCATGTGACGGTGGCGCCCGCAGAGGGTACTTTTCCGGCTCGAATGGTCTTCAGCAATCGAACCGGCGGCACCGTCGACGAGAAGGTACCCCTGCATGTCTACTGGGGCACTGCTGGAGGCTTCGAGCCCGACCGTCGTTGGGATATCCCCTTCAGAAGCGGCTATGAGGCGAGTGCAGCCGATCTCAACGCGGACGGGTTCGCAGACCTCATCGCTCTCAACTCGGGGCATGGCGGCCAGGCTGCTCGCTCGGATCCCAATCTGGGAGCCAACATCTTCTGGGGTGGACAGAGCGGTTTCGACCTGGATCGTCGTCGGACCGTGTTGAGTGAGAACCACCTTGGTTCCAGCAACGTCGCCGACTTGAATCGGGACGGCTATCTGGATCTGGTACTGGGTGCCTTCGAATCGTACTCCTCTGATGATCCGGTGCACCTGATCATCTACTACGGCGGAGCCGACGGACTGGATCGGAGCCGCAGAGTGGCTGTGCTCTCGGAAGGTCGATCCACCGGTTGTGCCATTGCGGACTTCAATCGTGACCAGTGGCTGGATATTGCGGTGACTTCGAGTCTACTCGATCGGGTGCGCGTTTTCTGGGGAGCTCCCGAGGGTTTCAGCGAGGCTCATCAGTCTCGGCTGGACGTACCCTATCCGATCGGACTGGATACCGCAGACTTCAACGCTGATGGCCACCTGGACCTGGTCGCGGGTAGCTACTACGATGGAATGGCCGGCCGCCACGATACCGGCAGCCTGATCTTCTGGGGAGGCTCCGGCGGTTTCGAATCCTGGAATGCGCAATGGTTGCCGGGCTTCACTCCCATCGGACCCGCCGTGGCGGATTTCGACGATGATGGCCACCTCGATCTCTTCAACCCCCACTATCTCGCAGATTCCACCCGGGAACAACTGCCCTGCTACCTGTACTGGGGTGGTCCCGAGGGCTTCGACACCGGCCGTCGAACCAACCTCATATGTGACTCGGCCCATGACGCGATGGCTGCAGACTTCGATCAGGACGGCAGGATCGATCTGGCGGTTTCCAATCACACCCAGAACGGCGACCACTACACCTCTTCCAAGGTTTTCTTCAACGACGGGAATCGTTTTGCCGACCCGAGGACCGTCTCCCTCCCCACCCACGGTCCTCACTGGATGTGGGCCCAGGACGTGGGGCACATCTACCATCGCAAGTGGGAGCAGAGCTACGAGTCGTCGCTGTTTCGATGGGATCGGAGTTTGGGATCTGGACGTTTAAATTTCAAGGCCAAAGTCCCGACTGGAGCCCATCTTTCCTTCTCAGTCCGATCGGCTGCCTCGGAGACGGAGATCGAGAGGAAGCAGTGGCGAGCGATCCAGACGAGTCCGTTTGAGCTCGCTTCCCAGGACCGGCACCTTCAGTATCGAGTCAAGTTCCATTCCAAGAACGGCGATGCCTTCCCGGTGCTGGACCAGGTCAGCATCGGCTTGTGGTAAGGAGATCGAGGATACTCGGATTTCTGCCGCTACGCGATGACGACAACTGTTTCCCCGGACTTCCCAAACCGGTTCGATTGTGGCAGGTTATGCGAGGTGCGGTGGACCAAGAAGGCACGATTCGCGTTTCTCTTGCTTTTGGGCCTGTGGCTGTCTGGGTGTCAGGCCAGTCGTCCGTGGAACGTGCTGCTGATTACTCTTGACACCACTCGAGCCGACTTCCTGGGCTGCTACGGCAAAGACACCGCCCTGACCCCGACACTTGATCGCTTGGCCACCCAGGGCTTTCTATTCGAGAAGGCGGTTGCTAGCAATCCGGTGACGCAGCCCTCCCATTCGACGATCCTGACCGGGACCTATCCGCTTGTCCACGGGGTACGGGACAACAGCCTCTTTCATCTGCCAGACGAGAGTGTGACCCTCGCCGAGATCCTGGCCGCCCACGGTTACGCTACCGGCGCAGCCATCGGTGGCTTTCCGCTGACAGAGGAGTTTGGGACCGCCCAGGGATTCGCATTCTACGACGACAACCTGAGAGCCAACCGCCAGGACCTCCTCGGCCGTCCCGCCCCCCCACGGCATCCGAGCTGGTATGACGAGCGACCCGCGGGAAATGTCAACGACGCCATCTTGCCTTGGCTGCGTCAACACCTGGACGATCCGTTCTTTGTGTGGCTGCACTACTGGGACCCCCACCATCCGCATATCCCACCGCCGCCCTACAACCAGTTGTTCGCCCATAGCTTGTACCAAGGCGAGATCGCCTATGCAGATCAGAGTCTGGGCACGATTCTGCGGGTGCTCGAAACAGCTGGTGTGCTTGATCGGACACTCGTTGTCATCACGGCGGATCACGGAGAGGGGTTTGGCGAGCACAGCGAGGAGACCCACGCTTTTCTGGCCTACAACACCACGCTCCATGTACCGCTGATCCTGCGGGTGCCGGGCCAACCAGGGGGACGCCGTATCAGCCAGCAAGTGGGAACCGTCGACATCGTCCCAACCGCATTGGACCTTCTAGAAATCAGTCCCCCAGTTTCCGTTCAGGGCCGCTCGCTCGTGCCCTTGATGTTCGGAGAGCAGGCTGCGAACTCGGAACCGCCAGCCTATTATGCCGAGAGTCTTTCGCCCCGCTTAACCCATGGTTTCGGCGAGCTGCGGGTGCTTTATCAAGGACCGTTCAAGTACATCTACGGGCCGCGACCGGAGCTGTATAACCTGGTCGAAGACCCGGCTGAACGGCGTGACCTGGCGGCCAGCCAGGAGCAGCAGCGAGACCAGCTCAAGAAAAACCTCCAGACCTTTCTCGACTCACATGCCAGTCCATCGTCGGCTAATGCGACCTACGAAGCCAGCGCAGAGGCACGGCGCCGACTGGCCGCTCTGGGCTATTTGGCCACCAGCGGTGAGGCTCCAGGCACAGTCACTGAGACCCTGCGCCCTGACGGTCTGGCTCCACAAGACCGCGTCGGTGACATCAACCTGGCGAGTCGGTTGAGACAGGCACTTGCCAGAGGAGCCTTTGCTCTCGCCAAACAGACCGCCCGCCAACTCCTCCTCCTGGTTCCAGACAACGGATTCTATCGGGCCAAGCTGGCCTCGGCCCATCTAGGGCTGGGTCAGTTGGCCGAAGCGGCGCAGGTGGTGGACGACAGCAAGACAATATCGGCAGCCAATACCGGCGATTTCTTCCGAGTCGCGTGGGCGCTGTTTGAGGGCGGCGAGCAGGAGCGTGGACACGGGATGGCCCAGCGGCTGATTGAGGCCCAGGCGACTACCGAGGGTTGGTTTCTGCTCGCTCGGATGGCTTCCGAGCTCGACGACAACGCTGCATTTGAGGAAGCCATCGAGCAAGTGTTGGCGCTGGAGCCAGAACACGCCCTGGCCCGGCTCGAACGGGCAACTGCTCTGACTGAGCAGCAGGCCTTTGACCGGGCCGAAGAAGAACTGCAGCTGCTGCTCAAGACCCATCCCATCCACGCTGGGGCCCACCTCGGCTATGCCCGGCTACTCCGGGACAGTGGTCGTCCGGCGAAGGCGCTGGCGCGGTTTGCACGGGTGCTCCGCCTCGCTCCCGCTTCCTGCGAGGCACATATTGAAAACCTGACTCTACTGCTTGAGCTGGACCAACAGGAACAGACTCCAGCAGCCCTGCGCAGCTTGCGCAAAGAGTGTCACGACGAAGCCATTCGAACCCAGGCGGCCGAGCTGATGGAGAAGAAATGAGATCGTATCGTTGGCTGATAATCGCTGCATTGGGGGTTGGCTGGGAGTGTAGTCCTTCACAGACACCCGCTGAATCCACTGTGCCAGACCCCGTCGCCCACTACGACGGCGGACAGCTGTCGTTTGCCGACGTCGAGCGCCGCATGTCGACCGCGCGCACGCCAGCCTGTCGCCTTGCCCGACAAAGACGAGGCGGTGGCGCGGTGGACGCCCTCATACCCTGCTATCGCGAGTTGGCCGAACGCTTAGCGATCGAGCGCCTGATCTTGGCTGAAGTCCCTGACCTTGAGAAGGCGATTGAGGGCCTGGGCGAGCGCTACTACGAGCTGCGCCAGCGCGCTTTCCTTAATCCGTACTTCCGTCGCTTGCTCCAAGACATCGAGGTTAGTGATGAGGAGGTTGCAGCTCATTTTGAAGCGAATCGCGAGCGCTACCGGCGTGCCAAGACACTCACGCTGTGGAATATCTACCGACGCCACCAGGATCCCACCAAAGCGGAGGAGACGCTGGAGCTTTTACGCCGCTTGAAGGAGCGTTTCCTGGCGGGCGAGACCTTTGCTGCACTGGCCCGGGAGCACTCGCACTCTGAGACCCGACTGCGCGATGGACTGGTGGGAAGCGTTACAGAAGGCCGACTGCCGGAGCGATTGGAGCAAATCGCCTTTGCTCTGGCTGATGGGGAGGTCAGCGATCCGGTGACGGTCTCCGACGGTGCCATTCTGCTGCACGTCCGGCACGGCGTCGAGGGAAGCTCACCCAGCCTCGATGAGGTCCAACAGCGGATTCGTCAGGAACTCCGCGGCCAGAAGCAGCAGGAGCGCATCCAAAAGCGCACCGCTGCTCGAAAACTGCCAGCCGACGCGACCGCTCTCTCTCCCAAAGAGCTCATTGCGGCGCTCGACAGCGACGATGCGGATCGAGTCGTATTTGAGATCGGGCATGTACGAATCACCGTCGCTCAATTCCGTCAGCAGGCCAGACTTGCTTCTGCGGCAGAGGCCGCTGATCTTGACGAAGAGACCCGGCAGGCGCTGCTCGACACCTACCAGGCGCAGGTGACACGCCAAAAGCTTGTCCTCGAGTTGCTCGATTCTGCTGAGGCGTCACTTCGGGAAGAGGCCGAGGAGCAGCTAGAGTCGGACGGCGGCTCCGCACTGGTCGAGGAACAACTCCGGACTGAAGTTTGGAAACTCATCGACAGCGATCCAGAGTTGCTGCGTCTCTTCTATGACGACAACCGTCCTCACTACCAGACACCGCTTCGCTTCAAGCTCCACACCCTCGACCTGCCTCTTGACGAGGATGTGCCGAAACAGCTGGAACGGTTGGAGCAACTGCGTGGGGCCCTGATGCGGGGAGAGCTGGAGCCAGCCGCGGCCGCTGCCCGTGTTGGCGGAGAGTTCCGCGCCCTTGATTGGGTTGCTTTTGACGACCTGGCCGAGCTTCTGCCGGATAAGGCTCACAAGTACCTGCTCCAGCTAGAGACAGAGGCCGAGGCGCAAGGAGACCGCCAGGTGAGCGGCTTCAGCGTTCCCTATCACCAGGACGAGGCCCTCCACCTGCTCTGGGTTGAGGAGCGTCAGGAGCCCCAACCGCTGCCCTACGAGGAAGTCGATGAGCAGGTGCGAGAAGACTACTTTGAGCGTTTTCAGCAGGAGCTGTCCACTCAGGTGCTGACGACCCGGTTGAACGCCGCCAACTTTGTCTTTGACGAGGAAAAAGTTCGCCTGCTGCTGCTGCCGGATGATGAGCCTGCGCCGGCCGGATCGGCCTCTCAATCAAGGTTGGACACGGACAAATAGAAGATGATTCTGGTTGCTGAACCCCCGCATTTGCCTGCTCACATCAGGATCGTATCGACTTGCGACAGGAGGTCGTTGCGCCATGCCACGGTTCCGTCTTCGACCTTCAGTGAGCTCAGGGAGAGAAGGAGCTGGCGCATTTCCTGCAGTCGGACCGGTTGACGCCTCAGCCTGGGTAGCGCATCGCGGATCGCTGCCAGCGCAACCTGCGGCTGGCCAGCCGCCTGTCCGGCCCGGGCCTGCAGCAGGAGATCCTCCGGCTGGCGGAGCGCAGCCTGAAGAGGTTCGATCAGATCGAGGGCTTCCTGAGCCAGATCGGCCTCTCCGCTGTCCACCCGCCAGCTTACCCGCAGGCGGGTCGCCGCGACGAACAGTGGATGCCTGACGCCAATCTCGGACAGTCGGGTTTCAAGCCGTCGGACATCCTGCCAGGCTTCGCCACTCAGCCGCCAACCCTCAACAACCGCAGCGGCCGGACTCTCTCCCAGTTGGGCGATGAAGGAGAAGGACTGGCCCCGGCTGATCGCTGGCCTATGAAGCCTTAGCATCCCAGCCAGCGCCTCTTCGGAGTGGGGATCGAGTCGCAGAGCCTGTCGTAGTGTGAGTTGTGCCGCCCGGTTGCGTCCGGCAGCAAGGTGAGTCAGACCCAGGGCCGTCTGCCGCAACACTGGGTCGGTGAGCGACTTGGCCAGCCTCTCGGCACGCCGGGCGTCCCCCTGACGGCTGATGTGGCGGACGAAGTACAGCAGGTCTGTCTCCCGAGCTGTGGGAAGCAGAGGATCGAAAGGCGCAAAGACGCGCTCAGAACCAGCTGCGCCCAAGGCACGACGCAGGATATGTGGGGCACGAGTCTTGAATAGGTTATGAAAGTCCGTACTGAGGGGTGCGTCTGCCGCAAAGCGGCGGGCTCCCGCAGCGTCCAGGAGTCGAGCGGCAACAATATCCTGGCGGCAGAGGACACCCATCCGCGCCCACTCTCGATGGGCGGGCTGCAGGCTCGGTGCCCTTGTTGACGAGAGGTCAAGGGGAGCAGCAGAAGCCAGCAGCATTATGGATCCCTGTACGGGCATATACACCTCCACATGGGGAAAGACATCCACCATAGTAGCGACCAGCGAGCGCAGTAGCCCCTCGTCGACAAAGGGCAGTCCCATCCACTGGCTGAAGACACCGGTAGGCGTGAGGTGCTGGAGAACCTGGGCGAAGAACTCACGGGTGAACAGGTGGGAAGCGCCGGATGTCCACGGATGTGAGGGTTGGGAAACAATAGCGTCGAACCGTCGACTGGTCAGTTGCAAGGCCCCGCGCGCGTCGTTGAGGTGGAGCTGGAGCCGAGAGTCGGCCAGCGGATCCTTAAGACGGCGGTCGGCCATCCGCTGGTTCGCCCGGACGACCTCGGGCTCAATCTCAACCACATGGATCTCCTCGACCGACGCCGGGACGTCTTCGACGGTGACCCCGGCCCCTAGTCCGACCACCAGCAGCGAGCGTGTCTCAGGCCGGGCCGCGATCGGCAGAAGGGACAACCAGTGGGTCAGGATGTAGCGGCTAGGGCGTCCCCACTTAGACTCGATGGACGACTCCGGCAAGCCGTTGGTGAGGAGCTGCCAGGCGGAGGGCCTTTCCAGCAGCAGGACGGTTGCGCTTCTACCGACGGCGTAGTAGACGATTTCGCCAGCCATCTGCTGCGAAGAGAGCGGGCTGTAACGAAGCACGGCCTCCGGCATGGCGGGCTGGAACAGGGCCAACAGCAGAAAACCTGCCAGGGCTACAAGCGCGAATAGTCTTCGCGGGGGGCGCGCTACCAGGAACGCTATCAGGGCCAGGGCAAGGCTGACCGCCCCAGCCACTGTAGCCGTGCCGGCAAAACGGAGCACCGGCAAGACAACATAGCCGGTCCCGAGGGCCCCGACGATCGCCCCCAGGGTATTCCAGGCAAACACCCGGCCACTGGACCGAGCAGCGGCATCGGCATCGCGGGCCAGGATGCGGACGGCAAAAGGAAAGGTCGCGCCGATCGCCACCGCGCCTGGCAGCAGGGTCCAAGCGCTGAGCAGGGCGCCGCTCACCAGAAAACCCTCACCGCTGGTGGCGAGTTCCCGAGCCAGGTCTGGCAAACGATCGACCGCTGCGAAGGCAGCCAGGAACAGGCCGGCGATCGAAATCTGGGCGATGGCAAAACCGAGCCACGCCCGGGACGGGTTCGAAGCCAGCCGAGCGGCGACGACCGATCCCAAGGCGAGTCCAATCAAGAAGGTCGCCAACATGGTGGAGAAGGCGTAAACACTGCCACCGAATAGATGGGTCAGCAGCCGCGTCCACAGGATCTCCCAGCAGAAGGAAACCGCGCCCGAGACCAGGACCAAGGGCAGAATCCAGTCGAAGCTAGCGACCCTCTCCCCTTCCGGTCGTGACGTCGTGGCGGCCGTAGCCGCAGCCTGTTGAATCCCCAGACCGAATGGTTCGCTCTTCGACGGGCTAAAACCTCGAGCCAGCAGCACGGCAAGGCCGAAGACGATGATGTTTACTGCAACAGCGACAAGGACGGTTTGCCCGAGCCCGATTCGGGGCAGCAACACAAACGCCGCCAGCAGCGTCCCAGCCGCAGCACCGGCGGTATTAGCCGTGTAGAGCAATCCGATCCGAGAGCCAATCTCGGTTTCCCGCTGCACCGCATACCTGGCCAGAAGCGGCAGGGTGGCTCCCATCAGCGCGGTCGGCACGAGGAGAATGGCGAATGAAGTCACCCCATAAATCAGCCCGGACCCAAAAGAACCCGCAAGAGGAAGCTCGACTCCACCCAGAAGCGCGACGTGAAGGAAACTTGCCGCGCTGATTGCCTGTGGTACTGCCAGCGCACTGAGGCCAATGCCGAGCTCAAGCACTGCATAGACCAAAACCGGACGTCGAACCCGATCCATCCAGTGCCCAGCACCGGCAGCACCCAGCGCCAGTCCTGCCATATAAGCTGCCAGCACCGTAGCCAGCGCTAGCTCTGAAGTGCCGAATACCAGTCCAAACTGCTGGGTCCAGGCCATCTGGTAGATCAGGCCGGCAACACCCGAGAGGAAGAAACACAGCGAGACGAGCAAGAAGGAAAGACGCGTTCTCCAGCGCCGGCTGGAATCAAGACGGGTAAAGTCGTTCCCATCCATCGGGATAGCGGCCTGGGAAGAACGCGGCTGTTCCAACATCTTGGCGTAATGATGGGCGAGGAGTGGTCAGTTTATCAAGACCGAGTTGGCTGGGCTTTTCGATCGAGTAAGACGGTTCCCACTAGCCCAAGATCGACAAACGTTTTCGGTCGATAGGAAGGGTCAGCACAGCGTCCGAATCGGCAAGCTGGCTGATGCGGGCACAGAGGCCTACCTTTGGAAGATAACGTTGAGTAGGGTTGTCCTCTAGCAGCTCTAACAGGCAGATCCTGCCTCTCGGCCTGCAATTCTTTCCCAGTGCTGACCAGCGGGGACATCCCAGAGACCGCCTCCAGGGGACAGGCCAAGGGGTTTTGCCTGCTGCCGAGCCTTTGGCACGGGGATTGCGTCCCAATCCTCGCCAGTATGGAGGTACGACCGACTTATGATAACGAGTGCCTACACGTTCGAGACTTTCATGGGAAGCCCTACTGACCTCTCGACAAGGCAGGGCCAAATTGAATCAATCAGCCACGACTTCAGATCCTACCTTCACCGGATGATCGTGGGAGATAACCAGACCGGTGCTAGCTTCCCCTCTGGAGCGCCTGAGCCTCCAAGTTTGCAGTACTACACGTCAGACCAAGGTAACCGCCCACTAACCCCCGCCCCCCGAAGTATTGCCCCTGGGCCACCTCAGTTGGAACCCTTGAATCCACACAATGCGGCGAGTTCGGGAGCGCAGGCGCCTGGTGGCCTCCGATACCACATCTGCGACGAGTTCAACCGTCCTCTCTTCGGAGATCCATCTTCATAGTTCCAGTGCCAGCGTGGTGCTTTGGAGGCTGCGGCAAAGCTCCGCAGCCGCCAGTTTCGCCGATCAAAGGTTGCAATCCAACCTGACAAAAGTACCAGAGTGCATGGTCCCCACAATACATTGCGCCTCGACCTCCACTGTCATTACAATAGGCCGCAACCACGACCCAGCGCTGAGAGTCCCTACCAACTGTTCTCGGACTAGTCTCAAAGAAAGGAACTCCGTGGAATTGCATGGTCCACTTCCAGGACGCATTGTCTGGCGAGGCGGTCTCCCGAAACTCATGGACTGTAGGACCTGCAACATGCCGTACATCGTCTAAAGATAATTGAGATCGTCAGATGGTAGCGGCGACAGATAAGAATCTCAAGCCACCGTAAACCAGGGGCAAAGAAGAAGAAGAAGAAGTTTGACGGGAACTCAATCGATCCATACGATGTACGTATGCCTGTGCTTCGGTTTGAGTGGGATCCGCGCAAGAACACATCGAACACCAAGAAGCATGGCGTAGGTTTTGAGGAAGGGCGAACAGCCTTCTATGACGAGCATGCAGTTCAGTTCGCCGATCCTGATCATTCCCAGGACGAAGCCCGGTTTATCCTACTGGGAATCAGTTTCAAACTACGCCTCGTGGTTGTATGCCACTGCTTCCGTGAAAGTGAACAGGTGATCCGCCTGATTTCAGCGCGGAAGGCGGATAAGGCGGAAGAACACGACTACTGGAGACGACGATCATGAGAGAACACTATGACTTCTCCAAGATGAAGGGCCGTAAGAATCCCTATATCAAGCATCTAAAGCAATCGGTGACGATTCGGCTCGATCGCGACACCGTTGACTATTTCAAGTCCTTGGCTCAGGAAACAAGTATTCCCTACCAGACCCTGATTAATCTGTATTTACGGGATTGTGCGGTGAATCGGAGGAAACTGCGAACGAAATGGGCATCCTGAGCAGGCCGAACGACAGAACCACGCGGCCGAGGTGAGGATTCGGCGGGAAGGCTGCTAGCCAAGGCCGAGAGAGCAAAACCTGGCCCGCCTCCAAAAGATACGCTCCAGCCTGGAACGTATCTCCGGTCGGGCATCAAGAAGACTTCTGCGCTATGTGGGGTTTAGGACGAGCCTTGCTACTCCCGCAAGCTTCAGGGCGAACACTTTACGCTCCGCTTTGGTCTCAGGCCACCCAACAATACTCGCATGGCGGGGAGGGTTGTTGTCGGCATCAAGGTCTAATCCTGCAGACCAAACGTTCTGAACGGAAATATCGGCGCGAGCATGGAGACGACGACCCGGCTGGTCCCGGAGAACGAAATCGTATCCCAGACTCCACACCTCACTTTCAGTCAGACCTTTGATCTGAAAAACAGATGTTCGGAAGATCCCCCCGGTTGGGTTATTCGGAGGTATAAAGGCAGACGGCTTCACCCTTCGTAGCTCACCCGCAAAGTAGCTCTTGCTAAGAAGACATCGGGTTAGGGGATCATTAGATTTCGGGTTGCGCGAGAAGTCATCGACTTTCCTCACGACTTTTACGCGAGACGCCGCAGCTCATTCAACAGCCGTTCTGGAATCTCGTCCGGGAACGGCAAGGCTCCCCACGCCTCTTCGGCTCCAAAGATCGCTGCCCATTTGAGGATAGAGTCTGGGCCTACGCTGACTGAGACAACCCTTCGAGGACTTTCGTACCATTCGAACTCAATCTCTCCATCGGGCTCGCACGATACGCTAGGACTTGAAAAAACCGCTGGAAGTAGCAACAGAAACCGCTCGGCCTCACTCAAGGTAAGGTCTTCAATAGCTTGAGCCCCATACCCATCCCAATCATCCGTGGAGCACTCATCAGCAAGACTCTGCAGTTCCCTTCTGGGGGCTCCGAGAGCCTCGGTCTCCAGCAGATGATTGGAAATATCCTCCCACATACTGTCAAGACTCTTCGCCTCAGGACTGACCGCGTGGCCGGGGAAAAAGAAGAAAGGATGGGAGAGGAACTCTGTGGTGTTACTCATTCGAAAAGACTTGCAGCTTTCTCAGTGATGCTGCTGAAGAAAATCCGATTCTTTAATTCGTGCAACTGTTCAAACGTCGATCTCGTCAATTCTTCGTGCGAGTCGAACGCCCCAACCTTGTACACGTCGATATCAACAATAATTCTAACATGTTCGGGTTCAGAGGCTGGCTGCAACGCCTGGATCAAGTTGGCAGACGCACCGGAAGCTGGATCTTCGAGGACAACTCTGGTCAAGAAACCACTAATGACATTTGGCACCCCTTGCGGTAGACGTGGTGGCGCTTCTAAGTACTCGAAAAAAGTAGTCTTCGGGATAGGCACATCCAGAGCGTTTATGTACCGTGTGGCCAAACGAGTCACCCCAACCGGCTCCACACAATCAAGGTACTTCTTCCAGAACCTATAGGCTCGCGGAAAAATCTTCTCCCAAGAGGTATATGGCTTGAGGCGGTTGAACGTGAATCCGTCAACCCGGAGTTGTATCATCTCCCGTTCCCTCTCGGTCTTGAGCGTTAGTCCTCGATGCGGTAACTCCCGAGCTCGGGTCTTGGCGGGCCCTTCTTTGAATTCGAAGTGGGCGCGCAAAACTCTTTGCTGGGTCTTCTTCGGGAACTGAGGCTCTAGACTAGCTGCAAGTTGCTCAAACTTGTCGTTATCAAAACCTTGAGGCAGTTCTACTCGGAAATCGATCAGAGCTTCGGTAATGGGTGCCCTCTTGAGGTGTCTCTGTCTTGCCACGTCGTAGAACCAGCGGTGATATGTCAGAATCCGTTCAACGTAATTCTGTCTTCAAGTGAGACCCGTTTCAATAGCCTCGACACATTTACAGGATTGCGACTCCGCACTGTCACCTCATCCCCGTCGACAAAACTCGAGAATTTCGTCGAAGGTCCAACCCAGCTTTTTGAGGCAGAGCCATTACGGCCTAGCGAATACATGCGGCGGAACGGAGAGCAGCATTGCGGAACGGAGAGCTTTCTGAGTAGTGACGACGGTTTCGATCCTTCGATCTTCAAGGAGTGGGATGAGGACGACGAGTGGGAATTCTACTCGTACTGGCAAGAGGCGAACCTTCGGTCAACTCTATGCGAAATTCTATCAGGAGACTCGGAGAGGGCAGCTTATGGTACTCCGCTCCGACGAACCAAAGCTTCACCACTATAGCGAGGGGCGCTGGAAGCCCGAAGTGGCCTTCGCTGCTTTACAGGACCGCTTAGCGAGAATTCACTACACCCTCAGGTGGCTCAAGTTGGTCTTGATTGCCTTCGGCCTCTTTGTCGCTTGGAACATGCGGTGACCTATTGCGCTACCTGCATTTAGCAGTCATGAGATAGGAACTAGGGAGTCCAGTTAGACGGATTGGGGCGTCAATTCTTCTCGGTCACTGAGGCTGATCCGCGCTGGGAACGTGCCCATTCGTGAGCCCCTTGGCACTGTTGGCAATCATGCGATCCTTGAGTCTCTTCGCCTCGTCCAATGTCAAGACTTCACTGAGCGCCACCACCACTGGGGGCTGGTCAATCTTGGTTTCCACCTTGGACGCCACGTCGTAGCGCTCGCGGTACTTCTCAGGCCTGGCGCCCTTGAGCAAGAAAATCAGCAGCGTTTCGCTGTAGTTGAGCTTGTGCCAGATTTGTGCCATTTTTCAGTAGAAACAATAGAAATCAGTCCGCCTTGGTAGAAATAGGAGACGAAGTCCAACCCGGCCCAGAGAGCCTTATTTCTCAGCAAGATAAGGTGAAATCCGCATGGGGAAAAGATGGTAGCCCCAACGGTTCTGAGTTGGAACCGCCTTCATGAGACCTTCCTGGAAATCGATAAACTACGGAAAAGCCTCGCATCGGCTGCTCTGTGAGTTGCGTACATTCTCGACAAAGGCCCGCGATCTACCGGGAACAGGTACTACCGTGGATTGGAACAAGTAATCTTCTGCCGAGTTCCGCCAGCTCGCTGAAAAGGAAGGTCCCGAGGATCGGGCTCAGGGGGCAGCCTTGCATTTTCACCCTTTCTCGGCCTGCCGCATATCCCCCTTAACCTTATCTTGCATTCTTACTATCGTAATCTTGCATTCTTACTATCGTATCGTCGGACAGTATTATTGTGTTACAGTATCATTCTAACGATGATATGGGCCTTCCGTTGCAAGGAAACTGAAAAGCTCTTCCGGCGGGAGCTCACACGGAAGTTCCCGGACGATATCAAGCGCACTGCCGGCCGGAAGCTACAGGTGCTGAACGCTGCCATGGAACTGAGCCAATTGAGAACTCCGGCGGGAAATCGCCTGGAGATGCTTTCGGGCGGTAGGAAGGCCCAGCACAGCATCCGAATCAACAAGCAGTGGAGAATCTGCTTTCGCTGGGAAGGTGGAAATGCCTACGACGTTGAGATTGTGGACTACCACTAGGGATAGGATCCACAGAAAAGGGGAGACACAGACCATGACCGAAAGAGATCCAATGTTGACGCCCATCCACCCGGGTGAGATTCTGCTTGAGGAGTTTATGAAACCGCTGGGCATCACCCAGTATCGGCTGGCAAAAGACATCTCAGTGCAGCCGTTGCGGATCAGCGAGATTGTTCGCGGGAAGCGGGCAATCAGCGCAGATACTGCGTTGCGCCTGGGGAGGTATTTCGGGAACTCCGGCCAGTTTTGGATGAACCTACAGGCGCACTATGCACTCGAGGTCGCCGAGGACGCGCTGGAGGACCGACTGGAGAAAGAGGTTACGCCTCGGGACGATGTGGCGGCGTAGCCCGGGAGCCGGAAACGGATGTGGTAGCCCCAACGGGAGTCGAACCCCTCGACGACGCAGCAACCCGAGCTCTTCTTCCAACGGCACGAGTAGCTCCTTTGCCATCAGTACTTGTAATCTATGTTTGCACAGGCCAAGCCAACCGGCCCCGGCCCATGCACGCTGCAGAGGCAATCTTGGACGTCGGTAGGATGCTGATTCAGGCGAAGCAGGAACTACCACATGGTGAGTTTCAAGGAATGGTCGCGGCGCTATGCGGATCTCAAGTCCAGCCGGCTGCTATCCTTGGGCTGGGGGACGCCGCCACGTCATCCCGCCAGCGTAACTTCCTTCTCGATCTGCTCCTCGAGGCGGTCCTTGGCACCCCTCCGTGACCCCCATGATTATGGGGAATCAGGGTGAGGCGTGCTTTCGCCTCGTCTGCAAGCAATGGCAGCGACTTCACGCCGTGGTTCGACGAGACGAGCCTGTACGGCGGGCCCGGAATGCTCGAGCTGGATCACGCGATCGTGGTTTGTTTGAGGGAGTGTCTGGAGGGGGAGTAGAGGCTCAACGAGCGCCTAGTCAGGAATGCCCTGACGGACCTCGAACCGACCTTCATAGTGAGGCTTGCCTTCGACCGTAAGAACGAATGTGTACTCGTCCTCCTTGGGAAAATGCACTCTGTCGACCCCTACAATGAGATTGGTTTGGGTCTTGCAGTCTCCCGGTATGTCGAATTCGAACTCTGGGAATTCGGCAAGGGTCTCCCCGTCGCTGTTGACGATCTCTGCCTTGGCTTGGAATTTTCCTTTCCCGGGATCGCAGGTTAGGAGGAAGGTGAGTGGGCCAATGGGCTTATCGAGATCTCTTACTAGTATCAAGACTCGGGGAATGAATCCATACAATCCCAAGACCATCAGTTTGTTGCCAGGCTCGGATCTGACTTGTTCGCAGACCGCACAAACGTGAACCTTCGGGAATCTCATTTCTTAGCGGCCTACTCTTACGACAGCTGAATTGGTAGATACCGCGGAAGTTGGGGGTTCTCCCGAAATCCAGATCGACACCGGCGCCTGCGGTACTGCGCTGTCTGAAAATTCGGGATCGTCCTCAAATGCAGGTCTCTGTAACGAACTTCGAGAGGCGCCCTGGACATCTTCCCAAAGAGATCCGAATACCTCCAAGCTGACTTTGAGTCTCAGGTCGAACGCCCTCGCTATCTTCCTGAGAGTGGAGATGCTCCACCGAGAGTAGTTCACGTTTTCAAGCCGTGACACGCCCGTCTGCTTCGTACCGATCTTACTGGCCAACTGCGCCTGACTCCATCCTCTCTGCTCCCTGAGCATCTTGATCTGGGTGGACAGCGTAAGATTAAGATGCTCGTCAGCGTAGCCGTGTCGATACTCGGTATCTCTAAGGTTTCGGCGCAGCCGATCACGGAGATTCATGACGTATTCTCCTTTCCTCCGGATTTGAGATCACTTCTTCCCGGTTACGCTTCGCTCTTAGCAAGGCATCTTTAGGAACCATTCTGCGATCACGTTCGGTGGCCCCGAGCAGCAATGTGAACTCATCATCGTGGTTGATTGGTCCCTGACAAATAAGCGGCCGCAAAGCAACTTGGCCGTTTACTCGAATCTTCTTAATGTGCGTCACGCTTGTGTTCGAGAGGAGCTTTGAAGGAAGACTTGGCCCCTCTACCCTCAAAGCATCCAACTTTGAGTCCAAGCGACCGCGATCCGCCGCCTGGAGTCCCGCCATCCATTCAAAAATGACGTTTCTGCCCTCTTGTATCGACAAAGTCAAACAGATCCCACATAGGAATTCTAGTACAAAAATGTTATTTTTTGTTTTTCTTTGGTCGGACTGCAGCGCCTCAGAGTCCGTGTCGGCCCCTAGTCAGCCCCCGATGCACCGCCGGTAACTCAGCTGCCAGCCATCTCCGGCCCAGCTGTGGCCGAGCGTGCTTCTTCTTTCGGGTCGGGTCCGTATTCGTTCTCACCGGAATCACCCTTTAAGGCCATCAGGACCATTGTGACTAAGCCACCCAAGTAGGGGACCATGCCAATAAGCAACCACCAGCCGCTCCGGCCAGTGTCGTGAAGTCTCCGAACCATCAAGGCCCACGACGGGACAAGAGAGGCAACGGCGTAGAGAACGAAGATTGCGAACACAGCCGAGACGCCCGTTCCTTCCGGGTCCAGCTTCACTGCGACCACCGTCAGGCTCAGGGGTAGCATAAGGTGCACAAGAAGAAAGAGCCAATACTCCTTCCTCTGGGCTCGCCCGTCGAAGACGGCGTAGTTTTTCCAGGCCCTCAGATACCAGCTATACCAACGCATGTGTCCTTCTCTTTGGCCTGATCCTGCCCTTACTCCCCTCGCCGATTCACCGCCGCAAAATCAGTGCCCAGCCGCTGGCAGACCAGGATGCCAAGAACGATGAGTGCAACAGCTCGGATCAACTTCCCTCCTTCGGTCCTACTCCAGCGCATCCAGGCCCGTATCGTTTGCGGCATGCAAAGCGAGGCTAGTGGGCAAAGGCATCGGGAGTCTTACTCCACCGAAAACCGCAGTCGTTTCACAGGTACCGGCCCCCTAAAGCGCTGACCCTGGATGCTGGTTGAGGACGAATCCGAGCCGGCGGACGCGGCGCTCTCCCACAGAACTACGAAGCTACCGCCAGTTGCTACCGCACCAGCAGTCGGTGTGTTCGTAGTGTAGGAGTTGACCTGAAGCTCATTCCCTAACACGTTGCCGCTGCTGTCGTAGCGTTGCCCCTGCACGCTGTAGGTAGACGAATCCGAGCCGGAAGAGCCATCGCTCCACCACACCACAACGAGGCTGCCATTGCTCGCCATCTCCACATCGGGAAGCGTCTGATCGTCTGTGGTGTAGGAGTTGACCTGAAACTGAGTGCCCTGGGGATTCTGAGCCCGGATAGAAGCCACAACGAAGAGAATCCCTGAACAGATTGCACATAGTCTTGGGTCCAATGTCGTCATTCCACGTCCCTCTTAGGACGCCTCCCAAAACGGTGCGCTCCCGGCAGCGACATCAACTCCCAAGCCCCTACTCCGCGCCTCGAGGCCCGAGGTGTCGTCTAGGGTGCGGGAGGTTCTCCTACCTATTCTGGATGCACCAAGTGCCTGGAAACGCCCTATCATGGATGAAGACTCGTACTGCCTCGTGCTGGTGTCAATGGCTCGAAACGCGGCTCGGCTTTTCCCCTTTACCATGGGATTGGAAACGCTTGTGCCAGATTTGTGCCATTTTTCGGTGGAAATGATAGAAATCAGTCAGCCTTGGTAGAAGCATGAGACGAAGTTTGACCAACCTCAGAGAGCCTTCATTTTCAGCAATATAGGATGAAAACCAGGTGGAAAACGGATGGTAGCCCCAACGGGAGTCGAACCCGTGTTACCGCCTTGAGAGGGCGGCGTCCTAGGCCACTAGACGATGGGGCCACCGTGCTCTTAGGTTTTTAGCCGAACGCCTCGGCGAAGTCAAATTGAGGGGACCCTGGAACGAGTCGCCCGTCGGTCAGGTTCGGTAGCTGGCGAGGTAATCGAGGAGGTAGTCTTCCAGTAACTCGGGATCGGTCGTCATCTGTTCGACCTGCACCCAGCTAAGCTCAAAATCGAAGGGCTTTACGCGCTCATGCTGGATTCGAAAACGAAGGCCTAGGTCCGCTTCTCGTGACTCTACCTGAGCATCGGCGCCCAAGTGGAAAAAGACAAAATCGCCCACCTTTTCGAGCAAAATCCGCTTGAGCTCTGGACGCCTCATCCTCGGTCACGATGTTTTCGAAATTTTTGATCCTCGCATCGAACTTTCCCAGAGTCGCGGGCATCTATGACACTAACCCATGTGTTCCATACAAAGGGGTCCTGGAAACGGAAACCTCCCCCCAACCAGGACCCCTTTTGTGGTAGAGGTCTCCCGCTCCCGATTATCTGAGTGCTCGTAGCGGCGAGGACTTGCTGCCTCGCTAGCCTGTGACATCCATCGATATCACCCCTATTCGAAATGTCGCGTCTGAAGCTTCTCCGCGACCTGGTCCGTCTGGTCTACCACCGAAGCAGCCCCAACACCCATGGCGATCGCAATTGCTTCGCTGATTTCTTCCTTGGTGGCTCCGTGCTTGAGTGCCTTCTCAAGATGCCCCTCGAGGCATCCCTCACACTTGAAACCCAGAGAGGCGGCAATCGCAATCAGCTCTTTGGTCTTGCGGTCGATTGTCGATGACTTGTAAGTCTCACGATAGAAGTTGAAATAGATCTTCCTCATGCGCGGCTCAACCATGCTGTAGGAGGGCCACTTCTCGCTCTGCTGAGGTTCCTTTTTGTCTGCCATGGTGCGAGACAGATTAGCACAGCGGTGCCGGGGCGATCCAGATCCCAATCACTGACCTAGGAGCCTGTCCGAGTAATGGACCGGGTTGCGAGAATGGGGCTTGCGAGGCGAGATCAAGGCAGGAGGAGGAAGACGACGCTTGGCCATCTGCAACGACGACGAACACAGAGATCGTCCGCAACCCCCATTCTCCCTTCGGGCTACAGGCGGCGTCAGCCCATCTGCTGTGTTCGGGCTCCTAGAAGATGGCCGAACATCGACTGCGTCGCCCTGCCTTGCATCTGGACTAACGGGCGCCTCTAACGCAACCCGGTCCATTACTCGGACAGGCTCCCAGGCCGGCAGCATCCGGGTTTGATTCTGGTACCATCTCCTAGACAGATGCGCATTGAACTGATTCTCTCGGGACTCCTCACACTCCTGATGACGGCTTCCTCTTCTGCCCAGGACCGGGCCCGAGTCGAGCTGCCGTCGACCCGGGGACTGGTCACTATCGAAGCCTTTCGCCTGGCGAAGGAATCAGCCGAACTCTGGGTGGCAGCAGGTCAAGTGGTCATCCGCTTCGAGAACACCACCATCAAGAGTTCGAGGGTCGTATACAACCCTCTGACCGAGGAAGCAGTGTTCGAGAGCGAGGTCGAGCTGATTGACGGAACACAGTGGCTCAAGGGGGCGCGGGCCGAGCTGAATTTGAAGAGCGATACAGGGGTCCTCTACGAGGTTGAGGGCTTTACCGATCGGGATCTGTTCATCAAGGCAAAAAGACTCGTGAAAACGGGAGCCGGCACCTACGTTGCCAGTGACGGCTTCATCACCGCATGCGATGAGGCGGTCCCGAAGTGGAGCTTCAAGCTCAAGAAGGCAAGTATCCGATTGGAATCAAGTGCCCGAATCAAACACACGCTTTTCAGGATCAAGAAAATCCCCGTCTTCTACCTACCTTATGTGGTCGTCCCCACGGAGAAGAAGAAGAGATCCAGCGGCTTCATGATTCCAAGCACTGGCAGTTCGAACAACAAAGGACGCCGCCTCAGACAGGCCTTCTATGTGGTCATGGGAGAAAGCGCCGACCTCACCCTGCACCAGGACTACTTCTCCGAGCGCGGCTTCGGACACGGCTTTGAGTTCCGGACCCGGCCCAATTCAAGCACGACACTCCAGCTTGACGGATATCTTCTCGACGACAAAAAGGGTCAGGGGGGCGCTAGCCTCGATGCTCTCGGAGAAACCCGCTTTGCCAACGGATTCAGAGGGGTCGCCGACTTTAGCCTGGTCTCCAATTTCCTCTTCCGACAGGTGTTCTCCGACAACTTCTTCACTGCCACCCAGCCTACCGAGGTCTCCCGTGTCTTCCTGACCAACAACTTCCAGTCCCGATCGATCAATGTGCTCCTCTCGCGGGAGGAGACCCTCTTCCCTGGGCGCAACACAGTCATTCGGAGCTTTCCCACCTTCCAGTTCAAACTTCACGGTCATCGATTCGACAGACTGCCCTTCTACCTGGACCTGGACACCACTGCCGGGGGTTTCAGCCGCACGGACAGTCTGATCGAGACCCCGAGCTTGACCCAGCGATTTGACATCTTTCCACAAATGTACCTGTCGCTCCCCCTCTTCCAGGGCCTCCGAGTGACCCCGAGAGTTGCCCTGAGAGAGACCTTCTACAGCGACAGCCTAACTTCTGTGGAGTCAGGCCAGACTGCTGAGACGAGCGGCGACGATCTGGCTCGCCACTACGTTGAACTAACCCTGGATCTGAAAGGATGGGGGCTCTCCAGAATCTATGGCGCGTCCTCCCCAACCGGTTCCTGGAAACATCTGATCGAGCCTGCCGTTCGCTACCAGTACCGGTCGGGGATCGACGAGTTCGACCGGATCCTTCGTTTCGACGAATACGACACCATCACGAATTCTCACGAGGTCGAGTACGGGATCTTCAATCGCATCTTTGTCAAGCGAGGCAGCGGAGATAGACGACAGACGCAAGAATGGATGTCCATCAAGGTGACCCAGAAGCACTTCTTCGACCCGGATTTTGGAGGCGCTTTCGAAGCGAACTCCGTAAACCAGTTCTCCAGCTTTACTTCCCTGACCGGGTTTCACTTCGGCGGAATCAGGCGGAACTTTTCACCGATCACCACCGTGGCTCGGGTGACGCCTCGA
>JAKZYH010000722.1:0-4747 GCA_047514575.1 Acidobacteriota bacterium | reverse complement strand
CCCCCCCCGACTTCACCTGTGGGTCCGCTCCCTGGCTCTCTTTGTTGGATTCCCCCTGGGCTCCCCAGGCTCAACCGCTCACCCCGTCTATCCCAATTCTAAGATGCCACCGTTTCTGGCCGGCTCTCCAGGTTCAGATAGCACCGGCCCGTGAGCCACTCGTCGTGAATCTCCGCCAGCACGGCCGAGATCAGTCGCAACGCCGAGTCGGTATGGGGGAAGATTCCCACCACGCGCGTGCGGCGGCGGATCTGTTTGTTGAGATTCTCCACGCCCTTGATCGTCCGGATCTTCTGGTGCAGGCTTCGGGGGAAGGCGTAGAACCGTCAGCCCCTCGCGCACGTTCTCTTCCATCCACTGGGCCAGCGCCTGGTTCGTTTCGGCAAACGCTTGGATCTTTCGCTTGAGCATCGCTTCGGCGTCCTCCAGGGTGGGGCTGTTGAAGATGTCCCGCATCGCTTGGCCGATTTCGCCCCGCTCTTCCAGGCGACGGGCAAAACGTTGCGCATTCTGGCTCAGATGAAACTGGCAGCGCTGCCAAGGCAGGGCAGGAAAGACCGCCCGTCGAGCCGCCCTCAGTCCGGCGTGGTCGTCACTGACGACGAGCTTCACTCCCTTTAGCCCCCGCCCGGCCAGATCCTTGTGCCCATCCTCGGTTCGATAAAGGGACTCTGCTGCGATCGCTCTCGTCCCGGCCTGCCAGTAGACCTCGAAGTCACGCATCTTGTGCTGGATCTTGGCCTGAAACAGAAGCACAAAGAGGATGATCAGCGCCGGAGTCAAGAGCCCAAGGAGGATATTCTGCTTCGATATTCTCAAATTGCTGGCTCGAGTTTGTCGGGCCCGGTTCCAGGCTAATCCCGCCCCCAGCGGAGCTGGCCCCATTCGAGAAAGAAACTTACTAGTCGAGGACAGGGAAGATTCTGCTGTTGTCCGCTTTCTCCTCGGAACTTGGTTTCATGTTGCCGACGTGACAGCCGCGCGCGGCTCTGCCGGACCTGACTCTGTCATACTGGCAGTTCTCACTGCTCACTGCTCAAGTTTTACCTAGCGGAGCCTGAATTGGACCCCGCCTTGAAGGAGTCGGGGACTTCCCAATCTGGGGATGGGAGTGCGTCCAATGGAATACTCGCGGTCCAGGAGATTGTCCGCTGCAAAGAAGAGTTCGACCCTCTCCGAGAGGGGACGGCTGAGGCTCAAGCCTAGCAAGGAATAACGCTCCAGATCCAGCCGGTTGAGATCGTCCTCGAACTGATGCCCAGCCCAACGGCCGTAGGCCGCCACCTTGACTGGTCCCATGTACTCGAGCCCTGCCGATCCTTGGTGGCGCGGCACTTGTGGCAGCCTCAGCCCGGTGTCCACGACCGCTGCATCCGAGTATAGATAGGCAGCCCAGACTCTCCAGAGTGGTCCCAGTGGAGCCGTCACCTCTGCTTCCAAACCCTTGACCGTTGCTCGGCCCAGGTTCTGACGTTGGCGAAAGATGAGCTGGGGAGTAACCGAGATGGTGGCGTTGCTCACTGCATCCCGGAGCGAGTTCCAGAACACGTTCAGGCGTAACAAAACGGGCGCAAAAGAATGGAAATCAGCCCCCACTTCACCTCCCCACAAGTGCTCCTCTTGCAGTTCGGGATTGGCTTCTGTGATGATGTTTCCCACGCGAAATGGACGGTAGAGCTCGTTGAGGGTCGGTACCCGAAAGCCTCGGTAGGCGGACGTCCGCAGCGTGAGCCATTCCGACCCTCGCAAAAGGACCCCAACTCTGGGGTTGACGCTGGTCTGGGATTTCTGTCCCTGCCACCAATCGAATCGAAGTCCCGCCAGGAAGTCGATCCGGTGATGAAGGGGAAGGAGCTGTTGAACAAAGATACCAGCTAGGTTCTGACTATTCTCGCTCCATTTCACCCTTCTCCAATCGGTGCCCACCAGCAGATTGCTTCGGGGTCTCCAGCTGAATGCGGCGCCCGAGCCCAGAGAACGAAATTCCTGTTCCGCAGTGATGAACTCTGCCGATCGGTCGGGAAGAATTCGGGAGAAGGTGTTCTCGAAGACGCCGCTCTGGGTGTAGAAGCTGCCCTCCCAGGACGAGCCCTCGTAGCCCGTCTCGAACAGAACCAGCCTCGAGTTGTTGTTCTGGAGCTGAGTCCCGTTGCCTCGTCCCTCTCGAAAGACGTTGACCCCTGCGCGGAAATTCTTGTAGTAGGCGCGTCCGAAAAAGGTCTGGAAGTTGGAGCTGGCATGCCTATCGACTGCTCCCCGGAGCTCCTCTGCGACAATGAAAAACCCCTCGGTGTCAAAGAGTCGACCCGACACCAGGTATTTCCAGTCGCCGAAGTCGTCGGCCGCCAGTAGATCCAGATCGTAGGACTGAGGGTGGGCGAAGCGACCTCGTAGTTCGAGCGTATCGGCCTTGGGGGTCCGGGGAATCAATTGAATCGTGCCTCCCAGCGCAGAGCTCCCATAGAGCGAGCTGGTAGCTCCTCGAACGACCTCGACCGACTGTATAGCCGAAGTCGGAATCCGATTCCAGTAGATCCAACCTCCAAAGGGATCGTTCCACGGAATCTCGTCGAATAGGACCAGACTGCGACTGGTCCCGCTGGGACCGATGCCTCGAAGGGAAACCCCCTGCGCCGTCGGATGGGAATACAGGCTGCTGGAGCGACGAAAGAGACTGAAGCCGGGTATCCGTCGCAGGGTATCGTCCAGTACCGGCGAGGGTGAGCGAGCCAGGTCCTCGTCTGAAACGACGCTTACCAGGGAGACTGCTTCCGACAGCGGCTGCTCCAACCTGGTGGCAGTGACAACGACGGTTTGACTCGGTGCCGGAGGCGGTTCCTCCTGCTCTTCTTCCTTCTTTGACTCCGCCGGCGAGGCCAGTAGGGCACAAAAAAAGAGAGCAGCGGTTCCCAACATATCTCCTCACGGGGCTTTGGCCCCACACTCCTTTGCGGCCCGGTCAGAGTTCCATCGTTCGCCACGGAGGTCAAGTTCTTCGAGAGGTGACCTCTTTCGAGGACCACTCCGAATCAGAATGCTACGATTTCCGGGAAAGGAATAATAGATGAGATTTGGAGTTGCCGTTACCACTTCGGTCAACCCGGCGGTGACGCCGGTGGCCCAGGCCGATTACGTCAGGAGGATGGCCCGCACCATAGATGAGGCGGGTTTCGACTCTATGTGGGTTAGTGATCGGACCGTTTTTCCAGCCGATCTGCCGGCCCGCTATCCCGATATGTTGGGTCCGGGCAAGGCTGACCCCGAGGCCCAGAACGTGCTGGAGGCGCTGAGTACGCTAAGCTTCGTTGGAGGCTTGACGAAGAAGGCTCGCCTAGGGGTGAGTGTGCTTGTGTTGCCCTTCCGCAATCCGATACTCAATGCCAAGATGATCACGACCCTCGATGTGCTTTCGGGTGGGCGTGTCATTTTGGGGATAGGCGTTGGCTGGATGCCCGAGGAGTTTGCGTCCATAGGTGCCTCCTATGAGCACCGTTGTGCGTTGACCGACGAGCATATAGAGGTGTTCAAGGCTCTCTGCGTCGAGGATGTGGCCGAGTACCAGGGTAAGCATCTCCAGACCTCCGGCATGGTCTTTTTCCCAAAGCCAGTCCAGCGACCCCATCCACCGATCTGGGTGGGAGGTAACTCGCGCCTGGCGATCCGCAGGACGGCCAGGCTGGGTGACGCCTGGCACGGGATCAGGCTCAGTCCCGAGGAGGTGCAGCAAGGTCGGGAGCGGCTCAGCTCCTTATGTGAGATCTATGGGAGGGATCCAAAGAGGGTGGAGGTCACGCTCAGGGCCACGATGGTTCTGGACCAGGCTCAGAGGACGGAGAATGGTGACAGAGCCTTGTTGACCGGAAACACCAGCGATATCCGTGACGATATCCGCAGGTACGAAGATGCCAGTCTGGACTATCTGGTTCTTTCGGTAGCCGCCAGCAACACGGATTCAACGATCGCCGCGGTTCGCCGCTTTGCGGACGATGTATTGGCTCGGGTCTAGCGCCTAGCCCTCTTGAGAGGGCTAAAGATGCGAGGCCTTCCGACCGATAACGGGACTAGTTTTGGAGCGATGTAGTCCCGATGAGCCATAGAACAGGTATCCGGTTCCCCGCCGAGTCGGGTCCAGTACAGACCACGATCGGAAATGCCTACCTGGAGGGAACTGCCGCTTTCAATACCGAGTCAGCTCGGTGCCATTGGATCTCCTAATCCAGACCTTGATCGTGATTGCACCGGGTCCGATATTTCCGCGACGAGTTGACTTAAGATCAGCCCTGAAGCCAGCGTAAGTTCCAGCCTTTCTACACTTCGACAAACCCCCTCTTTCGTCCATCCCTGATTGAAATCTCAAGGAATCGAGTGCCATACTTGTCCAGATTGAAGGACCACCCGCTGCAATGTGTGGAAGGTTTACGCTCACCGATCCTGAAGCTTTGATGGACCGGTTCGAGATCAGCGAAACTCGAATCGGGCCTCGTTACAACATTGCTCCTACCCAGGATGTTGTGGTAGTTCGCAAGGACCCGCAACTTCAGAAGAATCGGCTCGATCTCATGCACTGGGGTCTGATTCCCAGCTGGTCCAAGGATCTTTCCTCGGGCTCGAGAATGATCAATGCCAGATCGGAAACGGCGGAGCGAAAGCCCTCTTTTCGCGAGGCCTTCAGGTCCCGGAGATGTCTGATTCCCGCCGATGGCTTCTTTGAATGGAAGAAACTTCGCGGCGGCAAACATCCTTTTTA
>JAKZYH010000721.1:0-24752 GCA_047514575.1 Acidobacteriota bacterium | reverse complement strand
GTCTTCCGTGTCAGATTGTTCTGCCCCACCCAACTACCCAACCCCAAAATGCCTTCGCCGCTCCCATAGTAAGAGAGGTCCATCTTGCGTTCGACGGCACCAGAATCGCCTGTTCTAAAAGAGCCGCACCCAAGTTATTTCTGCGCGGGCCCTAAGGGATTTTCGGATTCGGGTTGAACCGGTTCCATCAGTATCGCGTCCTCTAAAGAGTAGGCGCTCGAATTGTCGACGCTTTGGATTTGATACCTTGGGAGCTGGATCCTTGCTTCTTAGCCGTTGGACTCGAAAGAATGAACCCTTGCCTGAATCAAGCGTATAAGTTTTTGCAGTGAGAATTATTTGCCATACTAAGCCACTGGAGGATTGAAAATGTCAAGAATCAACGCGCTTCTTAGATCTCGGACCGGCCTGACCTTCTTGGTCCTTTTGGTCACTCTGGGCCTGGGAATCACTATCGGTACGGTGCTGGTTGACGAAGGCGTTTTCAGCGCAGAGCGGGCCGATATCCACAAGCTGAAAGTACAGGGGACCGGTTCGCCGCTGGTCCTGGATCAAGAAGCCCGTTTAGTAGAAGGTTTCACACAAGTCGCTGAGACCGTGGAACCCACCGTCGTTAACGTCAGCACAACCTCGATCGTTCACCGGCAAAGAAGGCAGCGAAGTACCCCGGATCCCTTGCGTGACTTTTTTGGGGAAGACTTCATGGAACGATTCGGTGGACCCTCTGAGCAGAAACGGGACAGTCTAGGTTCCGGCGTAATCGTCGACAGCGAGGGCTACATACTCTCTAACTATCACGTGGTCGCTCCGGTCGGACAAGGAAACAGGCGACAGTTGGCCGACAAGATTACGGTGACCCTCCACACGGGTGAGGCCTTCAAAGGCACGGTGGTTGGAGTCGATCCTGAGAGTGATCTCGCGGTTCTCAAGATTGACACGCCCAAGCCACTTCCCTTCGCCAAGGTAGGTGATTCCTCCAACATCCGCACGGGCCAGTGGGTCCTGGCGATTGGAAATCCATTCGGCGTGGGCAAGACGGTCACCTCTGGAATCATTTCGGCCACCGCCCGCGTGGTCAAGGAAATGCCTATCTTCGGCGACTACATCCAGACCGATGCAGCCATCAATCCTGGTAACAGTGGCGGACCCCTCGTCAACATGAAGGGTGAAGTCATCGGAATCAATAGCTTCATTTTCAGCAGGACCGGGGGCTCGCAGGGTGTCGGTTTTGCTATCCCCTCGTCCGTCTTTGTCAATTCCTACAATCAGCTTGTCGAAACCGGCAAGATCGAACGAGGCTGGCTGGGTGTCTCGATGAACACCTTCCCCATGACCGACGAGATGGCCGAGTTTTTTGGCGTCGAAGGATCCGATCCAAAGGGAATCAAGGATGGAGACGGCGTCATCGTGACCGGACTGGTCGACGAATCAGCGAAAGTGGGAGAGTCAGGCCCAGCTTACAAAGCAGGGGTCAGACCCGAAGATGTAATCGTGAAGGTGGGAGATGTCGAAGTCGAAACCGTGTGGGACCTCCGCTCCACCATTGCCAATACTCCTCCGGGCAAACAACTGCCGATGGTGGTAGTCCGAAAGGGCGAAGTCTTGCGACTGAACGTGACGCTGGCCGAGCGGACTATCGAACAACAGGAGCGTTCGGAGAGCGAGGGCCTTTCCTTCGAAGAGCGCAAGAAGGAAGAGCGCCCCAAACAGATCGGACTGGAGTTCCGTACCTTGTCTGCCCGTGATGCCGATCAACTCGGGTTGGAGGGGGAAAACGGGGTCATTATTACGGAAGTATCTCCCGGCAGCAAGGCGGATGAAGCCGGGCTTCGGCCAAACCTGGTCGTAACCCACGTCAACGGGCAGCCTGTGGGCACAGCTCAGCAGTTCTACGATAGGATTAACTCAATGAGCACCGGAGAAGGTATCATCCTTCGCGTATTGTCGGTGACCCAGAGAAGTGCTCCGACTGTCAGTTACGTGTCTTTTCGGAAGCCCTAAAAATGCTGTGATGACCAGGGGACGGAGTGAGGTAGGCGTGCGGTGAGGTCTTTGGTCCAGTGGGACTGGATGCTGCACCCTCCTCAGCCCGGAACCGTAAATATGGAAGTGGACCGGCGGCTGTTGGATCGGGTCGAAACGTCCTCCGACCCATGCACGTTGGTCCGCTTCTACCGTTGGGAACGTCCAACGGTTTCGCTGGGGTCGCACCAGCGCGTCGAGAGAGCCCTGGATCAAAGCCACTGCCTTCAGCAGGGAATCCCGTGGGTCCACCGACCCACAGGAGGAAGGGCCGTCTTCCACGCCGACGAGCTTACTTATGCCGTCGCCTCCAATGATCCCTTTCACTTTCCCCTTCACAGTCTTCAGCAGACCCATCAGAAGATCTCGTTTGCTTTGCGAAGGGGGCTTCAGCTTCTAGGCATCGCGGCAACTCTGGCAGCCCGAAGTGGCCGGCCTTCAGACTCCTCCGGAGCCGAGTCTCAAAGACCTTGCTTCGCCGCACCCTGTTTTCATGAGGTGGTAAAGGGCTCGCGAAAAATTGTAGGGAGTGCCCAAAGAAAGCTGAAGAAGAGCTTCCTTCAGCACGGAGCCATCCCTCTGACGATTGACTACCCAAGCATGGCAAGGGCACTGGGAGTCAGTCCCGGCCTACTGTGCTCCAAGGCTCTCTCGGTTTCTGAAGCTGCTGGAAGGCCCGTAGCTTTTGAAACCCTCTCCTCGGCTCTGAGACAAGGGTTGGAAGAGAGCTTTCAAGTCCAACTGAAGAGGACGAACTGAGGTTCGTTACGATCCGCCCAAGACGTTGGATTCGAGAGGGGAACTGATATTTCGGGAGTGGAGTTGGAGAGTCGGAAAGGCAGAGTGGGGGAGTCCTTTATCAAGCGCATTTCCAGACTCATTGAATTGAGACAGAGGCCTATGCTATAAATCTCGCACCGGCCGTTTAAATCATGATGAAGGGCAGCATCACACCCGGGCCAAGCCGTCGTGCGGGGAATATCCTGCGGATGTTGGTCCGAGAGTATATCCGGTCAGGCCGTCCCGTGGGCTCGCGCCGACTCGCGGGCCTCTGCCAAGAGCGTTTGAGTCCCGCTACAATCCGGAGTGTCACCGCAAACTTGGAAGAACTTGGCTTCCTGGCGCAGCCACATAGGTCAGCGGGTCGGATTCCCACTGAGAAGGGATACCGCTTCTACGCCGACTCACTCTCCAAGGCCAGCGAGCTCTCGCCGAAGGAGCTCCTGCGCATCAGAGGAACCCTGGAAAAGGAAATGGATCCAGAAAACCTGATGAGCAAGACCTCCCAGATCCTTTCCACTCACTCCGACAGCATGGGTTTCGTGCTGGCTCAGCCGCTGGAACAGGCGGCGATGAGACACATCCAGTTCGTCAAGGTCTCCGCCCGGAGAGTCCTGGTCGTCGTTATCACTGGTGCCGGCTCGGTACAACACCGACTGGTCGCGGTTCCCGAGAATCTGAGCCAGACCGATCTGGATCAAGCAGGTCGCTATCTGGTAGAGCACTTTGAGGGAAATACACTTCCTCAGATCCGCGACAGACTGCTCTCGCTTACTTCCGGAGAGGAATCACACAAGAGTCCCGTAAGGAATGCGATCTTGTTAGGCTCAGCGGGTCTGCCGGATACCGATTCGAGTTCACAGGGTGAATCTGGAGTCTATCTGGGCGGAACAGCACAGATCATTGGGAAGCCCGAACTAGCCGATCGTCAACAGGCATCGGCCCTGCTAAGGGCGCTGGAGGAAAAGAGCCAGCTAGCCAAGATTCTGACAGAATGTCTCCAGGCGAAGGAGCCGGGTCCAACCGTCACAATTGGGCTTGATAAGCACATTCCCGAGATGGGTGGGTGGGCAGTGATCTCCTCCCCTTACCACTACAATCGGCAAGTTGCCGGAAGTCTGGGGATTCTGGGCCCCGCTCGAATGAGCTACGAAAAAGGGATCAGCCTGGTAGGCTCGGTCGCCAAGCTGTTCGGGCGGATCCTCAGCAATAACTAGTGGACTGTAGTACTTGAAGCGCTAGTGAATGAGCAAGCTATTCGAGCCCGAGAGGCGCCAGCGACTCGGGTGCTACGGTCACTAGTACCATGTCACCCACCCGTCATAATCTGGGTTAACGCGTCCTAGCCTAGTTTCACTTCCGCGCAAGAATCCTTCGCAGAATTGGCTCTCGGACTTCACCAGATTGGGTCGTGAACGATAAGGCTTATAATATGAGGAATCAGCAAAAGGGCCGGGGTGGATCTTCCAAAAACCGTGCCCAGAAGAAACCGGACCCGAAGTCGCAAGAGAAGAAGACGAATGGGACTTTGGCCGACGTCTCCACACTGGAGCGTCTGGAGATGGAGCGGGACGAGTACCGTGACCTGCTTCTCCGCACGCAGGCTGAATTTGACAACTATCGCAAACGAATGGACAAGGAGAAGGCCGATATGCGGAGGGAATCGCAGTCGGCGCCCATCCGCGAGCTCTTACCGGTTGTGGATGCGTGCGAGAAAGGGCTGGAGACCCTGGGCAACGCCTCGATCGATCCCCAACTACAGCCCTATTACGAGGGCTACGAGTTGCTTCTGACTCAGCTCAAGTCGGTCCTCGTCAGGTTTGAGGTGGAGGTGATCCCGGGTGTGGGCAATCAATTCGATCCCAATGTGCACGAGGCCGTTCTCAGAGAATTTACAACAGATCACGCAGACGGTTTGGTCGTGGACGAATATCGCAAGGGATATACCATTCGAGGCCGGCTATTACGAGCTTCTCAGGTCAAGGTAGCCATGCACCCGCCGATCGGAGCGGGGACCGGCAAATAGAACTGTTGAACTCATCTAATCAAGTCCTTCCTTGAAAACCGGGCGCGCCGATCTTATGTTAGAAGCTCGTCAGCCGGGCCGGGCCAACGTGACATTTTGCACGGCCCTCGCCAATCGCTTAAAATGCCCTCCTCAGAAACGGCTTGCGGTCAGGTCGGTCGGGGGCGAATCGCAAGCGACGAGTGTTTTGGCGGTGCGGGCATCTGTCCGACCACCTGACTAACCACTCAGGAGACCGAAATTGTCGAAAAGAGACTATTACGAGGTCCTCGGGGTTGACCGGGGAACCGATCAGCAGCAACTCAAGAGCGCCTATCGAAAGTTAGCACTCAAGTATCATCCGGATAAGAACAGAGGGGACAGCCAAGCTGAAGAACGCTTCAAGGAGGCGGCCGAAGCCTACAGCGTACTGGCGGACCCTGAGAAGCGGGCCCAGTACGATCGCTTTGGCCATGCCGGTGTCAGTTCAAGCGCTGGAGGTTTTGGCGGCGACCCGTTTTCCGACCTGGGAGATATCTTCGGAGACTTTTTCGGCTTCGGTGACATCTTCGGCAACTCTCGAAGGGGCCGGGGAGGTCAGGCCCAACGGGGAGCCGACCTTCGCTATGATTTCAAGATTCCTTTCGAGCAGGCGGTATTCGGAAGCAAGACGAAGATCAAGATACCTCGAGAAGAAAGTTGTAGCGACTGTAAAGGTTCGGGCGCGGAACCAGGTTCCACACCTTCTACCTGTCCCGGATGCAAGGGGGACGGGCAAGTTCGGTATCAGCAGGGTTTCTTTACCATCAGCAGGACTTGTTCCCAGTGTCAGGGGACCGGTCAGATCGTCGAAAACGCATGCCGGCACTGCAGGGGTACCGGCAGGGAAAAAAAGGAGAAGATCCTCGAAATCAGGATCCCGGCGGGTGTGGACGACGGTTCTCGGCTCAGGATCTCAGGCGAGGGTGAGTCGGGCATCCAGGGAGGCCCTCCAGGCGACCTCTACGTGGTATTGTCGGTCGAAGAACATCCTTTTTTCCGAAGGGAACAGAATCATCTTTTCTGTGAGATCTCCCTATCGATTTCACGGGCGGTACTGGGAACGCAGATGACCGTTCCCTCACTGGAAGGTAACGAGAGGCTCAAGATTCCCGAAGGGACTCAGAGCGGTACTGTGTTCCGGCTCAGGGGTAAGGGTGTCGCGAGTCCCCACGGTGGGGGTCGAGGAGATCAGTTCGTGAAAGTAAACGTATCGATCCCCAAGCGTTTGACCAAAGAGCAGAAGGAGCTCTTTCAACAGCTCGCTGATGTTTCAGACGAGGAACATCAGGAGCATGAGGGCTTCTTTGGCAAAGTAAAGGAAGTCTTCAGCTAGGAGCGCCGGGTTCGCCCTTTGCACCAAGAATGGATTTGCGTTGAAGCATCTCTTCCTGTGGGGCAGTCGGATGCCTTTAGCGAGCTTTGTTGGGAACTCGATTCCGTCGGCGTAGAAGAGATTCCGCAAGGGAATCACACTCGTTTCAAAGCCTTTTTCGATTCCACTCAATCAATCCAATCGCTAGAGGACTCCTTCAGCGGGTTCACCCGCAACCACTCGATTACGGAGTTTCGGGTGACGAGGCTCAGGGTCGATCCCTATCACTGGGTAAGAGAATACAGAAAACGGTTCTGTGGGTTTCCAGTGGGATCTACCTTCTACATCCATCCGCCCTGGGAGGGTCCCTCCAAGCTCCACCCCTTGAATCTGAAAATCAAGCCGGGGCGGGCATTCGGAACGGGAACTCACGAATCCACGCAACTTTGCCTGGGTGCTCTCGCAGCCTTGATCCCTGACTCAATCGACCTGCTCGATGTCGGTACGGGATCCGGGATTCTAGCCATAGCCGCCCGGAAGCTAAGTGCCAACCTCGAAATTGTGGCCATGGATTCCGATCCGGAGGCCACCTTCGAGGCGAGACGCAATTCATATAGCAATCAAGTTGAGGACATCCGGTTCTTCACCGGTGACTTAACGATCCTGAGAGGATCCTTCGATCTTGTCGTGGCCAATCTGACTCTGGGAATCTTCCGTCAGATGGCTGCCGATCTGGTCCGGTTGACTGGGAAGACCCTGATTGTGTCAGGATTCACCGAGGATCAGGAAGGTTTGGTGCTGGATCAGTTTAAGCTATCCTCGGTCAGATCCTGGTCGCGAAACGGATGGTGCTGTCATCAGCTTGGCCGCTAGCCACACTGGAATGTAAATACGGCAACGTTTGCAGATGGCTTGCGAGGTGAGATCGAGCTGAGAGGGGAAAAATGTACCGAGCTTTGGTGACGGTCGACAGCAACGGACAAGTCGAATTATCCGAGGAAGAAATCCACCACCTCGTTCGCGTTCGCCGTCTGCAACCGGGCCAGATATTTTTGGGTCTGGACGGGCTGGGGAAGGAGTTCCGCTGCAGTCTGGAGCGAGATCGGAACCGATGGTGGGGGAAGGTAGAAGCCGTTCTGACACAGCGGAAACCGCTACTGAAAATGACGCTGGCACAGAGCCTTGTCAAAAGAGACAGGTTCGAGTGGGTCCTCGAGAAGGCTACTGAATTGGGAGTCTGGGAAGTGGTACCCATCATCTCCCGGAGAACCGAGGTGAGATTGAGGGACCGTCGCGAACAGAACAAGATCGCGCGCTGGAACAAAATAATGCTGGGAGCTGTCAAACAGAGCGGCCAATCGCGAGTCCCGCTTTTGCGCCACCCGGTCACCCTGGAAGAATTCCTAGCTGAAGGAGCGACCTCCTCGACAACATTTAGGCTAGATGAGTCAGGGGGAACCTGCCTTCGGGATCTGCTGGCCCAACACCGAGGTTCGCAGCAATCGCAGCGCTTCGTGGGCCCGGAAGGCGGTTGGGACGACCAGGATCGGTCCATCTTCGATCAGCATGGGATCATCCCGGTTGGTCTTGGTCCCCGGGTGCTGCGGACAGAAACAGCAGCCGTGGCTGCTCTTTCGATTCTTCAGTATGAGCTCGGGGATCTGTGCGACGCAACGGGTTCAGTCCATTCCTAGTGGACTTCTCATCCCCGATCGAAGTCAGACGGAGCGGCAACTGGCGATGGAGAATGGGGTCGAATCCCCAGTCTCCAGAAGGCTGTTGACTCTCACCCGGGGCCTGATACACTGCCTCGGTGATTTTCATCCTGATCGCATTTCTCAGCATTGTTCTATCGTTCGACGTCTCGGCCCAGCGACGTCCGCTCGTGACCGAGACCGCGGAGACCGTCCCTGAAGGTCATGCCTTGTTCGAAGTCGGGGTCGAATTTCTCCAGGATTCAGTGTTCCGGCTCTCTGGTTTGAAAGGAGATCTGACTCGAGTGGGAGTCGCTGGCCTGAGGATCGGCGCTGGGAAACGGATCGAGGTGCAGATGCTCGGCTCCTTCCAGGATCTACTAAACATCGAAGAGCGCTTCCTCGGACCCCATTCTTCTATCCTCAACTTTGCGGGGAACTCCACCAGCGCCTGGGGTGATCTCACGATGGGTACTAAGCTGCGCATCCTGGATGAGCGTTCTGGAACCCCGGCACTGGCAACCCGTTTCGCCGTTCAACTCCCAAACACCTCCAATGAAAGTGGGCTGGGAAATGACGAAACCAACTTCTTCTCCAGTCTGATCTTCGAGAAGAGTCTGGGGAAGCTACGCCTCATAAGCAATCTAGGATTGGCTCTCCTGGGAGACCCCGTAGACGCGGCGGCACAAGATGATCTCTTCTCATATGGTTTCGGCCTGATCTACTCGGTGAATCCTCAGATCAGCGTCATCGGCGACACGTATGGAAGACTCGGTCCCGGCGGTATCGGGACTGAGGAACAATCACGCCTCCGGCTGGGAGCTCAGATTCAGGGGGGAGGACTCTATTGGGACATCGGAGCGCTGGTCGGCTTCCGAGAAACGGATCCTTCCTACGGGCTGATCATCGGAATCTCCAAACAGTTTCGAATGCCTTTTTGACGGCGAGGCGTCAGGCCAGACCGACCGCCGGGAATCAGCTGCACCCCGAGGTACTGCCACATACGGTGCAGACGTAGCAGTTCCCATTCCGCTGCATCAGGTTCCCACATCCCATACAGGTAGGATAGTCGCCACGGACATCGACCTTGAAGGATTCGGACGCTGGGGCAGCGGCGCTAGGCTCGTCAGCGTCATCGGGGTAGTCAGGGAAACTGACCTGGACCCCATTCTGGAGACTGCCGGTGGGCTCGACCTGGTGGATGCCCAACCCTTCCTGAGTCTCGGGGCTGAGAAACTTGGTCGCCAGGTGACGAACCACGTAGTCGGGTATCGAGGTAGCAAAGGGAATCTGAGGATTATCCGTGTAGCCTGCTGGCTCGAAGCTCATATGGGCAAAGATGCGAACGTAGTCCTCCAGGGGCACGCCGCGCTGAATACCCATCGAGAGAGCAATCGCCCATGCCATCGCCATTCCCTGAAGCGTCGAACCTTGCTTGGCAAAGTTTACGAAGATCTCCCCCAACTGATCGTCGTCCGGATACAGCCCCATTGTGAGAAAGCCCTTGAACCCTCTAATCCTGAACTCATGCTGCAAGGCGGGGTGGTCCTTGGGCATGTTGCGGCGTGGAGTTACAGCCGTCACCTGGGGAGCCGCGTCCTTTGAGGAGAGGGGCTGGACCAGCTTGCAGCCAGCACGATAGATCGAGATCGACTTCATGCCGTTCTTCCAACCCTCGACATAGGCATCCATAATTTCGTCAGCGGTTGCGGAAGAGGGAAGATTGATGGTCTTGGAAATCGCACCCGACAGAAAGGGCTGAACTGCGCCGCACATCTTGATGTGTCCCAGGTAGGGGATATAGCGAACCCCATTGGCCGGGTGGTCGGCACAGTCAAAGACTGGAAGGTGCTCATCCTTCAGATGAGGCGCACCCTCGACCGTCTCACTCTTGTCCATGTAGACAAGGATGTCCTTCACGTCATCCTCTCCGTAGCCCAGCTTCTTCAGAGCCCGAGGAACCGTATGGTTGACGATCTTTAGCGTCCCTCCACCGACCAGTTTCTTGATCTTGACCAGCGAAAAATCAGGCTCGATACCGGTGGTATCGCAGTCCATCATAAATGCGATCGTCCCAGTTGGGGCCAGAAGCGTCACCTGAGCATTACGATAACCGTCTTGGGAACCCTTGCGGATGGCCTCGTCCCAGACCTCCATGGCGCTGTGCAGAAGATCCATGGGAACCATGGCAGAATCGATTCTCGAGAGGGACTCGCGATGCTTGTGGATCACGCCCATCATCGGTATCCGATTCTCCTCGAATCCGGAAAAGGGCCCCAGATTCGCTGCGATCTCCGCACTCGTGAGGTACGCTTGACCGGTCATCAGAGCGGTGATGCCAGCTGCCAGATTCCGAGCCCGGTCGCTGTCATAGGGAAGCCCCTGAGCCATCAAGAAGGCTCCCAGGTTGGCGTAGCCCAGCCCCAGGGTGCGGTAATCGTGACTGACCCTCTCAATTTCCTCGGTCGGGTAGCTCGAGTTGTCAACAATGATCTCCTGAGCCAGGATCAGGGTCGCCACGGCATGTTTGAAGGATTCCTGGTCAAACTGGCCATCCTCATTCAAAAATTTGATGAGGTTGAGAGAGGAGAGGTTGCAAGCCGAATTATCTAAGAAAACATATTCCGAGCACGGATTGCAGCCATCTATGGGACCGTCGTTAGGACAGGTATGCCAGTTGTTCAGAGTACTCCAGAACTGTAACCCTGGATCTCCGCACTCCCAGGTCGCGTCAGCAATCGCGCTCATGAGGTCCTTGGCCTTGTAGGTGTCGACCTCTTCTCCATCGGTCACCTGACGGGTACGCCATTCGCCGCCATTGACAACGCTATTCATGAACTCGTCGGTGACACTCACGCTGTTGTTCGCATTCTGGAACTGAACGGTTCGATAGGCTTCGCCGTCGATAGAGTCGTCGTAACCCAATCCGATGAGCTGCTGGGCCTTCTTCTCTTCCTTTGCCTTACACCAGATGAACTCCTCAATGTCCGGATGGTCGGCGTTCAGGATCACCATCTTGGCGGCGCGACGAGTGGCGCCACCGGACTTGATCGCACCGGCGAAACTGTCATAGCCCCTCATGAAGGAAACAGGACCCGACGCAAAACCACCTGTTGCCAGAGGCTCAGAGGAAGCACGAATCTTTGAGAGGTTGACACCGGAACCGGACCCTCCCTTGAAAATCACCGCCTCTGTCCTAGCCAGGCGCATAATGTGCTCCATTGAATCGTCGACGCTGTTGATGAAGCACGCAGAGCACTGGGGCCTATCCTTGATGCCTACATTGAACTGTACGGGGGAGTTGAAAGCCGCCATTTGGTGAACAAGAAGATGTGACAGCTCATGATTGAAAGTCTCGGCTTCCTGGGGCGTGGCGAAGTAATTCATCTTCTCGCCCCAGTTGCTCAGGGTGTTGACAATCCTTCCAAGCAGCTGCTTCACGCTATGCTCCCGATCTGGGCTCCCGATGTGGCCACGAAAGTACTTACTCGCTACGATATCAGTGGCGCGCTGAGACCAGAACTTCGGAAACTCAAGGCCCTCCTGACTGAAGCTTACCTTTCCGCTCTGCCAATCGGCGATCTTCGCACTTCGAGTTTCCCACTCCACCTCATCGAAAGGGTGTACTCCGGACTTCGTAAAAAACCTCTCCAATTTCAGACCCGACTTTACGCCCTCATTCTTCGCCACTTTCTTCATGCATTTTCCCCTTCGAATTTTTGGATTGTGGGCACGAATAGTAGCAGGCCCCTCTGATAAAAATATCCGTTAGTAGACACCCCGTCTCGCACCACTGGAAGTGGCCTGACAGCCTAACAATGGGACCCCAAAAACTGGCCCAGTTCAAGCCGGCTCATACCTCTCACCCCGACCGTCTTCTCCCTGGATCGGTTACCTCTGACAACAACCAGCTGATGTAGCGGCAGGTGCAATCTGTCGGCGAGAAACGCCAGAAGCGCCCGATTCGCCCGAAGATCCTGGGCCGGAGCAGTCACCCTGATTTTCAGCGCCCCGTTCCAGAGACCGATAATCTCATTTTTTCGAGCGCGCGGCTGAACACGCACCCTGAAGCAGAGGAGTCCTCGCTTCTCATGGATCTCCAGCGTCATGCCACTGGCGCGCGCGGTCCAAAAATTGCCGAACCGATCCGGAGCAGCGTTGCTCCTTCCTCGATCGCCACGGAATAGTCATGGCTCATGCCCATCGAGAGTCGACTCAGCGGTTTGGCCCGACCTCCATTGACCTGGGTCATCAGATCGGCCAGGCGCCTGAAGTAGGGACGAGAGCCTTCCGGATCTTTCTGGTGGGGCGGGATCGCCATGAGTCCCAATAGGTCAAGACTTGGTTGATAGTCGACCAATGTCACCAACTCCCCGACTGCGCCGGGCTCAACCCCGTGCTTTTGATCTTCTGCCCCGACATTGACCTGAATATACACGGCAATCTTCTTCCCCAGTTCTTGGGCACAACGGGCAACCTTGAGCACTACCTCTTCTCGATCCAGAGTTTGAATGACGTCGAAGAGTGCCACCGCTCTCCGTACCTTGTTGAGCTGAAGATTCCCGATCAGGTGCCACTGAATCTGCTCCCTCCCGATCGCCGGAATCTTCAGCCTCGCCTCCTGTACCCTGTTCTCCCCAAAGGATGTCTGTCCGACTCGATATGCCTGCTCGACGGCATCTGCTGGAAAGGTCTTCGAGACCGCCAGCAAGTCGATCAATTCGGGAGAACGTCCAGAGGAGCGAGCAATTGAATCGATGCGATCGCGTAGGCGCCTGAGGTTGGAGGCAATATCCACCACCAAGCCAGTATACGCCCCCACGGCCCATGCTAATATATCAATCGGCACCAGCGGATTCTCCAGCGCGGACCCCTCGTGTTCGACCCGGTGTCAGGGACCTCCGTTTCGCACTGGCTGAGGCTGCTGCAGAAACTCAACAGAGGCGTGTCCGGGTTTCGAATGACCACGAGCGCTCCAGTCTGAACAGATGCCAACCGCAAAAGAAACATCTCGATTCATCACCTTCGAGGGCATCGAAGGATCGGGTAAGGGTGTCCAACTAAGGTTACTCGAACAGGAGTTCAGGGGTCGAAAGCTCCCCTTCTTATCGACCCGGGAACCAGGTGGAACCCTGTTTGGATCGGATCTCAGGCAGATCCTGTTGAGGGCAGACGGTCCTGCAAGAGAGCCCCTGTCGGAGCTTCTCCTCTATCTGGCAGACCGATATCAGCACGTCAAACAGGTCATCGAACCCTCGCTGAATCAGGGTCTTCACGTCCTATGTGATCGTTACCATGACGCCACCCTGGCCTACCAGGGCCACGCCCGTGGAATCGGCTACTCCAGGATTGACGAGTTGGCCAGGTTGCTGGACATCAGAATGCCTGACCTGACACTCGTCCTGGTCGTCGAGGTGGAGCTCGGATTAGGCCGTGCCCGGGAGAGAAACAGAAAAGAGGGAAACCAGGACTACGGCCGCTTTGAAGCGGAGAGTGTCGAGTTCCACCGAAAGGTTCAGGAAGGCTACAAGCTGCTGGCAGAACGCGAGGCACATCGGATCATCCTGATCGACGCTTCCGGCACACCGCAGCAAGTCTTTCGGCGAGTTCTCGAGGTAATGAAACAGAGAAAGATCATCAGTGACTGCTGACCCGGAAGAATCGAAACGATCCAAGGCGGATCTCCCTGCCCCAGAGGCGCCCCGTTTGGTTCGGCTCCAGGACTTCGTCGGGAATGAAGTCCTGGTTGACCTGCTCCGGAAGGTTGCGCTGCCCCCTGCGTCCCTTTTCCAGGGTGCCGAAGGTGTTGGAAAAAGTACTTTGGCCCTGGGTCTGGCGGCCCTGGAAAACTGCCGAGAAACGGGTTTGGGAGATCTCTGTGGTGAATGTGAATCCTGCATAAAGATTGCTTCCGGAAACCATCCCGACGTCATCCTTTTCGAACCCAGCGGAGCCTCTATCAGCATCGACGCAATGCGGCGCTTGAGCCGGGAAGCGCAATTCTATCCCTTTCAAGGGAATATCCGAGTCTTCATTGTCGACCGGGCGGAACGAATGACTCAAGAGGCCGCCAACTCGATCTTGAAAACCCTGGAGGAGCCGCCGGCGACATCCCATATCATTCTGACGACCGGCTTTCCCGAACTCCTACTGCCAACAATTCGCTCCCGTTGCCAGAGCTTTCGTTTCCGCCGTCTCGGTCGGGGGGAGTTGAAGTCCTACCTCGAAACTCACTTCGGACCAGACGACGCAGAGCACCGGGCTGCCTTTGCCAATGGCAGCATCGGGACAGCCTTGAGCCTCGACCTGTCCAGGATTCAGGCGGACCGCGACCGCATGCTCGACCTCCTCTCCGACTGGGAGGAACGTCGATCCTTTCCGGCGCTGTACCAGGTTTGTGAGGCTGAACCCATGCGGAGTGAACTCAAACAGCGAGAGCGGGTCATTCACTATCTGGACCTGCTACGACTGTTGGCCGAGGATCTCTATTTCATTGGCGTGGAGACCGAGGAACGAATCGTCAACCATGACAGGCTACCGCAGCTCCGGCCCCTCTCAGGCCGCCTCCAGCTGGACTGGATACGAGATTTCCTCTACCATGTCGGAGAGGCTCGATCAGATGTTGAGAGGAATGTGAATCCTCTGATCTGTTTCGAGACCCTATGGCTCAGAAAAGCGAATCGGCCATGAGCATGAGCACACAGCAGCAACTCACAGTCAGGTTTGGCACCAGGAAGGCTACCGGCAGGTTCCTGGCTCACCAACTCGCTCTGCGCGTTGGCGACCGCTGTGTCGTCTCTACTGACCGAGGCATCGAAGTGGGAGTGGTTCTCTCCGCCCGCGAGACGGACCGCAACACTCGAGCTGAACCAAAGATGCGAAAGGCTCTTCGCAAGGCGACCGAACGGGACCTTTATCTATTCGAAAAAAAGGGCGAGCGAGAGGAATCCGCCTACGAGCTGTGCCGGAAACGAATCAAGACCTATAAACTGCCGATGAAAGTGTCGGGAGTCGAGTGCGTTTTCGACAAGAGTCGAGTCATCCTGTATTTCACCGCGAACGAACGTGTCGATTTCAGAGAGCTGGTCAAGGACCTGGCAAGACGGCTTCGGACACGTATCGAGATGCGCCAGATTGGAGCTCGAGATGAGGCCAAGCTGATTGGAGGCCTGGGCTGCTGTGGACTGGGCCAGAATTGTTCGGCTCTGTTCTTGAAAGAGCTCAAGTCCGTCAGCGTCCGAACCGTGAAGCGTCAGGATCTGGGAATGAGCCTCAACCGACTCTCGGGGATGTGTGGTCGTTTGAAATGCTGCCTGAACTATGAAGTCGAAGGCCGGAAACGCGGTCCCTGTGAGAGTGGCGGCTGCGGAAAATCAGCCAATTAGACTTGATGAGTAGCGAACACATACCCACGACAGAGCTACGACGAGGGTTTGGCCTTATCACGGAGCTTCTTGGCTAGATCCTGGAACTGAGAAACGTCGTTCGATTCCGGATTCGTCTCGACAAAATCCTCGCAAACAATAGCCGCCTCAAGGTAGCTGAGCTGCTTCTCCAGAACCCTTACCAGCTTCCTGTAGGCCTTGGGCCATCGCGTATGGTATCGGATAGCTTCCTCATAGCGTAGCTGCGCTGCCTTGTAGTTTTCTCGCTTGAAGTAAAAGTCCCCGATAGTGACGTTCTTCCGGGCCTGGGCTGGGTCAGGCTCGACTGGCAGTTCCTCTTTCAGCGCCTGCTCCTCTCGATCGGCTCGAATCAAGACCGGCTTCCTTTTCCTCTGTCCAGACTTGGACTTTCCGGCGGACTGTGTGAGCGGGCGGGCTTGCAGCAGATCCTCAAGGGGAGAGAGAAGCAAGGCAAGGAAACAACCAAGGCAGAGTTTGAAACACATCAGCTAAGAGGCAGTCTATTTCAGTCCTTTAGCCCTTGTCAAAGTGGACAGGGAAATGGTAAAGTTCGGGAAACACTGAGGCTTAGCGTTCATTTGTCCTAGTCCAGATTTCTCATGCTTGGTTATCGCAAGATGGCTTAGCAAGGCTCGTGGTCGAGGCCAGGATCGGGAAGACCAGTCGAGCCTAGAGGGAGACCTTTTCCGAGTGTGAGGTAGATATGGTTAATCGCAAACTAATTCGTCCGTCCCTGTCGGAACTGCGTGATCAGGGCTCGTCGAAGTACGTGAATGCTCAAAAACAACGGCTTCCCCCCGAGCAAACAAACGCAGAGCAATATTACTATTTAAAGCAGATGACTAATAAGACGCCAATGGTGGTTAGACTCCTGGATGGCGATGAGATTCGCGGCATCATCGAATGGTACGACAAGCACTGTATCAAGGTAAACCGAGTTACGGAGCCCAACCTCCTGATCCCAAAGCACTTCATCAAGTACATGCACAAGGAGCACGAAGATACGGACCAGGAGCTTCTTGGGGACGCACTGGAAACTTCGGAACCTTTTGCTTGAGGGCCCGTTCGGTCAAGCCTCCGAATCCTGAAGGAATTCCGCATTTTAGCCCAGGGTTTCCGAACCCTGGGTCAACGGCGCCGAGTCCCGTTGAAACTGACCTCGCTTGGTCTGAAGGGACCCATTCCCCATCCTTTCCGACAACGGGGTCGAACTGAACCGACACGAAATAACATGACAATGGTTGCCCCCACAGATCGCAGTGAACACATCTGAGCCGCTCGTCTGGCCGGAACGAGGCTGATTTGTATTCGGGTGCGCAAAACGCGTTGGGTAGACGGGGTTGCGGGCGCAAGTTCCATCTGCAATTGCATGCTACTTCGGCATCGATCCTCTAGTCACTCAACGCTACGTCGTAAGCCCTCTCCACAGCCCTGAGATTCAGACCCACCAACTCGCTGGTAGAAAAGGCGAAAGCTGCCTCCAGGGCGGCGTAGAACGGTCTCAGCTCATGGAGTTCGTAAAGAGGCAGCAGGTACCCGCTCGCACGTAGGAAGAGACATGAGAACAGGGATACCGTGACCTCAGAAGACTCTTCGAAGGGGTAGATTTCAAAGAGGCGTAGCTGGGAAAGCGTCATCTGCTCAACCGGATGGAGCTCGGAAAAACTCGGGCTACGAACCCAATCGAAGAATCGTTCAAGGGCCAGCTCGAGCATCTGGGGAATTACAGGCGTGTGGTTAAGGCAGATTGGAGCTACCGAAACCAAGCGAAGCGCTGAGGCCTCAGGAGAAGCGGTGAGGCGCTGAAGCTGGAGCAGATCCTCGATCTGAACCGTGGCAGCTTCAAACTGCAGCAGGAGAAACTCCTGGCTCACGGTGGTCAAGCTTGGAGGCTCGATCTCCCGGGTCCGCGCATGGTGGCTCAGGCGTTGGGTCTTGGCAATTTCGAACTCCAGCAGGCGTGGAAGCAGTCGATCACGAATCAACGCTACGGAGTCCCGCTCCCGCTCCTCCAACATCTGTTTCTTTCGATTCAGGGAAGCGAACTGAATAGAGGATCGCAAAGAGGGGGACATAGCCAGCTAAGTACTGCCCTAGATCGAGGCTAGTTCAACCAGGGTACGGGCCCCGAAGCCGGTGGCTCCAGTTCCCTCGGCCGAGTCCTCATAGAGATCGACCCCGGCCATGTCTATGTGGCACCAGGAAAGTTCACCCACAAACTCTTGCAGAAACTTGGCAGCGGATACGGCACCAGCGGAGCGGCTACCGGAATTCTTGACGTCGGCAATCCCACTCTCTAGATCCTTCCGATATTCATCGTCAAGGGGGAGTCTCCAAAATCTCTCCCCCGCCCGATCGCCCGCCCTCTGAAGCTTTTCACAGAGCTCATCGTTATTCGAAAAGAGGCCAGCTCGAACACTCCCCAAAGCAATGATACAGGCTCCGGTCAAGGTGGCGATGTCAACAACGTACTCTGGACCGAGCTCGGAGGCATAGCACAGAGCATCGGCCAGAATGAGACGCCCTTCCGCATCAGTGTTCACGATTTCTACCGTCTTTCCTCCCATCGATCGAATCACATCACCGGGACGCTGTGCTCGCCCACTGACCATATTCTCGACTGCAGGGATCAAGCCGACGACGTTCCTTTCGATCTGCAGCCGAGCGATAGCCTGCATCGCTGCCAGAACCGCACAGGCCCCAGCCTTGTCCGCCTTCATATCCTTCATCGACGCCGCAGATTTCAATGACAGCCCACCGCTGTCGAAGGTCACCCCCTTGCCCACGAAGACGATCGGTGGGGCATCGCTCTTCGGGTCTTTCAGATGCTTCAGGATGATGAACCTTGCAGGTTCGTCGCTTCCTTTAGCTACGGCCAGCAAGGTCTCCATTCCCATTTCCTGCATCTCCGGCTCACCCAGGACTTCGACCTCGAGGCCTACCTTCTCCGCCACCACCCGAGACCTCTCCGCCAATCGACTGGGATTGATCTGATTTCCGGGTTGGTTGACAAGGGAGCGCGCCAGGTTGGTGGCTTCCCCCAGGATCTGACCACGGCGAACCGCCTCTTCCAGCCGCTCCAAATCGCCCTCCTGCTCCTGGACCAGGAGGACTTCCTCGATCAGAGTCTTGGACTTGCCTATCGTCTTGTACTCGTCTGCAGAGTAGGCCGCTAGAACAACGCCCTCTGCCGTCGCCTGTACGGCGGCGGCGGCATCCCCCTCACTCCTGACAACGACCGCGGCAGTCTGTAGCTTGTAGCCCCTGACCTGCCCGATTACTCGGATCACGGTCTTCCGAACGGCCTCAGAATCCCAACTCTCCTTCTTTCCGGCGCCGAGCAGAGCCAGACGGCGGGCCTTTCCCGCCTGAGGACGGTGGACAATCGTGCACTGATACCTTTTCCCCAACCACTCCTCGGTTTCCCTCAGTTCGCTCAACAGACCGCCGAGTCCTCTATCAAGATCGGAAACAAATTCCTCATCCGACCCCTCATCCTCGAAGAGTGGAATCACCAGCAGATCACATTCAATCTCGTGCCAACTCGCGTGCGTCAATCGGACTTCCATCGCTTATCTCCGTTTCAGCTCCATTTGAATTTCGCGATCCACGGTTTTCCTCTTCGCCGTCTCGCGCTTATCGTAGAGTCGCTTGCCCCTTGCGACTCCAATCTCCACCTTGACCTTGCCGTTCTTGAAATACAGAGCAATCGGAACGAGGGTGAAGCCTTTCCTCTCCGTAACCCGGATCAACTTGTTGATTTCCCGCCGATGAAGAAGCAGTTTCCGGGGACGAAGCGGCTCGTGATTGGAAATGTTGCCATGCCGGTAAAGTCCGATATGACAACCCTCGAGCCACACCTCCCCATTCTTCACTCGGGCGTAGCTTTCTTTCAGGTTGACCTTGTGGTCTCGAATAGCCTTGACTTCAGTGCCTTGTAAGGTGAGTCCGGCTTCATAGCGGTCCAGGATCTCGTAGTTGAAGAATGCCTTCTTGTTGCGGACAACCACTTCGTCAGTCAACTACCAACTCCACTCCAATTGTGACGGATCTGTGGTGAGCGCGACGGCTCGAGTCCGCAAAGCGTCCTAGACGCGAAGTGACGACGAACGCCGTGCCTTGCCATAGTAGAGAACGAGCGACAAAGGGGATCGATTACGCGACAGGTCATCTGTCAAGAAAGCGCAACTTCCCGGTGACCTCACAGATCGGTGAACGTTTCTTCGCGCTCCTCGTACATCTTTCGATAGTAGTCGAGGTAATCTCCGCTGCGAACCTGCTTGACCCACTCCTTGTTTTCGCGGTACCACAGGACGGTTTCCCGTAACCCCTCCTGGAAGCGGACCCGAGGTGCCCACCCGAGTTCCTCTCGGGTGCCGCTGCTGTCAACTGCGTAGCGTCTGTCATGCCCGGGCCGATCTTTGACGAACTGGATCAAGTCGGAAGATCTCCCGAGGATCTCGAGGATCAGCCGCACCACCTCCAGATTGGTCAGCTCGTGATCACCTCCAATATTGTAAACGGAACCCGGTCGTCCCCGATTCAGCACCTGCTCCAATGCGCCGCAGTGGTCACGAACATGAATCCAATCCCGAGTGTATTGTCCGTCGCCATAGATCGGCAGCGGCTTCTCCTCAAATCCGTTGAGAACCATGAGAGGGACAAACTTTTCCGGGAACTGGAAAGGTCCGTAGTTGTTGGAGCATCGCGTCGTGACAACATCCAGCCCGTAGGTCTGGTGATAGGCTCGAACCAGGAGGTCAGCCGCCGCCTTACTGGCAGCATAGGGACTGTTGGGACTGAGAGGGCTTTCCACCTCAAACTTTCCAACCTCCCCCAAGGAACCGTATACCTCATCCGTGGAAATCTGAAGGAGACGCCGGGCTTTTTTCTTTCGGATCAACTCCAACAGGACCTGAGTGCCCCGAATATTGGTTTGGACGAAGGCCGAGGAGTCCAGGATGCTTCTGTCGACGTGCGTCTCGGCCGCAAAATTCACCACGGCATCCGTGTCAGGCTCAATCGCACTCTCCACCTGGTCGGCAGACGTAATATCTCCCTTTACGAAGCGATATCGGCTATTTCCTGCCAAGTCGGAGAGGCTTTTCAGATTGCCGGCATAGGTGAGGGCATCGAAATTGACCACCTCGTAACCGGGCAGCTCCAACACATGGTGGATGAAGTTCGACCCGATGAAACCCGCTCCACCCGTAACGAACAGCTTCATTGTATTTCGTCCAATCCTAGTACGCTGTAACACAGCGTACAAGTACTGAATTCCAGAAATACGATGATGTATGTGGCCGGTGCGACGGTGTCCAGGGCGCGAAGCGAGAACGAAAATCGATGCCTTGTATCATGTAGGAGGAACGAGAATGGAGACCGGTCAAATCAGGGCAAACTCACTTCGCTCGAGGCTGTCTTTTGCTCTCGTTCGGCTACCAGCTTACTTGCCGAGAGCAGGGAACCAATCGTCCCGGCGTCCGTCCACCACCCATCGAGAATATCGTATGTCATTTCGCGCCAATCGATGTATTGATTGTTGACATCCGTGATCTCCAGCTCACCCCGGGTCGAAGGGGAAAGAGTGTCGATGATATCGAAAACGCGCTGATCGTACATGTAGATGCCCGTCACAGCGTACTTCGAGGCAGGCCTTCGAGGCTTCTCCTCAATTCGTATGACCTGACCACCTGACAACTCAGGCACTCCGAAGCGTTCGGGGTCAGATACCTCCTTGAGCAGAATCTTGGCTCCGTGCCCACGCTCCTGAAATCGCTCTGCGAAGGGGCGAATAGATTTCTCCACGATATTGTCGCCCAGAATTACGATCAGATTGTCGCCTTCTGAGAAATACCTCGCCAGCGAAAGCGCCTCGGCAATTCCACCCTCCCCTTCTTGGTAGGCAAAGTGAAGCTGGCGGAGGCCGAATTCATGCCCATTGCCAAGGAGTCGGAGAAAGTCCCCGGCATTGTTCCCTCCGGTGACCAACATGATGTCCCGGATCCCGGCATCCACCAGAGTCTCCAGTGGATAGTAGATCATCGGTTTGTGATAGACCGGCAAGAGATGCTTGTTGGTAACTTTCGTGAGCGGTCGCAACCGGGTACCTAATCCCCCGGCAAGAATAACACCCTTCATCTGTAATCTCCGGGGATCTTACACGAGAGAAGAGGAGCCAAGCAATTCGAGATAAAGCAGCTCGGTTTCATCCAGCTTCTTCTCAAGCGTGAAGCGCTGTTCGACCCGCTGCCGCCCGGCCTGTCTCACCTTCAATCTCAATCCCTCCGACAGCAGCAGCGGGCGAAGCCGTGCCGCCAAAAACTTGGGATCACCGGCGGGTGAGAGGAAGCCCGTAATTCCGTCGACTACCAACTCAGGGATACCACCCACATTTGTGGCCACAACAGGTAGGGGCGTCGCCATGGCAGCCAGGATAGCAGAACTGAGTCCCTCTGAATCAGAGGCGAGACAAAAAACATCGAACTCCTTCATTAGGGCTTCACTATCACTCCTGAATCCCGTAAAAATCACCCGATCTCGAATCCCTAGTCCAGTTGCCTTGTCGATCAACTCTTCCTTCAGAGGCCCGTCCCCCACAAACACGTAATTGACCTCCGGAAACTCAGACCGAAGGAGCGCGGCCGCTTCCAGAACCGTCCCGTGCCCCTTTTCGGGGCTCAGGTGTGCTACCGTTCCTACGATCGGCCCGGCGCGACCTGAGAATAGCGAGCTCGGCTCGATCTGATCAATCCACGACACATCGACTCCCTCGTAGATGACTCTGATCCGGCTGGAATCCACGCCATACTGAATGAGGGTCTGCTGAATACTGGTGGAAACCGTAACGATTCGCTCTAGAAAGAAGTTGTATTTCAGATAACTGAGTTTCGACCGCAGAGGAAAATTGACCCTTCGAGAGCAGACCCGCAGAGGTGCCCCGCCCCAGGCGGATGCAAGTCCTCCGGCGATGATTGGACGCGGAGTGTTGAAGTGAACGATGTCAGGGGACTTGTTTCTAAACAAGCTGAACAATCTGAGGGGCGCCAACGGACTTAATTCACTAAACTGACGAAAAGGGTAGGCTGGGATCGAGTGCCGACGCGCCTTCTGGACGAGGGGAGACCCGTGAGGTGCAGCCAAGAATACCTCATGGCCACGCTCTTTCATTCCCGCCATCAGGGTGACGAGTTGCTCCTGACCTCCACGCCAGAACTCTTCGGTGTCCACATAGAGGATCTTAAACCGACTCATGGAGTGTCGTCGGAGCGTCTCTCCAACTGCAGTTCCCAAAGCTTCAGGTACTTGAAGAAAGTGGAGGTAGCCGAAAGCCCGGAGGCAGCCAGCCCCGGGACGCCATCGAGAAAACCCATTCGTAGGAAGTAGTTCTTCAGGAAAACCAGTGGAGGATGAAGTATCAGGTGAAAAGGCCGAGCTCTGAGACCTCGGTCGTAATAGTCGGCCGCAGACAGAGAGGAAAACCGCTCTAACTGGACCAGGTACTCCTTCAGAGAGGTGTAGGTGAAATGGTAAAGCTCACCCTTGAGCCTGGCGATGCGCCCCGTGACTTTGAAGGACTCATGGACACGCCCCCCTTTCCATTCGCCCTTGGAAGGTCTGAACAACCGCAGCTGCCAGTCGGGATACCAGGTAGTGTGCTCGATCCAGCGACCCAAGAAGTAGGTCTTGCGTGGAAGGAAATAGCCATTCACATCATCTTCGGCTGCCTCTTTCCAGCGGCCGATCTCCTCCTGCAACTCGGGGCTCAACACCTCGTCGGCATCGAGACTGAGCACCCAGTCGTGGGTGGCCTGTTGGGTGGCAAACTGTTTCTGGCTACGATAACCCTCCCAGACCCTCTGAAGAAACTGGTCGACATACCGACGACAGATTGTCTCCGTAGCATCCGTGCTGAAGGAGTCGACAACAATGATTTCATCGCTCACCCCCCTAAGGCTTTTCAGGGTGGCTTCGATCTTCTCTTCTTCGTTAAAGCTTATGAGGACGGCAGATACCTTATTCAACTCTCTAGCCCGGATTTGTCATGCCCAATTGTATCCAGACGCCGCAAGCACCTTCCCGCAAGGCTTGCGACCAAACTCTCCGCAATTGTAATCCCTCGAGCCAGACTTCGTGAAACAACGAGTTGATCCATTCCACAAATCGGGAGCTGTTTTTTGTAGGGGGGGGCTCCGAACGCGCTTCTTCAGCGGTGGAAGTCTGGGTGCTTCTCCACCACTTCCTGCTCACCATAGTAGATCTGGATAGGTGCGGAATGATAGAAGGAATCGAGCAAGCGAGAGATCTCGACGTCTGACCTCTGGGAGCTGTCTCGTTCCTCCTTTCTCTGGGTCCGGACCTTTCTCCACTCTTTCAGCGAGCTTAGAAAGGATCTGTAGAAGCGGTAGTCGAAAAAGAGTACTCGGGTGAAGAGTAGAACCAGTAGCATCAACAGGTGCTGGACCCAATACCAGGGTGAATGGAGGTTGATCCAATGGAAGAGCAGTCGATTTCGTAGTGCGGCAGCCTTCACGCTCCTCTTCGTAAAATGTTTGTCTATAGTCGCACTGATGCGGTGATGGGCAACACTCCGCGGTTCATAATGAATCGCCCACCCTCTCTTCCAGCCACGGTAGGAGAGATCCACGTCTTCCCAATGAAAAGGCGACAGGAGTACATTGAACCCTCCGAGTTTCTCCAGCTTCGTCCGACAGTAGGCAGAGAATCCACCAATCGCGCAGGCCGAAAGGAGCTGCCTGTCTTCAATCCAGCGTCCCGCCGTGGGGCTGGAAACGTCATAGTTGAAGTACATGCTCCAGAAACCTTTTCGAAAGCGCCCGAAGCGGCCGCCGGCGGTAAAGAGAGGCTCATCCCAGGCGAATACCTTGGCGGTAACCGCAAAAACACTGGCATCCTGAAAGTGAAGCGATTGATACAGGAAGTAGCTCTTCTGGACTCGAACATCGTTATTCAGAAGGGAGATCAAGGGATAGCGACAGTGTCGAAATCCGAAGTTACAGGCCGCGGCAAACCCCTCATTGTGACTCTTCGTCAACAGACGAACTTCGGGAAATTTCTCTGGGATCACTTCCCCAGTCTCGTCCGTACCCCCATCATCAACGATCAGTATTTCGGTACCGCTACCTGTTTCCTCTTCGTAGAATCTGGTAGCCGACTGAACCGAAGGGAGCGTCTCTAGCAAGAGCTCCAACCCGTTCCAGGACGGGATCACGACACTGATTTCTGATCCCCTGTTCTGACTCATGATCGCTCGATCAGATGCGGAGTACTAATACCAGGGCACACATGTAGTGACATGGTACTAGAGGAAGAGGGACCTTCCCGTCATCTCAGGAGGTCTCTCCAGCTGCAGATACTCAAGCAGGGTGGCTCCGATGTCTTCCAGCGCACCTCCCGGACGAAGTCTGCCGCCGTAATGGTCGTCAACAAGGATGAAGGGCACAGGCTGAGTAGTATGGGCTGTATGGGGC
>JAKZYH010000720.1:0-3809 GCA_047514575.1 Acidobacteriota bacterium | reverse complement strand
CGTTAACGCCACCAAACAGCTGATCGGCGAGATTGTGGGAACCTTCTTGGGAAAATTCCGGATGCAGACCTCGTTCACTCGTCGCCGACCGGAATCCCTTCCCGGTCAAATTTAGGTACTTCCACCACGGGCTGCTAGGGGCGACCATGAGCAAGAAGCTATTGCAGTTCAGCGCGGTAGGGCTGGCGGCCCTGATCTGGTTGTCCTTCCAGGGACTGCCACCATCGGGGAGCACGGAGGCATCACCTCCTCCCCCGGGAGCCCAGTTCGACCCTTCCCAACAGCCTCTCGTCCTGAAACTGACGCTGGGGCTCAACGATCCCGAACCTCGAGACTGGAACGGGGTGGCCCACCTGAATCGGGGAAATTTTCTCAAGATCCAGGGTTGGAACTTCGACGAGGAGGCCTCGGAAGAGGTGCAGGAGCTGAAGATCGCCTGGAGGGTCCGAAGCAAGAGAGCCCAGCTCGACACCTCCTGGACATCAAAGGGCAGGGGCAGAGCCCCCTACGGATTCAGTCAAACCCGGCCCGTCGGGGTCTGGCTTCAGATCGAGGCTCCTAGGAATGCCCGCCTGGACGTCAACACGGTGCAGGGGGACTTTCAGGTCCCGCTGCAGGAGATCCCCTCAGAGGGACCCCTGTTCGTTCTGGACGGGAAGGCTTCGGTGGAACGGTCCGTCATCGCCCTGCCCCTCTCCCAGACGGCTTCGCAAGAGGACTATCCAACCCTGGCTGCGGGCCCCGAAGGCCGACTCTACTCGGCCTGGATCGCCTACGAGGACGGCCGGGACACGCTGTTCTACAGCCCACTCGGCAGCAAGGGTTGGGAAGAACCCATTCAAATCGGCGGAAGTGGCACTCGAGATATCTACGGATCGGCCGTGCTGCTGTCCAAGGGCGAGGAACTCTGGTTGCTTTACACACTGCTAGCAGAGGATCAGTTCGATCTCTGGGCCCGCCGCCTGCTCCCCTCCGAGGGAAATGCCGTGCGTCTCAGCAGTGATCCTGGCAACGACATCAATCCAGTAACTGCCGTCAACTCGAGAGGTCAGGCCTGGGTAGCGTGGCAGGGACTCAGGAATCAGAATTCGGACATCTATGCCCGCGATCTCTCCAGCCTTCCCCAGATCGGCCCGGAAATCCGAGTCAGCAGCCACGCCGGAACCGACTGGCATCCCACGGTGGCGGTAGACTCCTCGGGCAGTGTCGCGGTGGCCTGGGATAGCTACCGCAACGGGGACTACGACATCTATTCCCGGCGCATCGATGGACGAGGACAGTTGGGTCCGCCGCAGCCGGTGAGCGCCACCCGGCTTTACGAAGCCAATGCCTCAGCCGTCTTCGACCAGCAGGACCAGCTCTGGATCGCTTGGGAAGAGTCGGGTCCCAACTGGGGCAAGGACACCGCCAAGGAAAGCAGCAACGAAGGCACCCGCCTTCACACCGACCGGAAGATCAGGCTCCGCTGCTGGAAGGAGGGCAGTTGGCATCGACTCCGCCAGGACCTGCAGTCCACCTTCTTGAACCTGCCCTTGAATTTTCAGGAGCAACCCCGTCTGGTGGTCGACAAGTCGGGAAATCTGTGGATCGTTTTCCGCCAATGGCTCAGTCGAGGCTACCCGGACGAGGTGTGGAATCTGTACGCCGTCCGATACAACGGGGCAGCCTGGTCTGAACCCCTCCAGATTCCGTTTAGCGACGGGCGTCTGACCCAGGAATCTCCAGCTATCGCACTTCCGGACGGCAGCGTCTGGGTTGCCTACGCGACCGACTATCGAGGAGCAGGCAATCGCCTCATGGGCGAATGGGATCTGAAGTCAGCCAGGCTTAGCGCGGGACCCGAGGCGGCAAGGGCCGCGGACCTCCAAACGGCGGATCCTCCGCACCCCGAAACCGAGTATCGCCCGACTCCCAACAAGAACTACGAGACTCGCGTAGGAGGGAAGACCTACCGTCTCTACTACGGGGATCTGCACCGGCACACCGACATCGTAGGACACGGCAAGACCGATCCTTCGATCTCAGGCCAGTACCGCTACGCCCTGGATGCCGCCGAGCTCGACTTCATGGCCACCACCGACCATAACCAGACCTACAACATGACCGCTAAAGGCGAACTCAGAGAGGGGAAACTCGACGCGCTCGACGAGTACGGCTGGTGGAGGACCCAGAAGGTGGCCGACATGTATCTGTTCCCCGGCCGCTTCGTCTCCCTCTACGGCTACGAGCGCAGCATGGAAGATCCGGGAGGACACCGCAACCTGATCTGGCCCGAGCGCCGGGGAGAGCTGATTCCGGGCGACATGGGGATCCCTTCAGAAAACATCCCCCTGGGACTCTGGGAACGGCTGAAGCTGACGGACGGTATCTCCATTCCCCACAGTCCGTTGGGACCACGAGTCAGTTGGAAGTGGCACGACCCCATCAGCCAGCCAGTCGTGGAGATGTACCAGGGCTACCGGCGCTCCTACGAATACGCCAACGCCGCCCCCGACGAGAGCCGGGGCCACCTGGACAACCGCACCGAGGGACCCTATTTCCTCTGGGATGCCCTCGGCCGGGGACACCGGATCGGGGTCATAGCCAGCTCCGATCACGAGTCGACACACATGTCCTACGCCGGAGTCTGGGCGAGCGAATTCACCCGTAACGGAATCTTCGAAGGCCTGCAGCAGAGGCGCACCTTGGCTTCCACCGACAATATGGTCATCGACTTCCGTATCGGAGATACCTTCATGGGCGGTGAAACAAGCGTTTCGGCTCCTCCCAAGCTGGAGATCAAGGCCTTGGGAACTGGACCCATTCGACAGATTGACATCGTCAAGGACAACACTTTTGCCTTCTCTACCAGCCCCCACCAGGCACAAGCGGAAGTCACCTACGTCGACCAGAACTCGCATCATGGAACCAGTTATTACTACGTCCGGGTGATTCAAGAAGACGGGATGATGGCATGGTCTTCAGCAATCTGGGTCACGCGCCGTTGAGGCGTCACACTGCAGCAAGAAGCCTTCGGAGGAGATCAACTTGCGCAGCTCTCGCCCTCTGGCTGTCATACCTCCTGGCCGGACCTTCGTCGCTGGAGGCAGGAATCTCGGCTTCACCCCTTCCGCTCCCCTGGGAAATCTGGAGCGATCTACATCATCTCCCCGTGCTGGCGGACGCTAGTCAGGTCCTGCTGAGGAGCAGCCACTGCCTCTCCGGCGGCCGCTTCGACCGCCATTCGGCCGGCGACGAGCGCTACCTTCGCAAGGAGAATGGTGAGGGGGTGATCTTCGAGGAGCCGGGAGCCGGAGCCATCACCCGCATCTGGATGACAACGGGTGATATGGGTCGGAGCAAAGGCCTGGACCCCTCAGTCATCATTCGGATCTATCTCGACGGCAACCCCATTCCGGTCATCGATGTCCCCCTTCCCGATCTCTTCGACGGCTCCACGCCACCGTTCCTACCCCCGCTGGTGGGAGACCGTCCTGTCTCAAGCGGCGGCAACTACAGCTACGTCCCCATCCCCTTCCGCCGTGGATGCCGTGTAACTCTGGTGGGCGCGGACTTGAAGAAGCTCTGGTATCAATTCAGCTTCCACCGTCTTGCAGAGGCGGGCGACATCAAAACTTTCACCGGTGCCGAGGACTTGGGAGATTGGGCTTCTCTGTTATCTGCAGACGGGGATCCGTGGCCGATCGCCTTCAGCGGGAACACTCCGCCCCCCCCTCTGCTTACCGGCCAGGTCTCTCTGGCCCCGGGTGAACTGGTCACGCTGACCAGCTTAACGGGAGCCGATTCCATCACCGCCCTCCGCTTCGGAC
>JAKZYH010000719.1:0-7896 GCA_047514575.1 Acidobacteriota bacterium | reverse complement strand
GAGACTCCCACCTCGATCCACGCCGTGCACGCGACCGTCCTCCAGCAACTCGGCTTGGACCACGAAAAGCTGATCTTCCGCTTCGGCGGCCGGGACATGACACTGACCGACGTCCACGGTGAGATCATCGAAGACATACTGGTGTAACTACCCCGTAAGTGGGATCAAAATCTGCCCCTCGAATCGTTTCAATCCTGGGAACGGAAACACTGGTAACCAGAGAATCGTCCTTTGCAGTAGCATCAGAGGGTGGACTAACCTGAAACGTCATTTGATTTTTTCGACAGAGAAACGGAGTAACCCATTGATTTATAGTTGGATAGAGAGTTATCCAAGCAATCTTCTGAAAACCGTGGGGGTGGCCTCCAGGCCGCCGTTTTTCGAGCCAAAGGCTCGACGGAAAGAACACGGCGGCCTGGAGGCCACCCCCACGTCCCTCGACCGAAGTTTCTTTCTTGGACGATCCGGCGCAGTCGGTGGGGAACGCTAAGCTGAAACTTGATTTTCAGATCTAGGGGTAAGAAAGACGTAAACGATTGATTTGGTGATGGATGGGCGTATCTGAGATATCTCTCGCACCGAAGTAATTGCGCGTAGCCCAGGGTTGCAATGCGAAGCGAGCTACCCTGGGTTTGGGTCGCCTGTCTTCTCTACGCTAAAGGCGTTGTTGCCAACACGTTTCCGGTCGGCGATAACCCCTGTGGGGTAAGGCATTTATGCGGCCTTATCCCAGGGTAGCTCGCTTCGCATTGCAACCCTGGGCTACGCGCAGGAACGCCTTCGGCGTAGGGGAGAGACTCCCGTTGGGAGAAGAAGTTTCTTTCCTGTACGATCCGGCTCCGCCGGGGGCTTGGCTCAACTTGATTTGTTAGGAAATCATGCAAGCGTCGCCAATGACAGAGCCGTGACTGCGAAGGAGCGGTCCCGGCATAAGGATGCCGGGAACCTTCTCGTAGATGATTTTCCGGGTCAAGGAGCTACCTGAAGTGCCAGAGAATCAGTCTAGCCCCTGCCGCGCCCTCATCACCGGAGGGGCCTGTGGTTTCGGATTGGCAACCGCCCAAGCCCTCTTGGATCAGGGGGGCCATGTCGCCATTGGTGACATCGACAGCGAGGCGCTGGGAAAGGCTTCCCGACTACTCAATAGTCCCAACCTGCTGGCGCTCGAACTGGACGTCAGATCAAAGGCCTCGGTACAGGAGGCAGTGAATGCCTGCGAGAGGAAATTTGGCGGTCTGGACACCCTGGTCAACTCAGCGGGTGTTCTTCACTTTGGTCGGGTCGAAGAGGTCAGCGAGCAGGATTGGGACCACGTGATCGCGGTAGATCTCAAGGGTGTCTTTCTCTGCTGTCAGGCAGCCATTCCCCTACTGCGTCAGAGTGGGAGGCGGGGCCGTATCGTCAATCTGGGTTCCGATGCCTCCCGAATGGGTTGGCCGCTGATCGCGTCCTACTCTGCCGCCAAGTTCGGTGTCGTTGGTCTGACCAAGTCTCTGGCCGGCGAACTGGCCCCAGATGGAGTCACGGTCAACTGCGTCTGCCCAGTAGGGGTGTCGACGACGGGGATGGGGCAACTCGTTATTCGGGAGAAGAGTGCTATGACGGGTCGGTCGGCAGACGAGGTCTTGGCCGACATCGCGGCGGCTACTCCACTGGGGCGCAATGCCACAGAAGATGATGTTGTCAATGCAATCCTGTTCTTTCTCTCCGAGGAATCAGCGTTTCTGACCGGAGTCGCCCTGGACGTCGACGGTGGAATTTTGAGTACCGCACCCTCGCTGGGGATAGCGCGTTAGGCGTCAGGAAAGGGACCGCAGCAGGTCTCGCATTTTGACGGTCTCCGTGATCACGTCCGCCTTATCCAGATCCATCCAACCCGACCGGTGTTCGTACTCTAGTGAGAGGAAACCAGTGTAGTTGACCGACTGGAGTTTTCTGATGATTTTGGGAAGGTCGAGTGTCCCCTCGTCCCAGCGCGCCTGCAGCTTGTTATCGGCAGCCTGCCGGAGGTGGACGTGGGCCGCGTGAACGACCAGCGGGTCGATCTGCTCTTGCGAAAAGCCCTGGCAAGTGAAGTGAGCGTAGTCCAGGGTCAGTTTCAATGCGGGATTGGACTGCATGAAGGTGAGGGTGTCCAGTGGCGATTCCAACATCGAGCCCAGGTGGGCCTCGAAAGTCGTCACGATGCCTTCTTTCTGGGACATGGCAGAGAACTGGTTGAGCTCCTCTGCACCCACGGCCAGGGCCTTCTCTCTCGTCCAGTCCTCCTGAAGGATGCCGGGAAGCACCGTGGTTGAGGGAATCTGACACTCACGGCAAAATTCGATCACGGCCAAGTAATCGTCCCGGTTCCGTTCCCTGATTCCTGGGTCTTTGTGGTTGGCTGCGCGATCTTTGAAATTTGCAGCGAAATTGAAGTTGAGATTGCCGATTGGGACACCCAGGTCCCTGATTCTCTGAGCCGTCTCTCGAGGCCGCTCGAGAACTTCTTCGCTGGCGAGCTGGGGCGGATCGGGATTACCGGGTAGGGCGATCAGATCCACCGTACCGATACCCAGCGTCTGGTAGATCTGCACTGATTCCGCCAGGCTGACACCTACGAAGGACCAGGAGGATCCACTCACCGGCATCGACCCTGCAACCTCCAGTCCTTGCAGCTCGGCCCGGGCTCGGCTGGATTCCCAGCGAAACACCTCCGGAAGACCTTCTGGCCAGGCCTGATCGGGGTCATAGTCCTCTCCACTGGTTTGCTCCAGGACAGAGACCATATGTTCTTTCCAGCGCTGCGAGTGGGGTGCTTGGGAAAGTATCTGGGCACAGCGTCGATAGTCCTCCGTTTCCATGAAGACGAATACGTTCAGGCCATCCCTGTAGATGTAGGTCCTGTGCAGCCCGCTTTCCTCCATCTCCTCCAACAGCTCGGGCCACACGGACGCATGCCTGCGGTCATACTCTTGTTCGCATCCCTCCTTGATTTGCAGCGTAAACGCGACGCGCTCCATGGAAACCTGCCTTCTTCTGGATTTCTAGAGGACGACTACGAGAGCTCTCCACGTACGATTTCGGCTCCAGCTGTCAGGGCCTGCAGCTTTGAGTAAGCCACCTCTCTTGGCAAAAACCACATGCCGCAGTCCGGGGCCAACCGCAGTCGATCCGCCGGGATCACTTCCAGCGCATCACGGATCCGATTGGCGATGTGCTCTGGAGTTTCCACTTCCTGCGACCCCAGATTCAGCAAGCCCAGGATGACCTCCTTGTCACCGCAGTGATGCAGGAGGTCGGGGCCATGTCCAGGCTGCTCGTACTCAAGACTTATCTGTTGGGCGCAGGAAGCCGCAATCGCCTCCAACGCCTGGGCGTAACGGGGATTGACGTGCTTTTCCCCAATCAGGGCATAACCATAGCAAATGTGGATCGCGGTAGTGGTCTTGATGCCCTCCAGCGCCACATCCAGAGCACGGGTCCCCCAGCGGCTGGCCTGGTCGAAACGGAAATGGAAATCGGGTTCATCCAACTGGATGACGTCCACCCCCTCTTCATCCAGGGCGCGGAGTTCCTGGTTGATGACAGAGGCGATATCCATTCCCATCGCTTCCTCGTCGGGGTAGTACTCGTTGACCAGACGGGACGCCGCCGTCAAAGGGCCGATCACAGTCATCTTCACGGGGCGGGAGGCATGTCGTTTGAGGAAGCGCAGGTCTTCGAGCACGATCGGACCCGGCCAGCCAACCTTGTCCACCACCCGGGGAGCGTAGGCCTGACCGAGGCGTCCTTTCAGACGAGGGTCGAGAGCGATGAAGCTCATGTCACGCTTCTCCATCGACCACTGCCCCAACTGCGCTATATCCAGCCCCTGGAAGCGAAGAAAGTGCGAGTCGAAGCGATGACGCCTCTCTTCCCCATCGGTGATCAGGTCCAATCCGACCCTCTCCTGATCGGCGACTGCGAGCCGGGTGGCGTCATCCTGAGCCTCTTGAAGAACGTCGGTATCCGGCCTCCAAAAGGTGTCATCCCCATATGGGGTCGTGACTCTATGATGGCGGATCAGCCAGTTGGGCTTGCTGTAACTTCCGACCAGTTGCGTCAGCAACGAACCCTTCATCTCATGCCTCCTTATGGACGGCATCGAAACGGCTGTTGGCCAGACCCGTCGCCACCCGTCATGCTCGGGCTCTGAACTTCGAGAGGCTACCTCACGACAGGGATCTGTTTGTCTTCCAGGAACTTCCGAATCGCCTGGATCTTCTCTTTCTCCAGCGCTCGATGGGGCCTGCGGCCGATGTTGGTGTTGAAATGTCCCATCAACCACAAGATGGTCCGGAAGAAGGGACGTAAGCCTGTCTTGCTTTTCCTATAGAGCTCCAGGAGCGGCCGCTCGTACTTTTCGATGTACGCGACCACCTTCTCCTCCTTTCCGTCGAGGTGGTCCTGATAGGCTGCCACCGACTCCCGCGGCGCGATCAAGATGGGAACATCAGCGTAGGCCTTGGCGCCGAAGTGCCTGCCGTAAAGAAACTCGCCCAGAAAGCCGCCCGTTACCGGCAAGAAGTGCTCCCCTCCCGCCTTGCAGTACATTCGGTGTGCGTGGAAGTCATCGGTATCGTTTTTCATGCCGATCACCTGCGGGATCGTCGCCAGCCGGCTCACCAGGTCAAAAGACATGCCAGGCCGTCCATCTGTATAGGCGAACAAGGGTACATCGGTCGCTTCGGCGATGTCCCGGTAGTGCCGGTAGAGACTATCTTCGTCGAAGTCGCTGTTGAAATGCCGGAAGTCGACGACCACCTTGACCACATCGGCTCCCTGTTCTGCGGCCAGCTGGACATAGCGGATGCACCGTCTGGTCGACCAGATGTAGGTGGAAGAGATGAACACTGCCTTCGACCCCTTGGCTCCGGCGATGGTTCCGGTCAACTTGAGCAACTCGGACTCATCCAGGACCATGTACTCCGACGTGCCGCGAGTGAGCCACATCAAGCCGACGCCGTTCTTGACCAACCATTGGACGTAGAGAGCCATGGCCTCATAGTCCACTTTCTCATCTGGTGTCATGGGAACGAAGAGGGGAGCCAGGGGTCCTCGAATACGCTGAGCGAGCTCTTGAAAGCGATCCATTGAATCGGCTCTGATTTCGGAAAGACTCCCTTCAGAAAGTGCAAAGGGTATACCCATCGAGGCTAGAACAAGGAGGCCGTAGATGCAAGGTGACCGCCCGGTTGATCTGGTCGATCCGCCGCCTGCCTCCCGTCTTTCTGTGAGAGGCGTCGAATAGCCCGGTCCTGGAGTTGCCGGACAAGTCGGTGCTACCGACCTGCTATGGAAGAGACAAGGACCTGATCGACAACAATTGGGAGTCAGGCCGCTGGATCATCGACCTGGATCGACGGATCGTGGTGACACCCGGAAACTCCTTTCCAAGGTGGTGACCGACCAGACCCAGTTCGAGGAGAGCATGCATGTTTCTGAGATTGCCCTTCCAGATTCAAAGATCTAGTATAGGTCAGCCTCCCTCCAGTCTGGAGATCCGTCTTGATAGGCCAAACCATTAGCCACCAAGAGATCACGTCGCAGCAACCTTCAACCATTGGCCACCACCGATGAAATCCAGCTACGCCGCCGCCTACACAGACGCCCTTCAGCATCCGGAGCAATTCTGGGCAGAAGCGGCCGAGGATGTCCATTGGTACCAGAAGTGGGAACGGATCCTGGACGATTCAAGAAAACCCTTCTATCGCTGGTTCACAGGCGGCGTTCTGAACAGCTGTTACAACGCCTTGGACCTGCATGTCGCGAACGGTAGGGCCGATCAGACCGCCCTGATCTACGACCGTCCGGTCACGGGAGTGATCCAGTCCTTTACCTATGAGGCTCTGCGCGATGAGGTCGCTCGGTTTGCGGGCGTGCTCCAGGGGCAGGAAGTAGTCAAGGGTGACCGAGTCCTCATCTACATGCCCATGGTCCCCGAGGCTGTGATTGCGATGCTCGCCTGTGCCCGCATCGGTGCCATCCACTCGGTAGTCTTCGGCGGCTTCGCACCCAACGAGCTGGCCGCTCGAATCGACGACGCACAGCCGAGAGTCATCGTCTCAGCCTCCTGTGGCATCGAAGCCGATCGGGTGATTCCGTACAAACCCCTTCTGGATCAGGCAATCCTGGCCTCAGAGGCCAAGCCCGAATGCTGCATCGTCCTTCAACGGCCTCAGGTGAGTGCGCCGCTGGTGCAGGGTAGGGACCGTGACTGGTCTGAGCTGATGACCCAGGCCCAACCGGTCGACTGTGTTCCCGTCGCTGCCACCGATCCCCTGTACATTCTCTACACCTCAGGAACAACAGGCGCTCCCAAAGGCGTAGTTCGGGACAATGGCGGCCACCTGGTGGCCCTAAAGTGGAGCATGAAAAACGTCTACGCAGTCGACGAGGGAGAGACGTATTGGGCGGCGTCTGATCTGGGCTGGGCGGTGGGGCATTCCTACATCGTCTACGCACCCCTCTTCCACGGGTGCACCACCATTCTCTATGAGGGAAAGCCCGTCGGGACTCCGGATGCAGGGGCCTTCTGGAGAGTCGTCTCGCAACATGGCGTCAACGTACTCTTCACCGCACCCACGGTTTTCCGGGCCGTGAAGCGGGAGGATCCAGAAGGGCTGGAGATTCGGAAATACACGATGGACTGTTTTCGGACTCTCTTTCTGGCCGGAGAGCGCTGTGATCCTGACACCTTGCTCTGGGCTCGGGAGAAGCTTCAGGTCCCGGTGATAGACCACTGGTGGCAAACCGAAACTGGATGGCCGGTAGGGTCCAATTGCCTCGGACTGACGGAATTTCCGGTGAAGCCGGGCTCCTGCACCAAGGCCGTTCCCGGCTTTGACATCCGAGTCCTTGATGATGAAGGCCAGGCAGTCGGTTCCGACCGGATCGGGAACGTGGTCCTGAAGCTCCCTCTGCCTCCAGGCTGCCTTCCGACGCTCTGGAATGACGACGAAGGCTTCCAGAATGCCTATCTCACGACCTATCCCGGCTACTACATGACCTCGGACGCGGGCTATAAGGATGGGGACGACTACCTCTGGATCATGGGGCGCACCGACGACATCATCAACGTCGCAGGCCACCGGCTCTCAACCGGCGCCATGGAGGAGGTGTTGGCTTCTCATAGCGACATCGCCGAGTGCGCCGTGGTGGGTATCGAAGATCCGATCAAGGGAGAAGTGCCTCTTGGATTCGTCGTCCTCAAGTCCGGCGTGGAGAGGACATCAGAGGAAATAGCTTCCGAGCTTCTCCAGCGCGTCCGCAAAGAGATCGGCCCGATCGCTTCCCTGAAAGCTGCTCTAATCGTTGAGCGCCTTCCAAAGACCCGGTCGGGCAAGATTCTGAGGGGAACCATGAAAAAGATTGCCGACGGTAGCACCTATAAAGTACCAGCCACGATCGATGATCCTGTGATCCTGGAAGAGATAGGGCTAGCCATCAAACGCCTGTTTCAATCGGGAAGGTCGAAGGCTCAAGGGAAGCCTCCGGGATCCGGACCCAGCTGAGACTTTGGGTGTAGGGGTGGTCTCCAGGCCGCCCGGTGTCGAGCCAGGAGCTCGACAGAAGAGTACGGCGGCTTGGATACCACCCCTACGACCCGAGATACATGGGGCCCAGACACCCTATCACCCATGGTCGCTATGGAAGCGGAAGGCAAACACGTCGGCATCCCTCAAGCGCAAGCGCATGCGAATAGGTTTCCCCGAGAGCGACCCGGTGTTCGCACCCGGTCTCCATGGGACGGTAGCGGCGACCCTATCCCCAAAGATGGGTGGGCATTCGTTTAGGTTGAAGCCAGGAATCGGCTTACCCGAGGAATCCTGCAGCTCCACCTGAACAGTACCTCCTCCACTGGTAGTGTAGTTC
>JAKZYH010000718.1:0-4935 GCA_047514575.1 Acidobacteriota bacterium | reverse complement strand
AAGTGGAGACAGCGGAACTTGTTCGGAAGACGGCTAAAGCCTTTGTTTGTAGGGGGATAGGAGTAGAGTGATTATAATCTTACAGTTAAGCGAGCTTTAAGTCCTTTGGAATCAACAACATCAAACCGGACACTAGTGATCGGAGAAGGAAGCATAGAGATCAAGAATAAGATTCGCGAGCTGCTGGCCGCAGGAAGCAAGGACATCCTACTCAATCTTGGAGCCGTGGGCATGGTAGACAGCTCCGGTATTGGTGAGCTGGTGAGCTCCTTTACCACGGTCACCAATGCGGGCGGCCAACTGAAGTTGCTGAACCTGACCAAGAAGCTGAAGGAACTTCTCGCGATTACCAAGCTTCTCACCGTCTTCGATTCCTTCAGTGATGAGAGCGAGGCAATCGCAAGCTTCGGCTAGTCCGGGTTCGGATCGGTCCTCCCAATACCTGGCTTGGGAGGAAAATCCGTTAGCCTCTTTCATCACCCGCCGGAGACAGTCGAAGCCCTGCGAGAGATGTGAGTAGCACGTCCCAGGAGGGCTTCCGCAGCTTCCCCCAGAGTCTCGGAAAGCGTGGGGTGGGGGTGGATTGACATCCCAATATCTTCCGCCACCGCCGCCATTTCGACTGCCAAGACTGCCTCGGCGATCAGTTCACCGGCGTTGGAACCCACGATTCCTACACCCAATATCCGTCCCGTTTCAGGCTCGGATATCATCTTGGTCAATCCCTCCGTTCGGCCCAGAGTAGCCGCCCGGCCGGAGGCGCTCCAGGGGAACCGCGAGATTTGAACCTGTTTTCCCTCGCGCTTCGCCTCTTCCTCGGTCAAGCCGCACCAGGAGATCTCGGGGTCGGTGAACACCACGGCTGGAATGGCCTGATTGTCAAAACTCGAAGCTTGTCCCGCGATTACTTCAGCCGCTACCTTGCCTTCGCGCATCGCCTTGTGGGCGAGCATGGGCTGTCCGGCGACGTCGCCGATGGCGAAGATGGAGGGATCGGCGGTTCGACACTGCGCGTCGATTCCAATGAACCCCTGATCGTCGATCGATGCGCGCGTATGCTCCAGGCCCAGGTTGTCCGAATTGGGTCGCCGACCCACCGCAACGAACATGCGCTCGAAGGTGGCATGCGGGATATCGATATCGCCCTCAAACTCGGCCTGCAGGTGATCGCCTCGATCCTGGAAAGAGATCACTTTGGTGTTGAGGCTCACTTGTTCAAAGAGCTGCTTGATGCGCCGCTCCACTGGACGTACCAGGTCTCGATCCACACCCGGGAGCAGCCCGTCGGTGAGCTCAACCAGTGTCACGCTACTGCCCAGTGCCGCATAGACGGTTCCCAGCTCCAATCCGATGTAGCCACCGCCAACTACCAGGAGGGTTTCCGGTATTCTTTCCAGGGCCAAAGCCTCAGTAGAATCCATGACCAGATTGCTCTCTGCCCCGAGTCCGGGAAGCTTCAGCGGACGGGATCCGGTGGCCAGGATGGCGTGTTTGAAGGTGATTCTCGAAACGCCTTCGTTTTCTACCAGGAGCGTCTGGGAGTCTTCGAAGCGAGCCCGGCCGTCCGCGAATTCGACTCCCCGGCGGCCTCCCAACTGAGCGATGCCGGAACTCAGATTGCCAATCAGGTTATTTTTCCAATCCCGCAGGGTCTGCAGCTCGATCGTCGGTTCAGCGACCCGGACGCCAAACTGCTCGGCGGCTCGCATCTCCTCCAGAAGCCCCGCCACATGGAGAAGAGCTTTGGAAGGGATACAGCCGTTGTGAAGACACTCTCCCCCGGGCTTCTTCCGGGCGTCGACCAGGATCGTCTTGAGCCCCAGGTCGGCCAGGCGGAAGGCCGCGGTATATCCTCCGGGTCCACTTCCAATGACAACAACGTCGGTTTCTTTGGTCATCTCAGTGATCTCGCTCTCTAGAGACCTGCCAGGAGGGCGTCGATGCCCGCCTGCGCGACCTCCGCGTCCTGATCCACGGTACCACTACTGCAGCCGATTCCACCAATGGGCTGTCCATCAACCAGAATCGGCAGGCCGCCACCCAGGATCATGAAGCGTCCCCGGTTGCTGACGTGAATTCCGAACGCCTTGGCGCCGGGAGCCGCGAGCTCGCCATATTTCGAGGTCGGGACTCGGGCGCCGGCCGCCGTGAAGGCCTTGTTGATCGCCACATCGATACTGGTAATCTTGGCTCCGTCCATCCGATGGAAGCAAAGAAGATTGGTGCCGTCGTCAACGATGGCGATGTCCATGTCCACTCCGATCTGGGCGGCCTTTTCCTCGGCAGCTTTCATCATCAGCTTGGCGCCCTCCAGGGTGAGTGCGATGCGTTGGCGGTCTACTAGACTCATTTTTGCTCCTTTCCCAGATAGGTGTTCAACTAGCGGGCTTCACGCTAAGAGATTTGACCACGTCTCGGAGTTTTATCCGCTCGTGAATATCGGCCTCTTCACCTTCGAAGCGGATTCCGTGTTTGAGAGACACGCTCCTCTCGTCCGCTGTTGGAAAATCTTGCATCACCGATTCCACTTGAAGCCTGAAAACCGACCTTTGTTCGTTGTCCTGGAGCCAGCGTGCCCGGCCCTTCACATAGTAGACGTAATCAGCGTGCACGAAGGCAAGGGTACAGGAACGTCGGGCACGTAGAAACTTGGTAGTGCGGCTCGATTTGTGGATGAAGAAATGGAGCTTCCTCCCGACCAGGAAGAGTTCGAAGTAGGAGACAAGCGCCACGTGTGGAAAGCCATCCTGATCGACACTGATCAAGGGAATCGCACTCGGACGAGGGCTCTCCCTGGACAACTCCGAGACTAAATCCGAAGGCAGTTGAGATCCGATGTCACGGGACACGGATCCCATTCTATCTGCATCCGTCCACCCAGGCCAACAGGGCTGATACCGGAGTTTCGGCACTGCTACCCACCCCCGATCGACCCGGGTAGAATTCTTGTCAACGCGGACAGCGCTAAGCTATACTCTACCGTTCGTGGGCCTATAGCTCAGTTGGTTAGAGCGCACGCCTGATAAGCGTGAGGTCGATAGTTCGAATCTATCTAGGCCCACCAAACCCAATTCTCTGAACTGAGCTGTCATTCCCGATTGCCTTCGTCCAATCGTTTGTTCTCCAAACCCGCCGTCGCTCTTTTATCACTCCTCGATGTCACCGTTTTGTGTAAACTTACAGCCTGACCTGTTTCACGAGGTTATGCTGATACTGCATAAGCACGAAGGAGAGTCGACATGAGCAATAAGCGTGTCTCTACTTTCTCGGTCACCCTGTTTGCAGTCTCTTTGCTGTCTGTATCGGCGATGGCCGGCCCTCCAACGCAAGTAGATATCCCCACACTCTCGGAATGGGGATTCATCACTATGGGTATCTGCCTGCTCAGCCTGGGCGTACGAGCTCTGCTTAGACACGATCTGTCAGATTCCCGTTGACGACAGTACAGAGAGTCCGCGTTCCGGCGTCCATCCTCTATGCGATTCTCTACTTGTACTTTGCGAAGCCGGAGCTTGTCTGGCTGGGTCCTGGTCTGCTCCTGGTGCTGATGGGTCTGGCCCTCAGGATGTGGGCGGCTGGCCACCTGAAGAAGTTTCAGGGGCTTACTATCTCTGGCCCCTATCGACGCACACGCAATCCCCTCTATCTCGGCTCGTTTCTGATCGGACTGGGCTTCACCGTAGCGGGCGCCCAGCTCTGGCTCATCGGGCTGTTCCTTCTGATCTTTTCAGCACTCCATTTTCCGGTGATCAGAATGGAGGAACGGGAGATGGAGGGATTGGGAGATTCCTACAGAGCCTATCGAGCCGCTGTGCCTTGTTTTTCCCCCCTGCCTGGTAGGCGACTGCCTTCAGAACTGACCCCCGCGGAGGAGAGGGAGTTTCGCTGGGCAACGGTGACTTCGAATCGCGAGTATCGGGCCGTTGTGTGGGCGCTCATTCTAGCGGCAGCGGTCTTGATCAAATTCAGAGCCCTATGAAGCATCCGGGTCAGGGGGCCTGGAAATTGACCCTGCCGTGAGTCCCATCGCAGAAGGGTTTGTTCTCTGACTCGCCACATCGACACAGGGCGCATCTTGCGGTGGTCGTTTGATCGACTCCATCGGCGCTCTTGATGGTTACCGGGCCCTGGAGCAGCAAGGGGCCATTGGGAGCCGAGCGGATTTTCAACTCGCCTCCTTCCTCTTCAACCTTGCTCGAGCCACTGCGTTGGACGTCGAGCCCACCGGGATCAGAGAACTTCGTCTCCAGGTGAGTGTTGTCGCAAAAAGGTTTGTTCTGGGAACTGCCGCAGCGGCACAGCGCCACCCGCGTCTCCCTGAGAGAGCCGCCATCAGGCAGGCTCAATGTCAGGTCTCCCTCGAGGTAGAGGGGGCCATTCGCGGCGATCGAGGCAGAACTACGATCTGGAGCAACTTCGCTCTCTCCTCCATCGTGACGCTCGAAGTGGAGGGCGCGGGTGGGACACTTCAGCACCGTCTGGACGATCTCGCTGGGAGCACCCTTTCCGGCGTCGATCCAGGGCTTACGTTCGGGATCAAAGACCTGAGGTGAACCATGGACGCACTCGGCAGCATGAATGCAGCGCTTGACGTCGTAGGTTATGGTGATTCCGTCAGACGAATACTCGCGGATTTTTCCAGACATGGATCTCCTTCGCGATCGCAGTCCAACCCGGGCGGCCTGTAGAAAGGTACAAGATACAAGGTACAAACAAATCTCAAATTCCAAGCACCAAAGGCGCCGTTTGGAACTTGGTGCTTGTGACTTGTAACTTGTTTGTATCTTGTATCTTGCACTGCTGTCCGGTCTATTTTTCGAGGTATAGCTGAAAGCCTTATGTAACGGGGCTTTGGGGCGATGGTGAAAGAAGGGGGTTGTTTTGGGCCCTGAAGCTGCTGGACCTGATTTGGGAAGGGGACCTGCCTTGGTTAGA
>JAKZYH010000717.1:0-5493 GCA_047514575.1 Acidobacteriota bacterium | reverse complement strand
GTTTATAGCAGGTTCGCGACTACACCTCACTCACTGCCTAGGGTCTTCAACTTCACTGTGCCAGGACATGAAGCATCAAACTATTTCGAGAGGATAGCGAGGCAGGGCTATCGTATTCGCGTGTATCAACCAGAAAGGGTTTTGAATTTTTGTTCCGGTGCCGACTTCGATCTCTGTGAGACCTACCCGGCGTTCAGCCTTCACCTATTGCAAGAAGCGGATGTTGCCTTCATTCAGAAGTTTGCGCTCGTCTATGGAATGTATACGCACCAATCCTTTGTCTATTTCGCCGTGACACTCGCATACCAGAAAGTCGCCCACCAAATGGGACTACCCGAATTGAGCTTTGGCCGGGAGGCAATCGGCGCAATCCCGTCGATGTTGCTGCTTCAGAGGGTCATTGAAGAAGCTTCCGAGATCGAGTCGGGTACGCTGATCTTCGCCCACTTGTTACTGCCCCACTCCCCGTATACATACGATGCCGAGTGCGCGCTCCTGCCGGTCGGGACACCCTGGCTGTATAGTGGTGATCCGGACTTGGCTCCACCCTTATACAATACAAGCGAGAGCCGCCGGATAAGGTATGAGCGCTATCTCGACCAACTCGACTGTACAAACGATAAGCTGCGTGAGCTTTTCGATGGAATGAAGCGAACGGGTGTATGGGAGAATGCCATCGTGATAGTGCATGGGGACCACGGTTCACGTATTGTCAAGAACTCTCCGGAAGCTAGCAATATAGAGAATCTGGAAGCCGCGGATTTCATCGATGCCTTCAGTGTTCATTTCGCGATCAAAAGGAACGGGGTCAAATCAGGGATGGATAATAGGTTTGTGTCGCTGCAAGCGTTGTTCGCAGAGATTTCGACGGGGCAGCCCGCAGAGGAGTCCTCACAGAGTGTTCTCTTGAGAGACGAGAGCAACAATCCGAAGTTTTTTCGGCCTGCATGTATGCCGCTGCCTGACCGTGGACCCGAGTAGGCTTTCGCTATCCTCGCTCGCCCGGCGGCTGAAGTCTTCGCGGAAAACGGCTGTTGTTCGTTCGACGTTTCCGCTGGAAATTTGACTGACCGCTTCTAAGCGGAACCGGTCGTTCAGAGACGATCTACTCTGAGACCTTTTTTCGGTCAGATCTGCGCTATCACACCGCCACTCGATTTGATCGCAGCCCAACGGCGGCTTCCGCGGGTGAAAGCGGCCGTTCGATTGCGATCAAATCGGACGCTGTCTGTAAGATCGGGTGCCGACTATCCACGATACCAATGGCAAGCCACACGCCCATGTCATCTGTGGCCGCCACAATTACGACCCCTACGGAGATACCCGTGGCGACTCCGACACCGGCGTACTTGTTCCCGCTTCCGTTTTCATCTCTTTGCCTGTTGGTCGCTCCATTTGGTCCCGTTTCAGCACACTCCATTTCTAGTGTCCCAAAAACCCTGCGGAAATGGGGCGCTAAAAGGCCCTTAATAGCTGGCTCCAGATTGGCGTTTTAGACTGTCCCAAAAACAAATGATTTTCTTCCAGACCTATCGGTCAAGTCAGTCTGCTCTCCAAGCATCTGCCAGTCTGGTCCGGAATCGATTCCACCGGATGATTTGGATCATTTGCTTCTCTCGGAGTAACGACCTAAGATCAGAGTTTCCAAGCCATAGTTTGGTTATTGATTACACCAATTCAGAATCGACTTTCGTCTTCATCGAGTCAGCGTTGCCGGACTAACTTCCGGTGAAGGGGATTAACAGGAGAAGCCTGGACTGGCTTCCTAGTGCCATTCGTGGAGATCTCTATTGCCCACTGAGGAGCAGCTGCAGGAGGTACACCGCCTCGCAATTTTGGGCGGAGAGGCCGACATTGCCCAGGACATGACTGGAAGGCTTGCAGGGGCATGGCTAGGTTTCTCCCGCTTTCAGGATGTTAAGGACCTGTGCCTGAAGACGTTGGAGCTTGAACACGATGCATCGACACTCAACCATCTTGCCCAGGCCAAGGAGGTGCTGGGAGAGGTAGACGAGGCCAGGCGCCTCTACCTTGATGCCTTTAAGATGTATGAGGAGGTAGGCGACCGCGCGGGAATGGCCGTCACCCTCAACAACATCGGCGGGGTCTACGCCAGCACGGGTCGGCCGGAGCGGGCGCTGGAGTACTACGGTAAGGCCCTTCCCCTTAGGGAGGAGGTAGGCGACCGCGCGGGAATGGCCACCACCCTCAACAACATCGGCCAGGTTTACGCCAGCACGGGTCAGCCGGAGCGGGCGATGGAGTACTTTGGTAAGGCCCTTCCCCTTAAAGAGGAGGTAGGCGACCGCGCGGGAGAGAGTGTCACTCGGTACAACATGGCTATGATTTACAGGGACCAGGGGAAGTTGCAGTCGGCTGTCGAGGAGCTGAGACAGGTTGTGGAGCTAGACACGCTGGTGCAAGGCCCCGATCTGGAATCAGACAAAGCTATGCTGGCACAGTTGGAAGAGGAATTGGGTGCCTGACGGAGAACAACTCATGGTAGATTTCACTATCGAAATCAAAGGAGAAGACCGAGGCCAGCTGGCGCAGGAACTCGAGAAATGTCTCGCCGTCAAGCAAGGGAAAGTGCAGCTCTACGCCGAAACTGAAAAGGTGTGGACCCAATGACAGTTGTTTCTGTCGCCCTAGCAGCGGTCCAAGCCGCTGGCGTCATCTGGAACTGGTGGCAAAGCAGACAAGCGAGTGCAACCCAGGTAACCATACGGACGGCAGGGGGGCACGTCATCGAGTTAGCAGGGATCGATCAGAACCAGCTCGAGATTCTGCTCGGCGAAGATGAGTAGATAGCATCGAATCGCGCCTACCAACGTGGAGTGGTCCCATGAAGACTTATCGCCTGGAGGTATTCCAAAAGACAGAGGAAGTTCCCACGCTCCAGTGGAAAAGGGAGGATGGTACGCTCATCGATTCACGACCGCTGGACAGGGTGCACATCGACCAATTCTCGCGAGAAGTGGAAGAGAGTTATCGGAAGGTCGCTCCTAGCCTTTCCAGAATTGGACAGCTGCTATACGAATGGGCTGACGGCCCTACCGAGCGCTGGCTGAAGCGGATAGTCGACGATCCTGAAGGCCTGGCCCTGCACATTGACGTAGAAGAGCAACTACGCCACCTGCCCTGGGAGCTGATGGCCTCGGGTTCGGGCTACCTCTGTACCAATCCCCTCAGGCCGTTCACACCCGTACGGAAGGTCACCGACAACAAAGTTCTCGCTAAGGTCGAAAACCGGCCGCTCCGAGTGCTGTTCTTGGCAACCTCCCCGGAGGACGTGCACCCGGTGCTGAACTTTGAGGCTGAAGAGCGGATCATCCTCCAAGCTACCAGGAATCAGGCGATCGAGTTGATAGTGGAAGAGAGCGGCACTCTAGAGGGTCTCCAGTTTTTGGTAGGGTCTTTTGGACCGGGCTACTTCGATGTATTTCACCTCAGCGGTCACGCTAACGTCATAGAGGGCGTACCTCGTTTCGTCATGGAGAACGATCTGGGACTACGTGAAGACGCGACGGCAGAGGAGATTGCAGAGGCCTTTCAAGGGATGTGGCCGCGTCTTGTGTTCCTGTCGGGCTGCAAAACGGGGCAGGCGCCGGACCAGGGTGGGCTTCCGTCCATGAGCGAGGAGCTGGTGTCCGTGGGAGCGCCTGCTGTGCTGGGATGGGCCTTGCCCGTAGGCGACACCGCGGCCAACACCCTTGCCTCCAGGCTCTACTCTTCCCTGGGCACCGGCACCAGAATTGACGAGGCGGTGGCAAGGGCGCGTCAGCACCTTTTCGAGAAGGACAATCCCAACTGGCATCTACTACGCTTGTACGCTGATGCCACACCTCTTTCTGAGATGGTCTCACGAGCGAACACGCCCGGAAGGTTACCTCTGCAAGGCCGCCAGGCCAGTGAGGACTTCCTGGATGCATTGGGAAAGTCGAAGGTCGCATCCCGTGAGGCGTTCGTGGGAAGAAGGCGACCGATCCAGAGATGTCTGAGGGCTATCAGCCGCCCCGACTCTACCCACGAAGCCCTTCTTCTCCGAGGCATGGGAGGTCTGGGCAAGAGCACCCTGGCAGCTCGCATTTGCGAGAGGATGAGTGCGACACATCAGCGAGCCGTCTGGCTTGGGAAGATCAACAAACGGGAGGTTCTCAATCTCACACGTAAGGTCAAGCTTCCCGACATCGAAACGGTCAAGAAGGCCGACAAGATACTGAACGATACCGAGGTGGGGTTTGGCACCCGGTTGCAGTTCCTACTCCGTGGCCCCATGGCTACGTTGCCCTGCCTCTTCGTTTTCGACGACTTTGAGAATGGTAACTTGGACCCCTCAGCCAGCGGTGAGTACCTTGCCAAGCCGGAGGCACTGGATGTCCTCTCGGCCCTTCTAGAAGCTATTCGTTCAGAGAAGTCTAGAAGCCGCGTGGTAATCACCAGCCGTTTCAGCTTTCCCCTTCCTGCTGGGGCTCGCGTCCATGAAGAGGGACTCGAGTCAATGCAGGGCGCCGAGTTGGAAAAGAAGCTGCAGCTCTCTTCTGCCTTGAGAATCGATTCCGACACCCCACAAGAACTCAGGGAACGGGCCATCGCGACCTCTGCAGGGAACCCCCGGCTGTTGGAGTGGCTTGACCGTGTTCTATCGGACGCTCAAACCGACCACGACGCGATCCTGTCAAGCATGGAGGCCAAGGCTGAGGATTTCCGAGAGAGTGTGTTAGCGGCGAAGCTTCTCGAGGGTCAGAAAAAGGCGTTGCGGCGAATGCTGGCTCTCGTAAATGTCTTCGAACTGCCTGTGCCTCTGGAGGCCGTTCGGGCGGTGGTTGGAGATAGCTGGGAGGATCTTCACCTGGAACGGGCAGTATCTCTAGGTCTAATGGAAGCAGGCATCGATCCCATTGAGAAAAGCCCCCGCTATCTGGTCTCGAATGTCCTGTTGCCTCTGCTTACCGACGGGATCAGTGATGAGGAGACGAAGCAAGCTTGCAGCGCGGGTGCAAGGTCGCTGTATCACCTCTGGGTGACGGGAGGAGATGATGCCCACTGAGGAACAGCTGCAGGAGGTACACCGCCTCGCAATTTTGGGCGGAGAGGCCGACATTGCCCAGGACATGACTGGAAGGCTTGCAGGGGCATGGCTAGGTTTCTCTCGCTTTCAGGCTGTTAAGGACCTGTGCCTGAAGACGTTGGAGCTTGAACACGATGCCTCGACACTCAACTATCTTGCCGCGGCCAAGGAGGTGCTGGGAGAGGTAGACGAGGCCAGGCGCCTCTACCTTGATGCCTTTAAGATGTATGAGGAGGTAGGCGACCGCGCGGGAATGGCCGCCACCCTCAACAACATCGGCCATGTTTACGACAGGACGGGTCAGCCGGAGCGGGCGCTGGAGTACTACGGTAAGGCCCTTCCCCTTAGGGAGGAGGTAGGCGACCGCGCGGGAATGGCCACCACCCTCAACAACATCGGCCAGGTTTACGCCAGCACGGGTC
>JAKZYH010000716.1:0-16920 GCA_047514575.1 Acidobacteriota bacterium | reverse complement strand
TACATGGACAGGGGCCTGGAGTGCCTGAGTGCCCAAAGACCCCAGGCTAGAAAGGGAAAGAACCAGAGGATCCCTTTGCTCGGGGAAAGCAGCAGACCGAACATCCCATCGAAGGGCCAGTCGAAGCCAAGGTGGCTGCCGGAGTGGAAGAAGCTGAAGTGGCCGACTTCCCAGAACAGATACTGAACGCTCAGGACGGTGACGACCAGCGCCAGGGCAGCAGAGGCTATCAAAGAGCACCCGTCCCTAAACCTCTTTTCCCAAATCGCTACACACCCCATGGCAATCGGCACCACCGCGAACGGATACTTGAGAAGGGCTCCCGAGAATCCTAGAAGGCTGACCCGCGCAGAGCTTCGGCAGTGGAGCATTGCGATCCAAATGGAAGCGACCCATGGCTCGGTCCATAGGTCCCGAGAGTAACACCACAGCGGCGTCGCCAGAGCCAGAGCGAGAAGCCAAGGGCTACCCAGAGAGAATCGGCGTCCGAACCACAAGAGTCCAGCCAGAGTCACGATCTGAGTCACCCAGATACAGACGGGCTCAACCCAGGCCGTTCCCCGAAAAGGCCAAGTCACGACCGCCAGCAAAAGAGCGAAGAAAGGGGAGTGCGTCCCCCGCTCTCTGCCGAGCCGATCCCGATCTGCGTGGTGATCAATCTGAACTCCGCGGAAACGGGCCCCTAGATCCCAATCTCCCTGCTCCGCCTGTCGATAATTGTTGGCAAGATCGAAGTCCCCATCTTCAATCAGACTGTTGACGGAAACGAGGTAATGGGGTGAATCACCCGACAATACCAGAGGAGGAGCCAGCACGACGGGTCCAATTCGCAGATGCGCCAATCCCTGCAGGGATCCCGTATCGATGGTCGTATGCACCAACCCGGAGAAAAGGTATAAGAAGATGACGGCTATTTCAGTGCGAGAAAAAAACATTCGACCCATTTCTAGTAAATCCCAAGTCCCAAGGGACCAATTCCCAATTAAACCCCAAGCACCAATTCCCAAACCAGTGCAGTTTACTTCGGCGAACCGGTCTTCGGGACCCGGATCCTGCGTTTGGCTTGGGTATTGGAACCTTGGAACTTGGAACCTTATTCTATTGGCATGATCGCATACAATGCGGCTGCTCAACTGGCTGGGCTCTTCAGCAGCGCGCTGCTACAGGCGTTGTTTGGGATCATCACTGCACGGTTTCTGGGAGTCGAGGACTTCGGGAGATTCGCGTTCGTCTGGGCGATCACCCAGATCCTGGTGGCTAGCGGAGACCTGGGACTGCACAATACCGCGATTCGGAGGATTTCTTCTGAACCCGAAGAGGCCCTCGGCCTCTTCTCCGGTTTCTATTCCCTCAAGCTTCTGCTATCTGCAGGCCTACTGGGCGTGATGCTGCTTCTTTCGCTCGTGATCGGCGATTCCGGAGAGATGCGCCTGGCCCTGCTGCTGTTTGGCTTGGGCACGGTTTCGCACTCGACCAACCTGTCCCTGAACATCGGCTTTCAGGCGCACGGCAAACTCTACCTGGGCAGTCTCAATGCTGTTCTCATATCCACCTTGCACATCGTTTTTGGCATCGGACTGCTCCTCTCAGGAGGAAAACTGATTTCCCTGGGACTGGCCTATGTTTTGGCGACCTCGTTGGCCCTGGGCATCAACTACCGGATCTTCGAGAGGTCGGTGCACAAAGTGGAACTCAGCGGGACTGCCTACTGGAGAGAAATGATCCGGGAGTCCCTTCCGGTTGGCCTCGGGAGCCTCTTCTACACAACTTCTTCCAAGGTCTCGATTACCCTGCTTCCGTTTCTGGTCAACAATTTCCAGACCGGCCTCTTCTCTGCAGCCTTTCGGATCAGCTCGGTCCTGGCCAACATCCCGGTAGCGATACTCAGCGCGGTTCTACCCGTGATGGCTTCACATCAAGGAGATCGAAAGCGGGTACGTTCGCTGCTGGCGAAGTCGTCTCTGTGGATGGCTGCCTCATCTCTGATCTTGACGCTGTTGTTGCTCCGCTTTGCAACCGAACTGGTCGTGTTGCTCTTCGGACAGGAGTACTCCTCAGCTGGCGAGATTCTGTCGATTCTGGCCTGGAGTCTCCCTCCGATCTTCGTGGGAATGGCCTTCAGCAACGTTATCCTGAGCCAGCTTGAACTGATCCGATTCTTTCCGTGGGTCAGGGGTGTCGCAGCGGTAGTAGCGGTGGGAGCCAGTCTGCTATTGATTTCCAAAATGGAAAGTCAGGGGGCGGCGCTGGCCAGCCTCATCTCAGAAACGGTCCTTGCGGTTCTATGTATCGTAGCCTCGGCGCGTTTTCTCTTGACCGACTCGAAGTCCAAAAAGGCACCAGACAATCAATGGGCCGGCGAGCGAAGATCCGGGGTGGATTAGAACAGGTTGTCGGTATCGGCGGCTGAGGCTGACCCAGGGCTACCCTCCTCGCCAAAGGAGCTCTCGATGGAGTCGGGGTCCTCGCCCGATTCGAGCCTGTCCACCACTTCGTTGAATTCGGGGCCCATATCCTCACCAAGTTCCCCCCCGAGTTGCTTCATCATCTTTGCCATTGCGACCGGATCGTTTTCATCGAGGTCACCCCACTTTTCAGGGTCGGCCAGACTCTCCATCCGGCTCTCCTCAGAACGCTGCATGGAGACCCGGGACACGAGCTGTTCCAAAGCATCACTTCCGCAGCGACAGCGAGTCCCCTCGGCTTCAGACATTCTCCAGAAAAAACGCGAGAATTGTCTTCCACAGGCCTGGCAAAGGTACTCATAGACGGGCACTCCCGCATTATAGTCGATGCCTGGGTGGAGGACCAATTTGACCACCCTTCGGCGGTTCTGTCACAATCCCTCGACCCCAATGTCACAGCGATCAAGGACCGTTCTCAAACTACTTTTCAGCTTAGCGCTGCTCGTCATAGTCCTATCCCAGGTGGACCTGGAAAAATTCTCGGAGACCCTTTCCTCCCTGAACCCAGCCTGGGTGTTTCTTGCCTTCTCGCTGCAGCTCTTGTCCGCTTTTCCGGCGGTCCAGAGGTGGAGCTTGATTTTGCGAAATTTCGAAGTCCGGGTGGGTTTCCTACCCCTGCTAAGGTTGGCCCTCATCGGCAACTTCTTCAACCTGTTTCTCCCCACCGGCATCGGGGGTGACTTCATCCGTGCCTTCTATCTATCGAGGAAGGTCGAACGGGGGGTCTCGAGCATCCTCACGACCATTCTCTTGGAACGTAGCAGCGGTCTCTGCGCTCTGCTGTTGATCGGAACAGTTTCCTCTGCCCTATCCGACCTCGAAGTCTCCGGATTCCGGGCCGTCTACCTGTTTCTGATGCTCCTGGCAGGCTACACCTTGATCAATCTGCTGTTGTTCTTGCCCTGGATCCACACACAACTGGATCTTCTGCTGAAGAGCTGGGGCTTCGAGTCGATCGCGGCCAAGCTGGAGTTGATCTATCGAGGCCTTCAGACCCTGCGAAGAGATGGACGGGCCCTGGGGGCAAGTCTCATATTTTCCCTGATTGTGCAGATCGACTCTATTCTCGTCATGTGGATCCTGGCCCAGGCTATCGGTGTAACCACCCCCTTCTCCACCTTCTTGGTCTTCATTCCACTGATCAACCTGACCCTTCTGATCCCACTGACGATAAGCGGCTTTGGCCTGCGCGAAGGAGCCTATCTCCTGCTTTTCTCCAGCCTCCCCGCCGAAGTGTCGATTACCCTGTCCCTGTTGAACTACGTGGTGCTGCTTCTGGCTGGCCTGCCGGGAGCTCTTTTCTATACCCTCCTCAAGAAGGAAGAGCACTTCACCAGATTCACCACTCGAACGGAGGTGCCGTGAGAATTCTGTTGACGGGAGGAGCCGGATTCATTGGATCTCACCTGGCTGAACGATTTGTCGAGCGGCGAGACGACCTCGTGATCCTGGACAACCTCGACGCCTTCTACGATCCTTCGATCAAGGAACGCAATCTGGAAAAGGTGCGGACCAAAGGAGAGTTCATCCTCTACCGGGAAAACCTGCTGGATGAGAATGTCCTACTGGAGGTGTTCGAACAACATCGGCCCCAGGTGGTCGTACATCTGGCCGCCCGTGCCGGCGTGCGCCCCTCTCTGATCGAGCCGGGACTCTATAGCCAGGTAAATATCACCGGAACGGTAAACTTGTTGGACCTGGCCCAGAAGTTCAAAGTCGAGCATTTCATATTCGGAAGTTCCTCATCGGTCTACGGGGCCCAAAGCAAGTCTCCTTTTCAAGAGGACGATCCCGTACCCCACCCGATATCCCCATACGCCGCCACCAAACGGGCCGGCGAGCTTCTCGCCTTTGCCTACTCGCACAACTACGCCCTACCCATCACTTGCCTGCGATTCTTCACCGTCTACGGACCTCGTCAGCGGCCCGAGATGGCCATTCATAGCTTCACGCGCAAGGTTTGGAACGGAGAGGAGATAGCGGTCTATCACAGGGGCGAATCAGAGCGCGACTACACCTATGTCGACGACATTGTCCAGGGAATCCTGGCCGCCCTCGAGCATCCTTCAGGATTCGAAATCTTCAATCTGGGCAACTCCCGGACGATTCGCCTGCTTGATCTGATCCATCTAATTGAACAGAACCTCGGCAAGAAAGCTCGCATTCGACTGATGCCAGCCCAACCCGGAGACGTCCCCTTGACCCATGCCGACATATCCCGCGCCAAGGATCGGCTGGGGTACTCACCTCGCACGCCGATCGAAGTAGGTGTTGCGCGCTTCATCGATTGGTTCCGGGCGGAACAGCCCTGACCAATCGAGTTTCAACCCAACCCGACCCCGGCTGCGCCGGATGTCCACGAAAGAAACTTCGCGTCAGGGCGTGGCGGCGGTCTCCAGGCCGCCGTGCATCGAGCCAAAGGCTCGAAGGAAGAGGACCTTCGGCCTGGAGACCGAAGCCACGTTTGCGAATGAAGTTTCAGGTTAGACCGGTGATCTCGAAGATCAGGACACGGTTGTCCTTTTCGTCGGTGACATAGGCGTGTCGACTATCGGGCGAGAGCTGGATATCGATGGGCTTCTTTCCCAACTTGAGGCTCTGGATCTTTTCGAACTCTGGACTGAGTATGCTCAGGGTGCGGCTCCCGGTCTCCACCACGAAGATATGGCCCTGCTGGTTGACGGAAATCGAAAAAGGCTTTTGGCCGACTCGAACCCTGCGTATCTCCTGCAGGTCGATCAGATCGACCACGGAGAGATCGTTAGAGCCGCTGTTCGAAACGTAGAGGGTGTCCCCATCCTGAGTAATAGCAGCGCCATCGGGACTAAGCCCAACCGGAATCTGCTTCCTGATCGTGAGCGTATTGATGTCAATCACGTAGAGGTCGTTCGACCCGCCACAGACCACGAAGAGCTGGTCTCCCAGGGGTGAGACAACTGCTACTATGGGACGAACACCCATCTCGATGGTCTTGGTAACCCGGTGTGACGAGGCGTCGATCACGTCCACTCGGCCTATCTTTCCTCTTCCATAGTTGGTCACGAAGAGAAATTGGCCCTTGGGCGAAATAGCAATGTTGCTTGGCCTGCCTCCGACCTTGATGTCGTCAAGAATATCGTAGGTCTTCGCATCAATAACCTTGACCAGACCGGAACGCAAATTGGTGACAAAGATCTTGTCCCCCAACGGGGAGACTGCAATCCCTAGAGGCTCGTAGCCAGCATAGAACTCCTCGCTCGTTTTCGCCAAGCAGTCCACAACCGAGATTTCATCCGATGCGAAATTGGTAACGAACAAGAAGCGCCCGTCTGGACTCATGGAGGAGAAGGTGGGAGCCTTTCCCACCTTCACCTTCTTGACAGGGCTCACATGAACAGCGGCCGATGTAATCAGCGCCAACAGGCTGAAAAAAATTACTTTTCTCATCTCAATATGTTTCCCGATCAGATAGACATTCTAACGATTTACGCTCGCAAGGAGCTGAGCCTTGCCTGGGAAGCCGGACCGCGTCGTTGGAGACAGGCACGAAGGGTGTTCTTCATCAGCAACGCGATCGTGAGTGGCCCCACCCCTCCGGGGACGGGCGTTACTGCGGCAGCGACACCCAGTGGATCTCTAGGATGGACGTCCCCCACCAGGGTGTATCCCTTCCTGTCGCACTGATCCAGTCGGGCCGAATCGCTTCCGTACAGATCGGCGATCTCCTCGCGCCGATCGACACGGTTGATCCCCACATCGACGACGACCGCACCGTCTTTGATGTAGTCCCGAGTCAGCATGGCGGGCCGGCCGATAGCGGCTATCAGGATGTCCGCTCGGCGGCATACTTCAGGGAGATCTCGGGTTCGTGAGTGACAGAGCGTCACCGTCGCGTGCTGATGGAGCAGCAGCACCGCAACCGGCTTTCCAACAATGTTGCTGCGGCCAACCACGACCGCCTCCGCACCCTTTATGGCAACCCCCTCACGTTGCAGCAATTCCAGAATTCCCAAGGGTGTACAGGGGGCCAATCCGGGGCTACCGGCAAGCAGCCGACCGACATTGACCGGGTGAAAACCGTCCACATCCTTGGCAGGATCAACTGCCGAGAGAACCCGTTCAGTGTCTATCTGATCGGGTAGCGGTAGCTGGATCAGGATGCCGTCGATGCCATCCTGAGAATTCAACCCTCGGACGATAGCCAACAATCGCTCGGTGCTGGTTTCCGCAGGCAGATCGACCTGCTCCGAGTGCATTCCCAGCTCCGCACAGGTGCGGGTCTTGCTTCGAACATAGATCCGGGAGGCAGTATCGTCCCCCACCAGCACCACGGCGAGTCCCGGCACCAGACCGTGAGTGCGCACCTCTTCAATCTCTTGTGACACCTCCGCCATAATTTGATTGGCTGTTTTCTTACCGTCGAGGAGTCGAGTTTCCATAGCCTTCTTTGAGAGATGATATCAGAAAAACAGGCACCGCTTGCCCGTGAAGAGATCAGACGTCGGAACGTCTGAACGTGCCACGTCCCAGGTCATGGGTCACCGGTAGCGAGTCTTCGAAGTTGCAGGTCTCCGCAGTCGTCACTCCTTAGGCTGTTTGCTGCCGGCTAAGGGACGTGCGACGTTCAGACGTTCAGACTTATTTACGGATAGAGGCGATTCAACATGCGCGGGAACGGTATCGTCTCTCGGACGTGATTCAGACCGCAGATCCAGGAGAGGACACGCTCGACGCCCATGCCGAATCCGGAATGGGGTACGGATCCGTAGTGGCGTAGATCGAAGTACCAGCGAAATGCTTCCTCGGAGAGCCCATGCTCCTGGATCCTCTGCGCCAGGAGGTCCGGTTCATGGAGTCGCTGGCTGCCGCCGATGATCTCCCCGTAGCCCTCCGGGGCAAGGACGTCCATACACAGTGCCAGGTCTGGGTCGTCGGGGTCAGGCTGCATATAGAAAGGCTTGATCGCCATCGGATACCGATGCACGATGACCGGCCGCTCGAAATCTGAGGAAATAAGGGTCTCGTCCGTTCCTCCGAAGTCAGCCCCGCGCGGCGTCTCGGTTCCCTTTTTCTCCAGCCGCGTAAAGGCATCCTGATAACTGATCCTGGGGAAGGGTGGAGCAATCTTCTCCAGCAGGGACACATCGCGCTCCAGCCGCTCCAGTTCCTCACGACGCTGTTCCAGCACCCGAGCCACGATGTAGGAAACAAATTCCTCCGCCAGTACCATGGAATCGTCTAGTTCGGCAAAGGCCACCTCGGGCTCCACCATCCAGAACTCGGTCAGATGGCGACGCGTTTTCGACTTCTCGGCCCGAAAGGTAGGGCCAAAGCAATAGACCTTGCCGAAGGCCATGCAGGATGCCTCACTGTAGAGCTGACCACTCTGGCTCAGGAAAGCCTCTTCATCAAAGTAATCGACCTTGAAAAGGTTGGTCGTGCCTTCGCAAGAAACCGGTGTCAGTAGTGGCGTGTCCACCAGGATGAATCCACGATCATCCAGAAAATCGCGACAGGCCCGGATGATCTCGTGGCGCACCCGTAGAATGGCGTGCTGGCGAGAGGAACGTAGCCATAGATGACGATGATCCATCAAGAAGGAGGTCCCATGGTCCTTGGGAGTGATAGGGTACTCCGCCGCGAACTGCAGCACACTCAGATGCGCCACGTCCATCTCGAACCCGCCCGGCGCCCGATCATCGGCCCTCACGGTGCCCGTCATCAAGACAGACGACTCCTGGGTCAGACGATCAGCCGCTTCGAACACTTCCGCAGAAACGTTCTTCTGGAACACAACGCCCTGGATGGTTCCGGTCCCGTCACGAACCAGCAGAAACCGCAGCTTACCCTTGTCTGTCTTGTTGTAGACCCACCCCCGAACCGTGACTTCTTCACCAACATGAGCCGCAATCGCTTCGATGTAGACGTCACTCATAGGGCACCCAATTCCCTTTCCACCACGGATCGAATATACGGGAATTCGGAGACGGCCTGCAAGGACAGGGACACCCTCTGTAAGGAACCTCGGATATAAGGCAGGTAGGTATCCCTCTTCCCCCTGACCGTGATCTGGTAGCCATAGGTACCGAGCGCCTTCAGCAGCCGCTGAATCGACATGAGCTCGAACTCTCGGTAGAACCACTCCCGATCCCCGTCGTGTCCTGCTGCAAGATAGTAGTCAACCTGTGCCCCCAGTTCCTCTGGTTCCAGCTGAATCGAGTCCTTCAAAAGGGATACCAGGTCATAGGAGGAGGGCCCCATCCTGGCATCCTGGAAGTCGATGACGTAGAGCCGGTCCTGTTTGAGCATCAGATTTCGAACATGGTAGTCCCGATGGCAGAGTAACCGAGGGGACCGTGCTAGCTCAGTCACCAGCGTGGAAAACTCCTGGGCCAAGGCTGGTCCTCCGGCGTTACTCAGTCCTCGGTAGCCCTCCAGGTAGTGCTCTCGAAAGAAATCCAGCTCCTGACCCAGTTTCGCCTTGTCCAAAGCCAAACAGGAGGCCTCGTAATCGGGTTGCAAGGCAGCCATACCGTGCTGCTGTAACCTGATCAGATAGTCGATGGCGCGGCGGATCAACTGCTTGCGTTCCTCCGGGCTCGCGGTCTTAAGATGGTTGAAAAGGGTTTCGTTTCCGAGATCCTCCTGAAGCACGATCCCCAGGCTTCCATCCAGGGCGATTAGTTCTGGGACTGGCAGTCCGAGTTCAGAGAAGAGAGCGTGCATCTGAAGATAAGTGAACGCCTCGGGTTCGAAGGGTTCGGGGTAGACGGTGAGAATATACGATTCCTTTTTGTCGGAGACATAACGAAAGTAGCTCCGGGTGGAGGCATCACCCAACAAGGGGATGATGCTCTCCTGGCTGGGATTGGACCCTAGTTCTTGTCGGATGAACTCTCGCAGTCTCTGCGGCAGCGGGGGAAGAATCTTTTCGCTCATGGATTTCAGGTCAAGGGCCATATCCGGTAGTCGGCTTGGTCCGTATCACTCCCTTTCGTCGGCGTGATGATTGCATCCGAAAGATTCGTCCGCGGCGGCAGTTGCACGTCGGAGACGACGATCGTGTTGCTCAGAGAACAATCAGGACCGATGCGCACGTCGTCCCAGACCACACACTGCTTCAGACTCGAGCCGGGCGACACTTCGACCCTCTGACCTACGATGGACTGATGGCAGGCATCCTCTTCCAGCGTAGAGCCTGCCAGGCACGGCAGTCCTCGACTAGCGAGCACCTCCAGGGATTTTCTCAGGTAGCGTCTGGGGGTACTGCATTCGCACCAGCGTGCCTGGCTGATAAAACCCAGGACTGGATAGCCTTCCCGAATCAGTCCCAAGTACAAGTCCTCTACCAAATCTGAGGGTCCCTCCGGAATGAAATCAAGCGCACGTTGAGACAGCACCTGGACGCCGGTAAAGGTGTAGGACGCGAGCTCCTCCTCGGGGTGGTCAACCTGTCCGAACCCGACAACTTGGCCAGCGGGATTGACTCGGACCGGGCGAAATCCCTGCTCCCCTGACTCTGGTACCAGGACGAGCGTGGCTATCGCTCCTCGATCCCGATGAAAGTCGACTACCTGGCGAGGGTCCTCCTCGAAATAGATCTTGCCGTTGCACACGACGAAGGGATCGGCGCTCAGCCGGGCTCGGACTCGACCTACTGCTCCTGCTGTTCCAAGAAGCGCTTCCTCGGGGGAGTAGTGTACCCGGAGAACGGCCTCTCCCAGCGCCGAGATCACCGAATCGGGCAGATGGTGCAAGTTCACGATCAGTTCAGACAGAGGCAGCCGATGCAGAAAATCCACCGCGTGGCAGATCAGGGGACGGTTGAGAAATGGAATCGCCGGCTTGGCTCGAAATAGCGTCAAGGGGTGAAGCCGACTGCCCAGGCCGGCTGCCAGGATCATTCCCTGCATGGCAGTGACGATTCGGATCGCTCGCGGCCCTTCTCGGCTCCTCGTCGGTAGAGCTCCACGTAGTTGGTTCGAACGAAGGAGTCGGATCCCCAACCAAAGAGCGCAGCCGCCTCATCGATCGCCGCTTCCGAGCCCTCGATTTCGACGAAAGCACCGACAGGAGTCTCGTCGAGGCAGAAGACAACCTTCTCTCCGGACAGGAAAAGCTCATGGATCTCGCGGTATTTGTCATAGCGAAAAGAGACGCCCAGACCGAGGGAGAGGAGCAATTCCCTGGTGGCGCCCCCATCCGAAACCAAGGTCTCGATCTCTTCCCGTTCCTTCACCCTGGAATCTTCCCGAGCCTTGCCCTTGAAGGTGAGCAGGTTCTCCTCGCCGTAGGCGCGAAGCCGCAGAGCGTAGCCTTCCCGCTCCAATCGATGATCTGGAAAATCGAAGAGAAGATTTTCCTCCTTGGCTCGCTCAGCAAGCGGCCGGGCACCCAGCGCCGAAAGGCGGGTACGGATCTCGACCAGACTGGCCGCATCGACGCTGATCTTGACCTCAGTTTCCAGGTGTCCCATCGGTGGCAGTCAATATAGCAAATGCGTCAGTAAAGCAGGCATTTCTTCCGCCGCGTCTCGAAGGCCTGCCTACCCTCCTCCCATCCACGCTCGATATCCCGCAGAGGAACCTGTTGTTCAATCTGGTGTCGAATCTTATCCGTGCCGCAGATGATGTCTATTGGCAGTCTGTCCGTCACGTACTCGTAGGGCGGGTCTTTCCATTTGAATTCCGAGCCGCCCGACTCCCGATAGGCCAGGAGCAAGGCGAGACCAGTCCGGAAGGGTCGAAAGGCAGATCTGTCCCGCACATGGATCTGGACTCCCGCCACCATCTGGTCGCTCCACTTGTGGAAGGTGGGAACGAAATGGACGGGCCGAAACACCGCCCCCGGCAGGTCCTCTCCCTGGAGCATCTCAACCAGCTCATGGGGATCGACCCAGGGCGCACCCGACAACTCGAAGGGGCGAGTAGTACCCCGCCCCTCTGAAACATTGGTGCCCTCCAGCAGACACATTCCGGGGTAGACCAGCGCCGTCTCCTCGGCAGGAATGTTGGGCGAAGGGAGGATCCAGGGGAGACCCGTATCCCGGAAGAACATTTCGCGCTTCCACCCCTGCATGCCGACGACTTCCACGAAACATCTCGTCGCGAGCTGCGAATGGAAGTAAATAGCCAGCTCAGCCATCGTCATCGCGTGTCGAACCAGCAGGGGATGCCAACCCACGAAGGAACGAAAGCGAGAGTCGAGAAGGTTGCCCTCGAGATCGATCCCATTGATCGGGTTGGGACGGTCCAGCACGATGACTCGTTTGTTCATCTCGGCCACGGCCTCCATCACCAGCGCCATGGTGTGTATGAAGGTATAGTAGCGAGCGCCCACGTCCTGGAGATCGACCACTACGACATCCACATCGGAGAGCATCTCCTCGGTGGGACGGCGGGTCGCGCTGTAGAGGCTGTACACCGGTAGTCCGGTGAGTGGATCCCGATAGTCCTGCCACTCCACCATGTTGTCCTGAGTTTCCCCCCGAGCCCCGTGCTGGGGTCCCATGATGGTGGTCAGTTGAATGCGAGGGTGCCGGAAGAACAGGTCAACGATGTGCTCGAACCTGGAGTTAACCGATGCCGGGTGAGCGACGACTCCGACGCGGTCGCCCTTGACCATATAAAGACGGTCTTCAAGGAACACTTCCAGACCGCTCTTGACCCTCATGCTATCGGGAAATTCGGGCTAACCTCGGCGACGCTGCGGGTTGTTTGAAATCGTAGAGGTTGAGAGGCTTGGGAAGCGGAATCAGTTTGGTCTGGGCCGCTAGTTGAAAAAAGGTCTCGAGCCCGCGTTGGCTGGCTTCATCCAGGAAGTAATCAAGATTGTTAAGGTAGTCACGGATTTCGGAAGGGGGAAGGCCCAATCTCTCCGAGTACCGCTGGGCGATCGTGTCAATCGCCTTCAAACCTTCCTCGCGTGAGAGATAGAAGAGCTCTGCCTGCTCTCGCAGGTCTACTCCAGATCTCACCGCCCAGAAGGCAAACACGAAGGGAAGACCGGTGAAACGATTCCACTCGTGAGCCAGATCATAAACCCGCAACGAGCTGGGAATAGGGAGCGCAGGATTACCGATCAGGAGCGCCGCATCGTAAAGCTCAAGCATTCTTTCCGGATGCGGAGGCTCCGCTGTGTACTGTACCGAGTCCCTTCGGTAGAACTCCCCCAGAATGATCTTGAGCAGAGCCACTGAGGTTCGGCTAGAGCGATCTACGGCTACCCTCGACACCTCCTCGAGCGGCACCTTGCTGATGAAGAGCACGCTCTTGACATCACGCCTGGCGCCAATCGAAATGCCGGGTAGAACCTTGAGTCCTTCGATGTTCTGGTACTCGATGACGGGAATCAGTCCGACGTCCACTTCGCCGGCCGCCAAGTGCTGGGCGCATCCGGAGGGGACGTCGAAAATCAAGTCCAGCGCATCCCGATAAGGACCCTCAGTAAGGCCCCATCCCAGAGGGACGGCGTTCAAGAACTCGATAAAGGACACCTTGAGCTTCATAAACAATTACCGCCACGAAGCCTGCGACAACTCTGCCCGCTGCCCAGCGCGGACCGATCCGCTACACAGTCCGAAGACACTTCCATGGTAAGGAAAATCTCACATATTTGCTACCGACGACGTTAGAGAGGACGGTGTGAATGACGAGACGTTCTTCTGTTTGGCTTTGTCTTTGGTACCTGGACTGGGAACGGGACACATCCATCCCCTGCTCAAACAATGTGGCACGGCCTCCGCCGTCTTTTCGCTTTCCAGGTCGGAGCTGAAGCGGATGCGGATTTCCTCGGAGGCGGCCCACAACATTGCTGGCGGCTTCGCCCAGAAGAGCGCCGAAGAGGCCCTCCGGTCGGCTCGGTCCAAGAAGATTAGGGTTCTCTCTCTTTTCGATCGAGGCTATCCCGACCTACTCAGACAAATCTTCGATCCTCCCCTGGTCCTCTATTGTCTGGGGACGCCAGAACACCTTGGGGACCCAGCGGTGGCCGTGGTCGGCTCTCGACGATGCTCGGTGTACGGTCGGGAGATCACTAGAAAGCTGGCCAGAGGGCTTTCCTCAGTGGGTCTGACCGTTATCAGTGGAATGGCTCGTGGCATCGATTCTCAGGCCCATCTGGGTGCCCTGGCAGCGGACGGTCCAACGATCGCGATTCTGGGAAGTGGCGTCGATGTCATCTACCCCAAGGAAAATCGCAACCTCTATGCGCGAATACGAGAAAAAGGATGCGTTATCAGCGAGTTTCCCTGTGGGAGCTTTCCGGCTCCCCAGAACTTCCCCATCCGCAACCGCATCATCTCTGGCCTCTGCCTTGGCACCCTTATCACTGAGGCCTCGGAGTTCTCGGGATCGCTCATCACCGCACGACTAACACTGGAACAGAATCGTGAAATCTGGGCGGTTCCCGGTAACATCACGAGCCCTGGGAGCTACGGACCCAACTACCTGATCAAGCAGGGGGCCAAGGTCGTCCTGGATACTCAGGATATCCTGGAGGAACTGCCCGTGCAGGTTCTGGAGCAGTTGCGAAATCGGGAACATCGGCTGCCTGACACGCCAGCAGCCGACTTGTCCCGGGAGCTGGGTCTGGTCCTGAAGCTGCTGCCCCGCGACAGCGAGCTTCACATCGATCAGCTCCTGGGATCGTGCCCGCTGGAGCAGCCGAAACTAAATGAGGCCCTGCTGCATCTAGAGATGATGGGCCTGATCCGACAGTGGCCCGGACGTCGCTTCAGTCGCAGGCTGGACTGAGCAGGGTACTAGGAACTGAGTGTGATGTCTCCTCTACAACACAGTCACCGAATTGTGCTATAGAGAAGACGAAGTCGGGACGAAAAGACTCTAGGGAGACATACTCATGGCCAGGTCAATGGTGATTGTGGAGTCGCCAGCAAAAGCTCGAACCATAGAGAAGTACCTCGGCAAGAACTTCATCGTTCGTGCCTGCGCCGGTCACATCAAGGACCTGCCCCAAAAGGCGCTGGGTGTAAACATCAAGCGTGATTTTGAGGCCAGCTACCGAGTCCTGCCCGGCAAAGAGAAGATCGTCAAGGACCTGAAAAAGGCGGCGGAGAAGACCAAGGCCATCTACCTGGCCGCTGATCCGGACCGCGAAGGAGAGGCGATTTGCCAGCACCTGGCCGAAGAGCTCAACGGCTCCTCTGGTCGAGAAGTCCACCGAGTCCTACTCTACGAGATCACCAAAACGGCCATACTGGAGGCTTTCGAGCACCCCACTACAATCGACAAACACAAAGTGGAGGCTCAACAGGCGCGGCGAATCCTGGATCGCCTGGTAGGCTACAAGATCAGTCCCCTGCTCTGGAGCAATGTCAGAAAGGGACTGTCGGCAGGACGCGTCCAGTCTGTCGCTCTGCGCATGATCGTCGACCGTGAAAAGGAGATTCGAGCCTTCGTCTCGGAGGAATACTGGAATTTCACGGCCTCTGTACAAGCCAAGAACCCTCCCCCGTTTGAAGCCAAAGCAGTCAAACGGAACGGCAAGAAGTTCAAGGTCTCGAACCAGGAGGAAGCCGACCAATTGATGAAGGAGCTCGGATCCTCCGAGTTCAAGGTAAGCAACCTTACCAAGAAGGCGAAAAAGAGGAACCCGGTTCCCCCCTTCATCACCAGTAAGTTGCAGCAGGAGGCCGCACGGGCTTTGCGGTTCACGGTTCGCAAGACGATGATGGTCGCCCAGAGGCTCTATGAGGGCGTCGAACTCGGTGACGGCGAAAGCGTGGGTCTGATCACCTATATGCGTACCGATTCGACTCGCGTTGCCGCTTCGGCCCTCAGCGAGGTGCGTGAATTTATCGAAGGAAGCTACGGCAAGCCCTACCTGCCACCTCGTGCACTGACCTACCGAGGCAAGAAGAACGCGCAGGATGCACACGAGGCCATCCGTCCCACCTCGGCGCTCCGAGAACCCAGCAAGGTCCAGTCGTTTCTGAGTCAGGATGAGTTTCGGCTCTACAACCTGGTCTGGAAACGCTTCGTGGCCTCCCAGATGAAACCCGCCATATTCGATCAGACCGACATCGACATCCAGGCCGGGACCACGCAGTTCAAAGCCGTGGGAAGCGTCATGAAATTCGACGGCTTCCTGAAGCTCTACGATCAGGCAGTGGAGGACAAGGACAAGCTCCTGCCCCTGGTAGAGGTGGGTGAGACGCTACGGGTCGAGAAAATCGTCCCCGAGCAGAAGTTCACCCAACCCCCGCCGCGCTACAGCGAAGCAACCCTGGTCAAGGCACTGGAAGATAAGGTGATCGGCCGCCCCTCGACCTATGCTTCAATCCTCTCAGTCATCCAGAGCCGGGACTACGTCAAGAAAGAGGAAGGGCGCTTCGTCCCCACCGAGTTGGGCGAGACCGTCCTGGAGCTTCTGGTCGAATACTTCAACGATCTTTTCGACTACAACTACACCGCCAAGCTGGAACAGAATCTTGACGAGATCGAGGTCGGGAAAGAGGACTGGCTGCACACCTTGAAGGGATTCTATCTGGGGTTCTCCCGGGAGTTGGAACACGCCCGCAAGGAGATGAAGAACCTCAAGAAGCAGGAGACCCTGGCGGGGGTCCAGTGCGAAAAGTGCGGAGCCGAGATGGTCGTCCGATGGGGACGCTTCGGCAAGTTCATCGCCTGCAGCGCCTATCCGGAGTGCAAAAACACGCGCGAGTTGGAGAAGGCCGAAGGGGATGATGAGGAGGGCAAGGAGCCGGCTGAGACCTGTAACAAATGTGGCAAGCCGATGATCCATCGTAAGGGGCCCTATGGCACTTTTCTAGCCTGCTCTGGTTATCCCGACTGCAAGAACACCAAGAAAACAATCCAGGTAGACGGTAAGACCCAAGTTCGGGAAGACACTCCGCTGGACGAGGAATGTCCCAAGTGCGGCTCGAACCTGGTCCTGAAACACGGCAAAAACGGGGAGTTCTCAGCCTGCAGCAACTATCCTGACTGCCGTTTCATCAAGCAGGAAACTACCGGGGTGACCTGCCCTGAATGCGAAAAAGGCCAGATCGTTCGACGCAAATCTCGCCGCGGTAGAAACTTCTACGGCTGCAGTGGCTATCCCGAGTGCAAGTTCGTTCTGTGGAACAAACCGATCTCCGAGAAATGCCCCTCTTGTGGGGCCGCCTACCTGGTAGAGCGATCCACCAAGAAAGAAGGCCTGATGCGTCTCTGTCAGCAAGAGGGATGCTCCTACCGGGAATCAGCAGACGCCGTCCCCGTCGGCTGAACCCAGTCCAGTCCGTCTGCGGACTAGGAAGCTTCAAAAAGTCCAAGATACAAGAAACAAGATACAAACAAGCTCCAAATCCCAAGCACTAAACTGAAGTTCCCTCAGACTTTAGCACATAACTGACTGATTCTACAGGAGATAAGTGTGGTTTCTTGCTGTATTATGTAGGCATGTAATAGTTGTGTTTAGTTCGGTTTTATTCGTTATATGAAAGGATTATATGGGG
>JAKZYH010000715.1:0-5373 GCA_047514575.1 Acidobacteriota bacterium | reverse complement strand
GCATCCTACTACCCGAATTGAAAGTGCCGCTCGCAACCTATACCGGCTGGAACCTATTCAACTCCACCTCGGGACCCACGAATGCGCTCTCGAGCTTCCAGGGCTGCTACCTACCTTTTCCCCTGACGGAGCAGGAGCGACAGCGAATGGGGGATCCGCGCCGATCGATCCAGGCGCGCTACCAGAACCGAGCGGAATATGTGGGTCTGGTGACGAACGCGGCCCTGGAACTGGCAGCGCAGGGCTATGTGTTGAGTGAGGATCTACCCCAGATCGTGACCCAGGCCCGACGACACTGGGACCACCTGATGGGCGCAAGCAAAGGGGCCCGCTGAGGCTCGACAAAGGTCCCGGAAGGCTTGTTTCACAGTGGGGGTCTCCCCCCTACCAAGCCGACCGCTTACTTCCCCAAGGGTGTTTCCTCAGCTCATCCTCATTGAGATCGGTACCCCATCCAGGCCCATCAGGTATTCGCATGTGCCCATTCTCAATCTGGGGAGGCATGGTGACAAGATCGTCCTTCCAGGGGACATCGTCGATGTCAATTTCCAGAATCCGAACGTTCGGCAATACGGCGCACAGGCTTGCGCTCACGAAGGACGCCAGGTGACTGTAGTAGTTATGGGGTGCCACATTCAGCTGATACACGCTTGCCAGGTCCCCCACCTTCTTCGACTGGGAAAAGCCGTTCCAGGGAACGTCGACCATGAAAACGTCGGCCGCCCTACACTCGAAATAGGGGATAAAATCGTGCATGTAGTAGAGATTCTCTCCCGTGCAGATTCGGGTTGAGGTGGACTGTTTTATCTCGAGTATTGCGCTGGGATCGTACATATCGATCTCGAGCCAGAGTAGATCGTAGGGCTCTAGCATTTTGGCAATCCTCTTGCAGGCCTCCGGTTTGAAGTTGAAGTTGAGATCGAGATTGATATCGACGTCGGGCCCGACCGCTTCCCGGAAGGTCGCGATCAGGGTCTCGATGTGTCGCAGCAGGTCGGAGGTGATGACCTGGTCGGTGACACCGGGTCCGGTACCGAAACCCGGCATGTGGACGAAGGACGGCTCCCCCGGGAACACGATATTGGTCTTGAGCGCGGTGAAGCCGCGCTCCACTACTTCCTTGCCCAGGAGCGAGATGTCTTCCATGCTGCGGAGGGGCGGTGCCTGCAGAAACTGGTTGTGCTCAGCGCGCGACGTCCCGCAGTGAGACCAGTAGAGTCGAACCTCCTCTCGCATCGGTCCTCCGAAAAGCTCCACCACTGATATGCCCAAATCCTTGGCCTTGATGTCCAGAAGCGCCAGCTCGAGCCCAGCAATCCCCTTGGCCGCGATCCCACCCGGGCTCTGGCGTGAACCCAGGATCAACTCCCAGAACCTCATCTCGTAAGGCCTTGGGTCCTTACCTAGCAACAACGGCGTCAGATCCTGGATTGTGCCTGCCACTCCCCAGGGATTCTTGCCGTCGCTACACTCTCCGTAACCGACCAGGCCGGTGTCAGTCTGCACTTTGACGAAGACCCAGGGCCTCCAGCCAGCATCTACTACAAAGGATTCGACCTCGGTAATCTGCATATCTTCCTCACAGGATCGAGCCTCTTAATGGCCACCGGGCTAGAGGGGCTCCGGACGAAACCCACTAGTACCAGATGCTAACAATGCTTTTCGAACCAGGCCGCCATCCACTCGAAGTACTGCCGCTTGTAGACGTGCCTGGAATCAGGCTGATAGACCTTGAAACGCCCGGAGTGGCCCGCTGCCCGGTATGCCGCACGCACCACTTTGACCATGTCGTCGACCCCATGACGGGGCATGTCCTCGTCACGGGTGGGAGCGATGACCATGAACGGTCGAGGACAGATACAACGCGCGACGATCTGGGGATGGTCGAAATAACGAAGCAGGTGTGGGATGTAGATATAGGAGCTGTGCCGGTTGGTGTCACCATCATGGATCAGCGCCGCCAGACTCGCCACCGATCCAGCCACGGGGACTGCGGCCCGAATCGATGGATCACACGCCATCCCGTACCAGCTGACATTCCCCCCCAGAGACATCCCCGTCAGCCCGACTCGAGTGGGCTCCACCGCTGGGGTCGCAGCAAGAATCCTAGCTGCTCGCAGAGCCTCATCGACCATGACTCCCATGATCGTGCGACCATAGGGAATGAGGAAGCGGATATGCCTCTCCCAATGGCTCACGCTGGTGCGCCGCGCCACGGTTCCCCGTAGGGTGATCGATAGAGTCGCATGGCCTCGACGCGCTAACTCCCTTGCCCAACCTCTCAGTGGGCCCTGGCCAGGTCGCTCCCGTCGAAAACGCGGCTCAATCAGCCGCTCCATGTCCCCACCGGTCCCCGACATGCAAACGATTCCGGGCAGCGACCGCGCTGGAGCACCGGCGGGAAGCACCAGGGCACCAGGAACCTCCTCGCCCAACGAGTTCCGATACCGCAGCCTCCTGATCTCTAACCCATCGCTGGTGCTTTCGTGACCTACCTGGTCGAATTCTACCTTCGCAGGGGGCAGTTCGACCCCCAGCAGCTCGAGCAGCTTCTCTCGCGTTTTCTCCGGAAGGAGATGTTCAGGATAAGGCGGTTGGACGTCCCTGGGGATCCGGGGCTCCTGCTGTTCTGCCTGCGACGAAATGGAAGCCAGGAGCGGCTTCCCGCTCAGGCCAGCAAAGGGCAGGACAAGCGGGGTCCGAAGAAAGGCTCGCCGAGGTCGCCTCCTGGGGTGTGTTTCCTTTACCATATTTCTAACGCTAATTGTCTGACGGTCCCAGGTCAAGACAGCAGAGGATAGAGAGGAAACGATGACCAAGACAAGAGCTCCGGTGTCTGTCTGCCTAGCCTTGTTACTACTGACAGGAGGAGCGGCCTGTACCACTCTAAAGCGTTTGGACTACGAGGGCTGGGATCGAGATAAATGGCAGCATCCCCAGCAAGTTGTCGAGGCTCTCGGCATTCAGAAGGGAGATCAGGTTGCCGATATCGGATCCGGGAGCGGCTTCTTTACCTTCCGCCTGGCCGAAGCAGTTGGGCCCGGAGGTAGGGTCTTCGCGGCCGACTTGGATGCTGACATGAACGACTACTTAAGTCAGGAGGCCCGAGCGCGGGGCTACGATAATATTCAGGTCGTTACAGCGAAACCGGAAGATCCGCTGCTTCCTAAAGCTGGAGTCGATTTGATCTTCAGCTGCAATACCTACCACCACATCCAGAATCGAGCACAGTACTTCAGCCGGGCCCGCCGCTACCTGAGACCTGGCGGTCGTATCGCGATCGTCGACTTCGACGGTTCACACTGGATTTCACGCCTACTGGGACATTGGGTCGAAAGGGACCAGATCCTTGGGGAGATGACAGAAGCAGGTTATCGCTTGGAGCAAGAGCTTGACTTCCTCCCCAGACAGCATTTCCTGATCTTCGGGGCTTCTGACTAGTGAGGCATGGCCTCAGACCAACAAGCGGTGTGTTGAGGTCAAGAGGTTCTGGCTGAGCCTTCCAGAAGACTGAGGGGCGATTCCCTACGCCGAAGGCGTAGGTGTGAGGTAGTGATTCTTGTGTTTTGCGTTCCAACTTGACTCAAAAATCACGAAGAATTCCAACCAGACCTTCCTAGTGCCCTGTCGACTTGGAGTTGTGGCTTATGGACGAGCCGAGGTGGTCGAGGTCAAGGCGCGCGGCCATCAGCCGCGCCGGATTGTTCAGGAGATTCCTGCGTGCGGTCGGACCAGTCGATCGCGACGCCGATCATTTCTGGCGCTGAAGCATCCATTCTTCGATAGACATCCGGAAGCTCCTGCCAGTCAAACCGGTGGGTGATGATGGGGCGGACATTCAAGCGGGCACGGACCAGCAGATCGAGCGTTAGAGACAGCGACCGCTTGCGGTCCCAGCGCGTCCCCGGGGGTGGATGTCCGTAGGACGTGCGGATGGATAGATTCTTGGCCAGGTAGGGATAGCCGACGGCGCTGAAGGCCGGCTGGTCGGTGTGCCGAGCGACCACAACCACCCTTGCCTCAGGTCGCGCGATACGAAGACCGGTCTCGATTGCAGCCCAAGTCGAGGCGGCCTCAAGTACCAGATCGGCTCCCTCGCCATCGAAGAAGTCCACTGCCCGCTCCTCGAAACCGGGATCCTCGGGACTACCCGTCCAATCGGCTCCCATGGACGCCGCAACCTTCAACCGACTCGGGTCGATGTCCACCACCGCCGTTCTCAACCCGAAGGCTTTGCCGTATGCCAGGGCCGATAGTCCAATCAAGCCGGCGCCGACGATGGCAACATTCTCGCCAGGTGAGGGTTGCCCGCGACGTAGTGCAATATGAGCCACCTCGAAGATGTGGAGGAACGGCCCCACGTCATCCGGAAGGACCTCGGGGATCCGTGTCGCTTGGTTGGCCCGACAGGCTGCCACCTGCTTGTGAGGCTCGGGTACGAAAACGCGGTCGCCTTTCTCAAACTTGTTGACACTAGATCCGACCTCGATCACATCTCCAACCATGGAGTAGCCATTCTCCACCGGGAACTCAAGAGGTTGATTGGGAAATAGGAAACGTCCCTCAGGATCCACTGGAATGCCCCGGTAGACCCTTAGCTCAGTTCCGGTGCTGATAGCGGTAGTGCGGGCGCGTACCAGGAGCCCATTTGGGGGACATTCCGGCACGGACACGTCTTCAAACTCGGCTTGACGGGGGCCGCGAATCACGAGTCGCTTCGGCATTCGATCCTCAATCGGAGCCTACTATAGCGTAACGGGAGAGAGTGAGAAACGCAGACAGTTCACCGGCACGGCCCGATTCAGTTTATGCTGCCAGAACACAGGTGGGGATCAGAGGCCATCAGGTTTCCCTGAGTCAGAGGGACGACCTGGTTTCCACCCTGCTCCTTCGCCACGTAGAGGAACTCATCCGCGCTTCGAAGAAGCGACTCTGGAGTGCACTGATCTGGTTTGACGCAGGTCGAGTGACCCGCCGAAACTGTAACCACAACGGGAGTGCCTGCCGGTCCCAAGAAAGATTGAGCAGCTATTAGAGTCACGATCCGGCGGCTGATTGCCTCGGCTCCGTGGGCTTCTGTGGCAGGAAGGAGAGCAACAAATTCCTCTCCCCCATAGCGGGCAGCCACGTCCGTGTGCCTCATTCCCTCCTGGATGACTCTGGCTACGCCACTGACCACTAGATCTCCGGTAGCGTGCCCATAGGTGTCATTGATTGCTTTGAAGCTGTCAATATCACTGCTGTCCGGTCTATTTTTCGAGGTATAGCTGAAAGCCTTATGTAACGGGGCTTTGGGGCGATGGTGAAAGAAGGGGGTTGTTTTGGGCCCTGAAGCTGCTGGACCTGATTTGGGAAGGGGACCTGCCTTGGTTA
>JAKZYH010000714.1:0-9443 GCA_047514575.1 Acidobacteriota bacterium | reverse complement strand
CACCATCTTCGGCCGCTCCTCAATCGCGAAATCCTCAACGTAGACCGGGCTACGCCTGCGGTTTCGCTCAATCGTTCGCGGCCAAAGCTGGTGCAAATCTGAGCGCCAATTCTACCAAGTTATTCTTGCGCAGACCCTTAGCTCGTTGTGAAAAAACCCAGGATAACCATCACGACGAACCACACCTCCGCGACCAATTTCAAGCCACCAGGCTGCTTGGATCAGCCCGTCAGGGTCCTATTCTAGCGGGCCGCAGCAGCGAGAGGCACCCGGGAGAACAGGTTGATCGGGCGCGCAGCAACTAGTAATGTAGAACCCGTGTTCGTCACGAAACAGACTTTCCTCATAGGTACTGATGTCGAAACGACGAAAGAGGGGTGAATCATGCACGATCACAATCTCATCATCATTCTTGCGTTTGGGACGTTTGCTCTGATCGCGACCGCGATTCTCTTTAAGTGGTTGGGATCCCGGGCGACCGGACAGGGCAGGGTCCTCGGACAGACGATTCAATACAGCGGTTCGATTGCTGGGTTCGTGTTGGTGTTTGGCTTGCTGGTTTCGGTATACGAAATGCTGGAACCGATCGAGACGCAAGTCAGCCTGGCGGGCTCCTGGACTATGCAGCTCACCCGCGAGGACGGCTCGACTGTCGACGGTACCGCGACGATCGTCCAAAGGCGCGGCAAGAGGTCGTTTTCGATCACCGGAGAGATCCCGATGGCCCGCGATCCAGGCTACGTGTCCTTCTCGACTCCGGCAGCCGCGATCAACGACCTGTCGGTCATCTTCGTCTACAACAATTCCAGGGGCGAGGAAGGCGTCGCACGCGGCGAACTGCTCGAAGAAAATCCGGATCATTTTACCGTCGTATACGCCGACATCTTAGACAAGAACTTCAACTTAGATTCGAAGGGCCAGATCCGATTCGCACGGGTCAGCGAATAAATGTTCAGAGCAGCTTTAGTTGCGGCAACTTTGCTGATCAGTAGCTGCGATCCGGACATCTCAACTTTCAACAAAGAATCAAGAGCACTCTTCGAAAGGCACACCTACTCCGATGATGAGTGGTCCGAAGGCGACTTCGGCGAACTGCCGACGCCCGAACAGATTGCTTTGGCGGAGAGGTTTGCGCCCAGTCTTCTGCTGGCGCCCGACGGGCTTGCACCAGTTGATTTTTATCGGGACTATCTCCCGAATTCCAGCCTAAAGACGACAGCTGGAAAAGTGTTGGTCCCATCTCCATCGAGAAAAGAACTCAAAGCTTGCGAACGCACACTCGGTGTCCATTTGGATCTGGATGACGATGTCGTGTGGCCACGCGCAGAAAACCTTAGCAAATCCTCGATTCCTCTCTATTACTCGGTCCACGAGGAGGAACTCGTGGCGCCCGCAGCCCTCGGCATGGCTGGTCAGGAAATTCCGGTCGTCGTCGTCGGCTATCGTCTCGCCTTTCCGTACAGTGGCTTGCCGACCGTGCTGAAGGGTCTGACACCGCAGCTAGCCGGGCTGATTGGCGACCCCAATGAATGGCACGAGTTGGATATTCACGGTGCGATCTTTGTGATCGTGGAGAAACGCGGGGAGTTTCCAATCGCTGTCGTATTGGCACAGCACAATCACTTTCGTTCTTTTGTTCTCGGTAAGGACCTCCCTTGGATCACGGCCGACGAACCCCTCTGCGTTTCGTACTCCTTGAGATCGAACGAACCCTATGTTTGCCCTGATCCCGGCATAGCTCAACCGATGCAGCAGCCGACGTCAGGCGATCCGAAGGATCTGCGGTACCTATTCCAGCGTAGCAACGAGCCGCCTCACGGGCCCTACGATCTAGTCTTCGGCGAGGATGCTGGCGCTATTCCATTGGAAACGACCTTGGAGTGCTTGCCCAGCCGTGATCCGTTGTTGGCCAGCTGGATTCCGCTCGGGGAACCGAGAAAGATTCTCGGCGTCTTCGACTCGATTTCGCGGACTGGTCCGCCTGGCATGCTAATCAATACCTGGCCGGGCAACCCATCGGTCACAGAGCTCGCGCAAATCTTCTATTTCTTGCCCGAGAACGAATTGGGGATAAAGGCCTCCGAAGAAGCCTTGCCCCGGGGCGTGACCGCTTGGCAGTCGGTAGTAAAGGATATTAACGGTCGCCATTTCTGGGCAAGACTACTCTGGCAATTATCGGAGCGCGCCAAACGATCAAAACCTACATAAATCAGATTCAGGCATTCCTCCAGGGTGCCGAAACATTGTGTTCGTCGTCGCGTCGCGAAACTCGAGTCCCGGTGGCCGCCAGAAATGTCTTTGGGGGTCCTATGGCCACTATCAGGATCCGAGGCCGGCTAACTGCTCCACAGCCTTTGCCAGGATCTGGGTCCCCTCACGCCCGTCACCCTGCGCTTCCGCCATCCGGAACAGCTGATTCACCAGCGAGGTTCCTGGAAGCGCCGCCTGGCCAGCCGCGCCCGATTCCAAGACCAGGCGAAGATCCTTCTGGATGAGATCCACCATGAAACCAGGGGCGAAATCCCGGTCTACGATCTTCGGACCCAGATTGCTGAGCTGCCAACTGCCAGCGGCTCCACCCTTGACCGCTTCGATCATGACGTGGGCGTCGAGGCCGTTCTTCTTCGCAAAGGTGATCGCCTCACTGACACCGAGGAGTGTGACCGCTACCAGAATCTGATTGGATAGCTTCGTTAGCTGCCCGTTTCCCACTGGTCCACAGTAGGTAATCGTCTTGCCCATTACTTCCAGGATGGGTCGCACCCGATCGAAAGCGGCCTTCTCCCCACCCGCCATGATCGCCAGGGTCGCATTGCGAGCGCCGACATCTCCACCCGAGACCGGAGCATCCACCAGAGTGCACCCCTTGACTCGCAGCTGCTCATCCAGCTGGCGTTCGACTTGGGGAGAAATGGTGCTCATATCGATCACTACTGAGTCCTTACCGATACGACCCAACACACCCTGGGGTCCGGCCACAACCTCCTCAACATCGGGAGAATCGGAAACGATGGTGATAATAACTTGGGAATCGGCGGCTACCTCGGCTGGCGAATCAGCTACTTTGGCCCCCCGAGCCCCCAGCTCCTCGGTCTTCGATCGGGTTCGATTGTAGACAGTGAGAGGGTAGCCCGCGTCGAGTATGTGCCCTGCCATGGGAAGCCCCATGATCCCCAAGCCTACGAAACCAATCGGTGGTTTATCCATGTCGCTCCTCCATTGTGAGATTTCGCTCTTCCTGACGCCCTCTGCACCCTTGCGGGGAACCAGAATAAGCACTCTGCGGGCTGGCTACGTCACGCAGCACGTCAAGTGTTCCCGTCTCGGGCTGGCACTTGACTCAAGCTCCGACATAGAATCATGGCTTGGAGGCACGTCCATGAGCAAGCACAAAAAGTGGATTCTCCTGGTCCTTCTGCTCCTGGGAATCCCTTCGTTGATCGTCTTGGCAGCCGGCGTCTATCTGCTCTCGTACGAACCCGTCGCAGAGATCCAACAGGGCAGTGTGGTCGAGGTTGTTCTTTCCTACGCGATCGAGGAGCTTCCACCGGAAAGCCCAATTTTTTTGGCTTTTCAGGGCCGAATTCCCAATCTCTGGGAGCTGGGCGAGGTCTTCCAGCAAGCCGCCCGCGATGACCGCGTCACGGCCATTCTTCTAGAGATTCATCCGCTAGGTTGGAACTGGGGACAAATCGAGGAGGTTCGCGACTACGTCAAGCAGTTTCGTGAATCAGGTAAAGCGGTCCACGCATTCCTCGCAGTCGACATCGGCGGAGAGCAGGAGCTCTACCTGGCCTCAGCGGCCGATTCCATCACCATCAATCCAGGCTCGGGACTGCTTATCAACGGCCTGGTCGCGGAAGTGACCTTCTTCAAAGGAGTGATGGAAAAGCTGAAGATCCAGCCCGAGTTCATCCAATTCAAGGAGTACAAGAGCGCGGAGCAATATTCTCGCGAAAAGCTCAGCCCCGAAATTCGGGAAATGTTGGAATCCATCCTCGGCAATCTCGAAGACCGCTTCGTCTCCACGGTAGCGGGAGAGCGCCGGCTGGAGGAAAAGGTGCTGAGGGAGATCATGACCGTGGGCATGCTCCCTGCCAAGCTTGCGCGTGAAAAGGGCCTGCTCGACAACCTGGGTTACCGGCATGAGATCGAAGAGCAGCTCAAGTTTTCGGAAGATGGGGAGGAAGAGTACCGTGGAGTTCCTGAAGGCCAGTACCTCGCTGCAACAAGGGGTAGGTACGAGAAAAGCTCAGATCACAGAATCGCACTGTTAGGTGGCCTGGGCTCAATCATCGCGGGACGGAGCGAGCCATTGATGAACGTCGTGGGAGGCACTACCATAGCCGATCAGCTGCGCCAGATAGGCGAAGACGACAAGGTCAAAGGCGTCATCCTTCGAGTAAACAGCCCAGGGGGTTCGGCGGTGGGGTCAGATATGATCTGGAGAGAGGTGCGGCGACTAGAGGAAATGGGGAAACCCGTGATCGCTTCGATGTCGGGCGTCGCGGGTTCAGGCGGATACTACATCTCGATGGGAGCACGACATATCGTAACGCAGCCCTCAACCATCACCGGCTCCATTGGCGTGATTTTCGGCAAATTCGATCTTCACGGATTCTACGAATGGCTGGGGGTCACCCACGACCGAGTGAAATCGTTTCCCAACGCGGATCTCCTCTCTACGCTTACTTCGCTGAGTGTCGATCAGAGGAAACACATCGAAGCCTGGATGGAAACGATCTACGAGGATTTCGTGCGGAAGGCTGCAGAAGGTCGGGGCCTCGAGTACGAAGACCTCGAGGCCAAGGCACGGGGTAGAATCTACACTGGAGCTCAGGCCCAGGAGCTGGGTCTGGTAGATAGTCTGGGAGGGCTAAGCACTGCGGTGAACGAGATGAAGAAGGCTTTGGACCTGGGAGAGGACGAGCAGCTCAAGCTGGTGCTCTACCCCAAGCGTAAGACACTGCTCGAGGCGGCCTTGAGCGGTGAACTGATAAAAATCAATCCGCCTTCCCTGATTGGATGGTTCCAGCAGTCCCTGAACCGTTTGGACAGGCCTGGACCCTGGCTGCTTGCACCCGACGTCAATATCAACTAGCTTTCCCAGAAATGGTTGGGCACAAGGAGAATCGTATGCGGGAGCCACTGAGAGCTGTCCGGGTACCTGATTTAAGGAAGAGGAAAGAGCGGGGAGAAAAGATTGCCGTCCTGACGGCATACGACGCGACTATGGCTGGGCTCTTTGACCGAGCCGGAATCGATGTGCTCCTGGTCGGTGACTCTCTGGGAACGGTCATCCTGGGTTACGACAGCACTGTGCCGGTCACCTTGGACGACATGCTCCACCACACGGCGGCTGTCAGCCGCGGAAGCAAGCGGGCCTTGGTGGTTGCGGACATGCCGTTCCTGTCCTACCAGGTCAGCGTTCCCGAGGCACTCAGGAATGCCAGCCGGCTCATCCAAAAAGGGGCGGCAGCAGCAGTCAAGATGGAGGGAGCCGGTCCCGTCGTCGGAGTCACCCGTGCACTCTCCGAAGTAGGGATTCCCGTAATGGGGCATTTGGGATTGACGCCCCAGGCCGTCCACGCTCTAGGGGGGTACCGATCTCAGGCACGTGACCAGGTCTCGGCCTCGCAGCTCATCGAGGACGCTCACGCACTCGAGGAAGCGGGAGCGTCTGGCCTCTTTCTAGAGGCGATCCCAGATGAGGTTGCCAGCCAGGTTACTACCCTTTTGAGTATTCCCACCATCGGCATCGGGGCTGGGCCCTATTGCGACGGCCAGGTGCTCGTCAGCTATGATGTCTTCGGAATCTTCGACAAGTTCACCCCCTCCTTTGTCAGGCGTTACGCCTCCCTCGGTGATACCCTCGTATCGGCAACCAGATCCTACATTGACGATGTTAGAAACGGACACTTCCCCGAACCTCGAGGTTCCTCTCCTGCAGGTGCGACACCCAAGCGAATGGACCTGGTTGAGAAAGAGTCGTAGTGTCTCTGGAGCTGATTCACAAGGCCACGGAGGCACAGAAACGGCTCGATGCGGTCAGGCGGGAGGGTAGGATTGTCGGGATTGTTCCCACCATGGGCGCGCTGCACGCCGGCCACCGCAAGCTGATTGGGGAAGCCCGTTCGGAGTGCCAATGGGTGGTCGTCAGCATCTTCGTCAACCCGCTGCAGTTCGGGCCTCAGGAGGACTTCGATCGATATCCCGGTGATCTCTCAGTCGACCTATGTGTGTGTGAGGAGCTTGGGGTCGATGCCGTCTTCGCCCCCGAAGTGGACGAAATGTACCCGTCTTCTCATCGGACCTCGGTGGAGGTCAAAGAAATCACAGATCAGCTCTGCGGTCGCTTTCGCCCTGGACACTTCCAAGGTGTCGCTACGGTTGTCTTGAAACTGTTCCATATCCTGACACCCGACCGGGCCTACTTTGGGGAAAAAGATGCTCAGCAGACCGCCGTCATCAAACAGATGGTCCAGGATTTAAACCTACCTATCCTCATCCAGGAGGTGCCAACCGTGAGAGAAGCGGATGGACTGGCGGCCAGTTCCCGAAACAAGTTCCTGGACCCGGAACACCGAAAAGCTGCAGGCTCGCTCTATCAGGCCCTCCTAGAGGCTGCTCGACAAATACAGGAAGGGATCACAGAACCAGCACTAGTGAGACAAGCTGGACTGCATATCCTGGAACACGAGCCCCTGGTCCGGGTTGAATACTTCGAACTGGTGGACCCTGGGCAGATGCGGCCGGCCAAGGACCTCAAGAGTGCCGTCAGGGCCTGCAGTGCCATCCGGGTGGGCAAAACCCGTCTGATCGACAACCTGCTGATCCGCCCGGCTTGATCCAGCCGGCTTGATCCGCAATTTCTCAGTGGGCGATCCTATCGGAATCCCAGGCATTCATCAGTTGAAATCAGCAAGTTTGCAGCAGCAGGTTTTTACCTGAAATGCTGCATTGACTTCTTTCGGGGAACTGTTATGATCAGGCTCCCCCAAGGCCGGCGTCGTTGTCTTCTGCAGGGGACTGGGTTTTCCAAAAATAGTAGATCAGGCTGATGTCCGACGAGAGGACCTATTCCACGCGCGAACTTGCCCAGATGTGGAATCTGAGTGAGTCCACAATCAAGCGCTGGGCGGATGCGGGACAGCTCCATTGTCATCGAACGCCTGGTGGTCATCGCCGATTTCAGGTTCAGGGCATTCGGGACTTTCAGACCAAGCACAGGTTTGAGGGAACCGGCCTGCTGACCTTCGCGCCCTGGGAAGATCCTGACATCGAGGTCAGCGTCAATCAGAAGAAGCTGGACAAGGTGAGGGATTCGATCCTCTACCTGGCCACTCAAAACCAGAGTGTGCGGATAAAGGATCTCCTGGAACGTCTGTACATCAGAGGAATGGCTCTGGTCGAACTCTATGACGACGTGCTTGTGCCCTTGGTAGAAACCGCACAGGAAGCAGTCCAGACCGGAAAGCTCGTCAAGGGACAGGAGAGGTTGGTCGGAAGCAACCTGGAAGAAGCCATGTACAGCTTCTTCCCCAGGGTCATCCGGCGCCGTCCCAACGGTAGGACAGGTCTCTGCGGAGCTCCTGAGAACATGTGTACTCAATCCATTAACGCCATCGCCCGCACCTTGGAGGTAGAGGGCTGGGAATGTCTCAAACTAGGGGAAAATGTACCCCTCGATGCAATGGCCCAGATGGTCGAGCAAGAGCCCGTCAACCTGGTCTGTGTTGCCTCCTCAAAGCACCAAGAGGCATCTCTCCTGGATCATTTCGACCAACTCTACGAGGTGTCCCACAACTACCGAATCCCTCTGGTCTTAGTGGGTAGGGGATTCGCCGACGACGACTATCGAAGTCAGTTCCCGCACGACGACTACCTTTCTAGCCTCAGATTACTGCGCCACTACATCATCGGGCTGAATCGCTAGGACCCGTCTTCAGCAAACGTATCAGCTGCTTGTACAGTCCAATGCCGTCGCGCAGCTCCTGCTTGGCCACCTTCTCCTGGGCAGTGTGGGCCTCGAGAATCGAACCGGGTCCCACCAACAGCGGCTTGCCCAGGGATCTCAGCGAAGGCACATCGGTACCATATCCCACCACTTTGGTTGGGAAACCTTCCACTGACTCCATCACCTGCGGCTCCGAGGTGGCTACGACTTTCACCGAGTCCTCGACTGCGGACAATCCTTGCAGGATCTCTACATACCGGGCACTCGAAGTGACAGTGCGAATCAGGATCTCGGCTTCAGCGGCATCCGGGATAACGTTAGGAGCCCTTCCCCCATGGATCGTGCCCACGTTCACATAGGTCTCTCCCAGACGGGGGTCATGTGGAAACTCCAATGCGCGGAGCCTCTCCAGTAAGTCCAACAGCTTGTCGATGGCTGACTCCCCCTGTTCGGGGTAGGCGGAATGAGCCGTGACGCCAGTGGTCTTGATGCGGGCGTAAAGCATCCCCTTGTGTCCGACCACCAACTCATTGTCGGTGGGCTCACCGTCGATAACGAACGAGCAGTCTAGATCCAGATCTCGGGCTTTCTTTGCCCCGGCGCTGTCGGTCTCCTCACCAACTACGAAGAGAAGTCCCAGATCCGTCTCCCCCTCTGCAACCAGCTCCTGGGCTGCGCAAATCATTGTCGCGATAATACCCTTGGCATCGCAGACCCCACGGCCATAAATAAACTCCTCGTCTTCCCGAAAACCGAAGAAGGGAGGGACGGTGTCCATGTGGGTCGACAGGATTATCTCAGGCCGGCCCCGACGGGCCACGACATTGAAACGATCGGCAGCAACTTCCTGCCGATCGCAAATCCAACCTTGATCTTGGAGAAAGTCGAAGAGAAACTCTCCGGCCAACCTCTCCTCCCCAGTCACCGAAGGTATCTCGACAAGCGATCGGGTCAGTTCAATCACATCCATCATGGCCACCTCTGATCGGAAACTTAGTACACTGGAACACTACGGTCCGGTTAAACGATTTAAATATCGTGACAACATGATTGTAATCAATCAGTTAAAAGGATAATAGACGGGAAGCGATTTCCACTGGGATTTCCGCCGTTACCCAACTCGTGTGGGTTCGGTTCGACCCGGGCATCGGAAGGATGGGAAATGGATCCCGTCAGACCAAGCGAGGTCAATCCCAACGGGATTGCGGCTTCCAGCCCAGGGTTTCCGAACCCTGGGTAAGAGCGTTAACCCCTTAATAATCAACCCAGGGCAAGCGCCGCTGACCCAGGGTTGGGAAACCCTGGGCTGAAATACGGAATCCCTTCAGGATTCACCTCGCTCCTGTGCGCTCAGGCCCCATCACACCAGCAGCTGGCGCCAAATGCCAGAATTACTCTGTCTGAGCAAGTTCTAATTCTTCAACCACTTAGAAATTGGGACTTGCATGGTCACGAACGGCACATCGCTAACCACTTGATATCATTC
>JAKZYH010000713.1:0-3559 GCA_047514575.1 Acidobacteriota bacterium | reverse complement strand
TGGCCATCCATCCTCCTTCTGTTCGAAGAAGGATGGCCTTCGTCTCTGTCAGGTCCGAGATGATCAGGTGGGGGAATTACCTTGGTGACGCCCCGGGGGAATTACCCTGGTGACGGGGTGGGGGATATACCTTGGTGAATCAGCCACCTAGGTGGGGGATATACCATGGTGACCGACACGAGGTAAGGTCATCATGCTTCGCTACCTGATAGGATCGGCGAGCACCCACAATCGAGAAGAGGGTTTTATCGACACCATGAGATCTCTATATCCTGATGTCGATGTTATTTCCTCGGACCTTTACGGTGGCGCCACTGGTGAAGGCTGCCGGCTGGCTGCCCTGGACCTGCTAAAGCGAGTTGGTGGTACGGTCCAGGGGGTTTTCTGCCCCAACGAACCCACTACCTTGGGGATGCTTCTCAGTCTGGAAGAGTTAGGGGTGGTGGGCGATGTCAAGTTCGTCGGTTTTGATGCGACAGATCGTCTCGCCCGAGCGCTTGCGGAGGGGAAGCTCCAGGCCCTGGTGGTCCAGGATCCGTTCGAGATTGGCTACGCCGGCATGAAGGCGATGGTCGATCATCTTCAGAGGAAGCCGGTCCAGAAGAGGATCAAGACTGGCGTCTCCCTTATGTCCCCTGAGAGCGTGGACGGTCCCTCAGTCTAGTTTATTCGCCATAGCCTGAGGCCTAAACCTCATCGTACTGCACGGTGTCTCACGAGCCTTTAGCTGGGTCAAGGAGTCCTATTCGTAGCCGTTCCAGAAACTGATGCAAGAGCAGAAACACCCAACGACGCTCCTCTGTCTAACCTCTCAACAATCCTAGAGCTCTCGAATGAAAAAACCATTGACCCAAACCTTAGGCTATCCATGCATCGGTCGAAACCGCGAGCTCAAGAGGGCTCTCGAATCGTACTGGAAGAACCAGTCGAGTGAGGAGGATCTACTGGAGACCTTCAGACTGGTCCAGGAGGAAAACTGGCGGACCCAGCTTGAGGCAGGAGTGGATCTCATCGGCATAGGCGATGCTACACTGTACGACCGCGTTCTAGATTGGGCCGTCCGCTTTGGGCTCATCCCCCCCCGCTTTCAGGGACTCGAAGGACTCAACCGATATTTCGCGATGGCTCGTGGAACTTCTGGCAAGCCTGCTTTGGACCTCACCAAGTGGTTCGATACCAACTATCACTACCTTGTGCCCGAACTGGCGGCCGAGTTGCAGCCTGAAATGCACTTTGCCGACTTCCTTCAGACCGTGAAGCGAGCCCAAAGCGTCTTGGGAGAACGAGCGGTGCCCATCATTCTGGGACCAATTACTCTGCTTCAGCTTTCTCGAATGAGCGAGGGGTGGGATAAGACTCTTGCGACCTTGATTCCCCTCTATCGACACCTGTTGGAGGACCTCAGATCGCTGGGTGTCATTGAAGCCCAGCTTCACGAGCCGATACTAGTGCTGAGCGAAGCGAATGGTTTGAAGAGCCAGTACCAAACCGCTTACGCTGCTCTGGCAGAATCCAACTTGCCTATCAATCTGGTCACGTATTTTGACGATCTGGGGGACACGTACTCTTGGGTGGTTGAGCTCCCAGTTTCTGTCCTCACTCTCGACTTCACGCGAGGGAGAAACTTGGAATGTGTGACAGTCAGCGGATGGCCGGAAGAAAAGACCCTGGCAGCCGGTGTCGTGGACGGGCGCAGCGTCTGGCGCGTTTGGCCTACCGCGGTGCTCCCCTTGCTCAGGCAGATCGAATCCTTTGCCCCTGTCCGGATAAGCGCTTCCAGCTCGCTACAATTCGTACCTTACCAAGTCGCTCACGAGACAAACCTACCCGATGCATTGCGAGAGGTCCTGGCCTTTGCCGAAGAAAAGGTGCAGGAGTTGGTGCTGATGGCACGTTGGATGCGCGACGAAGAAATTGAGGAACTGCAGGAGCTCGAAACATCATGGCAACGGTTCAGAGCTTTTGCTCCACCGGACCCACGGCTAGGCAAGAGACTTGAACGACTTTCCTCGGAGGACTTTAGGCGGTCCAAAAACTACAGACAGCGTCGCCAAAGCCAGATTCAATTACCCCTGCTACCGACGACGACTATCGGATCTTTCCCACAAACGAAAGAGGTCCGGCTCCTGCGGGCGCGATTTAAACGTGGAGAAATCAGTCAGCTAGAGTATGAATCGGAGATCCATGAAAGCATCGTAGACGCAGTAGGAACACAGGAAGACATCGGTCTAGACGTGCTGGTCCATGGTGAGTTCGAGCGATCCGACATGGTCGAATACTTCGCCCAGAAGATGAGCGGCTTCGCCTTTACCGAAAACGGATGGGTTCAAAGCTATGGCAATCGGTATGTCCGCCCACCCATCATTTACACGGACGTTAGGCACACTCAACCTATGACACTTCGTGAGTACCGGATTGCCCAGTCCCTGACGACCAAACCGGTCAAGGGAATGCTCACGGGACCGGTCACCATACTTGAATGGTCCTATCCCCGATCCGATGTGTCCCGCAAGGACGCGGCTTTCCAGATAGCCTTGGCTCTTCGCACTGAGATTTCCGAGCTTGAGAAGGCCGGTGCTCGCATCATTCAAGTGGATGAACCGGCTCTGCGAGAGGGTCTCCCACTCAAGCGAGAGCGATGCGAAGAGTATCTCTCGTGGGCAGTGGACGCTTTCCGCCTGGCAACCGCCGGAGCTGCTCCGGAGGTCCAGATCCACACCCACATGTGCTATGCGGAATTTGGGGATATTTTTCAGGCCATCGACCAGATGGATGCAGATGTGATCTCCATCGAAAATGCCCGCAGCGGCGATGAGACGGTTCGAGAACTGGCGGGGTATCGGTACCAGCGTGAAATCGGTCCAGGCGTGTATGACGTCCATAGTCCGGCTGTACCAAGCGTTGACGCGATACTAGAGAAGCTCAGGACGTTTCTCAAGTTCTTGAGACCTGAGCAAATCTGGGTCAACCCGGATTGTGGTCTGAAAACGCGAGGTTGGCACGAAGTGAAGCCTCCGCTAAACAATATCGTTCACGCAATACAGCTTCTACGAGCAGAAATTCACGGTTCGGGCAGCTCTTACTCCCCTCGGACGTGAAGGTTTCTGGAAACTGGGACGTAGGAACGCTTCCGTAACATCGACAGTCTTGATAGTTCTATGGCCGAAGATCTAATTGCAAAACTAAAATACGCTCCCCTCCTGGCAGACGGTGCGACTGGTACTCAGTTTGCGCGCCCAGGGAGATGCACGCCATCAGTGCTTTGATCTGCTTAACCTCAAGAGCCCGGGCTTGTGGCCAAAGTCCACCGAGACTAGTCGATTTCGGTGCCGAGCGGATTGGCAGTCAGGTGCGCTCGCGCGAGGAGAGATCCTCGAAGCGCTTGCGAAAGCGCTGGAACTGAACGCGCTTGTCGAAGGCCTCGCACATGAGCGAGCGTGCCGCGCCCGCCATGCGATCGTACGTCTCGCGATCCGACCACATGCGGACCACGGCGGACGCGAGCTGAGCGGGGTCACCCGGATCCACCAGGAAGCCGGTCTGACCGTGCTTCACGACC
>JAKZYH010000712.1:0-3835 GCA_047514575.1 Acidobacteriota bacterium | reverse complement strand
CATGTAAGTATGCCGAGATCCACGATGTAGTGTCCTCTCTTCCGGGCGGACTCGATGCCAAACTCATGGAAGGTGGTGGCAATCTGAGCGGAGGTCAGGCACAGCGCCTCGAGATTGCGAGAGCCTTGGTAAACGATCCCTCCATTCTGATCATGGACGAGGCCACCAGCGCACTGGACGCCGAGACTGAAGCACTCATTTATCGAAACCTCCGCCGTCGGGGTTGTTCCTGCATCATTGTCGCCCACCGTCTCAGCGCCATAAGGGAGTGCGATGAGATCCTGGTGCTGGAGCAAGGCAAGGTCGTCCAACGGGGCCGGCATGAGGCATTGGTGGAAGAGGATGGACCCTACCTGGACCTGATGCTGAGCGAGGGGGGAGCGCTCGAGCAAGAAGTCGATTCGGAGGAGAAATAGACGACGTGTCAAAGGGCAAGGAAGGCGATCTAGGGAAACCCCGAAGCGTCAAGGGCTACGAACCGATCCTGCTGGATAGCTCCGAGTCGGTCTGGCTGGTCGAGTCAGGATCGATGTTGGTTTTTTCCGCTTCGATCAAGGCGGGAGAAGATACAGAAGGCGGACGGAAGTATCTCTTCACTGTTGCTCCTGGAGACGTCCTCTTCGGGGTTGCTCCGAAGCACGAGGACGAGGTCCGTGTTCTGCTAGCGGAATCCGAGGGTGAGTCCAACCTGTTGGAGATAACTCAAGCGCGCTTGCTTCAGCTTCTGAGCGACGACCCCAGCCGAGCACTCAAGTGGATGGAAGGTTGGGTCTCGAGCCTCCACACTGCGCTGCCACGTCCCCTTGTTCCGACGATCCAAATGTTCTCTGGCGACCAAGAGTACGCTCTGGAGGACGGCCAGATACTCCAGGCACCGCAGGAGGGAGTGACCTGGGTCAGAATCCATCGAGGAAACGCCCTCTGGATGGGAGTAGACCGACTGATCGAGGACCCTGACGGAGGGCTCATCCCGCTCACTCCCCACATGTGGCTCAAGGCTGACGGCCCCATGGAACTCGAGGTCGTGGATGCTGCGGCCGTCTCTCACCCTGATCTCTTGCTGGACGGTTTGCTGCGTCTGCAGTCCGCATTTCTGAGTTACGTCGAATGGCTCGAGCAGCAGGAGCTTCAAGAGGAGTTTCAAAGATTTCAGGAGAAGGAGCGCCTCGAACACGAGATTCGAGAAGGAGCCCTGGGTGGGTTGGGATCGGCATTGGCGCCGAAGCAACTTACGACGCCCGTGTCGGAGGGCCCCCACCTGCTAATGGCCGCAGAAGCAGTGGCACAGGCCCTCGGCATCACGATCAATCCTCCTGCCCAGTCGGAGGACCCCGAAAAGCCAGGGAACTCGTTGGAGGCAATCGCCCGCGCCTCCCATTTGAGGATGAGACGAGTCCTTCTGACCGATAACTGGTGGAAGCAGGATTGCGGTCCCTTGATCGCCTACGTCGAGGAGGACAACCGACCAGTAGCACTGCTCCCTGCTTCTGCCCGCCGGTACAAACTTTTCGATCCGGCAGACAAGAGTACCGTTCCCCTGAGCGCCCGCAGAGGCGCCATCCTAGCCCCCGTCGCTTTCACCTTCTATAGACCCTTTCCCGAAACGGCTCTCCGCTACCCCGACCTCCTCAAGTTCGGGTTGAAGGGACACACCAGGGACCTGTTGGTTGCGTTGCTGGCGGGGTTTGTGGCCACTCTTCTGGGTATGCTGACCCCCCAAGCGACCTCGCTTCTTGTCGACAACGCGATTCCCAACGCAGATCGCGGTCTGCTCCTCCAGATCGGTGTGGCTCTCACGGCGGCTTCGCTCGGGGCAATGCTCTTTCAACTCACCCAGAGTATCGCCCTGATGAGGTTGGAGACGGCTTCGGCCGCCTCAACCGAAGCAGCAACCTGGGATCGCCTGCTCAAACTCCAACCGTCATTCTTTTCCAACTACTCCACCGGAGACCTGCTGGCTCGTGTCTCGGCCATCCGTTCCATACGTCAGAAGTTGACCGGCGCGACCATCCGAACCCTCCTGGGAAGTGGTCTGGCCCTGCTGAACCTGGGCCTGATGATGTACTACAGCTGGGGACTGGCTCTGGTCGCTTTCTTGGCGGCTCTCGTGACCATCGCTGCCACCCTATACGCCGGTGTTCTTACGGTTCGAGAGGCACGCCCTTTGCAGAAACTAGCAGGGGAGATTTCCGGGTTGATGGTGCAGCTCATCAATGGCATCTCCAAACTACGGGTCTCGGGTGCAGAAGAGCGTGCCTTCGCCCATTGGGGAACGCTGTTCAGTCGGTTGCAGACACGCGACCTGCGGATGCAACACATCGATGACAATATCAATGTCCTGAATGCCGTGCTGCCGACCTTGATCTCGGCTCTTCTCTTTGGCTCCGCAATCCTGATGATTCAGACAGCAGGGGGCAATTCGGGCCTGGGACTTACAGCTGGGACTTTTCTGGCCTTCAACGCGGCGTTCGGTATCTTCATCGGTGGCGCTACGAACTTGAGCAACGCGGTCATCGATGTTCTGGAAGTCACCACCTATTGGGAGCGGGCCCAACCCATTTTCACGGCTGAGCCGGAGGTGAATGCAGAGAAGGCCGATCCGGGGAGACTCTCCGGAAAACTGTCCCTGGAACATGTGAGTTTCCGTTACCAGGAAGACTCCGGTCTGATCCTGAATGATGTGAGTATCCGCGCCGAGCCGGGCGAGTCGATTGCGCTGGTCGGACCCTCTGGCAGCGGAAAGTCCACTACCATGCGATTGCTACTCGGCTTTGAGACGCCCGAGGCAGGCAGTGTCTACTATGACGATCAGGATCTGAGCCACCTCGATGTCCACGCGGTTCGTCGCCAACTGGGAGTCGTCGTGCAGCATGGCAAGATCATGTCGGGGTCGATCTTCGATAACATCTCTGGCGGCGCTGCAATTTCGATGGGCCAAGCCTGGCAAGCAGTCACCCAGGCCGGCTTCGCCGCGGATATTGAACAGATGCCGATGGGTTTGCACACTCATATCAGTGAGGGGGGCACCAATCTATCCGGCGGACAGCGCCAGCGGCTACTCATCTCTCGAGCCCTGGTCTTCAAGCCCAAGGTCCTCCTATTCGACGAGGCCACTAGCGCCCTGGACAACCGCACACAAGCCATTGTCACCGAGAGTCTGGAGAGACTCAACGCCACCCGGGTGCTGATCGCGCATCGCTTGAGCACCATCCGGGGTGCAGACCGCATCTACGTCATTGCGGCGGGTCGGGTGGAGCAGGAGGGCACTTTCGATGAGCTATCCCGTCAACCCGGTCTATTCGCCCGGTTGATGGCCCGCCAGATGACCTGAGCTGAAACTTCAAGAATTCGTCGCACGTCCGAACGTCTCCTGTCCTCCGAAGGTGCCGCCAACGGGTGAACTACCAGCGTTACGAAGCCAAGTCCGACAGAGCCGCGAACGACTTGAGCCGTTAGCAAAATGAGCCCAGGTTCCGAGGAGAGAGCTGGACAACTCTTCCCCACGGAGTGACGCACGATATCGCCTATCCTCGACCGAAGCTTCTTTCTCGAATGGGGGAGCACTAAGAAAGTTTGTCTGAAGTTTATCGTTACTTTTGAGTCAAGTTTTGGAGTAGAAATACAAAAACCCCTACCCCACCTGTTGTCGGTGCAGGTGACTGACTGAAGGAGGGATCCTTGCTCGTGGCAGTGATGTGTTGTTGTGTTAATACGTCCCAGGTCTGGGATCTGAGGTCGTCCAAGATCGACCTCTGTTAGCCGCCTTCCGATTCAGGTCTTGGACTCGGTCGAGTGCTCTTATTATTTTTGTTTCTGTCCTCTCCATCGCCAGTCG
>JAKZYH010000711.1:0-5538 GCA_047514575.1 Acidobacteriota bacterium | reverse complement strand
CGCTCGAAGGACTCAACAACAAGATTAAGGTCCTCAAAAGACGAGCCTATGGTTTCAGAGACATGGACTACTTCAAGCTCAACCTCTACTTCATCCATGAGGACCTGGCCACTTGACCTCCCCATTTACCGGAAGAACCATTCTTTTCTCCTGAGCCGGGTTTGTGGCCAGCTTGATCGCCCATGAATCAGTATGAAACCTCGGATTTCGCTCGAAATCTGAGCGTTCCGCCGTCGGCCTCCCAACCGGAGAGGTCGACTCGGGTGAGGGCTGGGGAGCGCTCTAGGTTGGCAATGAAACTGTTGATACTGGCCAGGGTCAGGGCCTTTCCCTCGATGTTGACAACCCGATTCTCCTCCTTGAGCACCGTCAGCCAAAGTGTGGGGAGGCGAGGCAGGCTTTGAGTGATCGCGTTGACCAGGTCGAGTGGACCCTTTCGCTGCGCCCGAAGACGCTTTATCGACTCTAGTCGCTCTTTCAGGAGGCCCTCTCGGAGCCGAAATTGGGAAAGTTTGGCTTGAGAGGCTTCAGCCTCCTTTTGTCGCCTTTCTAGTGCATCTATCCTGGCCACGGCTTCGGATTTCCTGTGGTAGAAGGTCAGGTACTGCCAGCCGGCGTGGCTCAGCATCGCGAAGACAAGCAGGGTTCCAACCTGTCTGGAACTGGGCCAGCTTAAGATCCTGGTTCCGACCTTACGGGGATACTGTCGCAGTAGATTGATCTGAATCATTTTTGACGAGCGGATCGCAGCGCCAGTCCCAACGCCACCGCAGCTTCGTTTGCGAGGTCGGAGAGGTGTGTGCAAGGGTAGACTTGTGGGTCCGACTGGATCTTTCTGAAGGGTTCCAGGAACTGGACCGGAAACTGCAGCTTTTGCTGCAGCGAGCGCCGCAGTCCCCTACTCCTGGAACCACCGCCGCTGAGCAACATTAGCTGGGGCACGACGCCTTCCGAGCTTGCCTTGAAATAGTCCAGGGTTCTCTCGATTTCGAGAACCAGTAGATCGGAAACCGACTCCAGGATCGCCGCGGCCTGTCTCTGGATCGGTTTTTCAAGACCACCCAGGTTCAATTTGGTCTGTTCAGCTACTTCGTGGGAAAGCCCGAGTTGCTTCCTCAAGAGATCGGTGTAGTAGTCTCCTCCCACAGCCAGGTTTCGGGTGAAGAGAAGCTCGGGGCCTCGGAGGACGATCAGATGGGTGACGGAACTGCCTACGTCCAGGAGGGCAGCGATATCGCTGGGGCCTGGCTGGTAGTTGTGCTCATAGACGTTCGAGAGCGCGAAGCAGTCGACGTCTATCACCACCGGGATGCGTTTGGCCAGGGAAGCGAGTCTGATCCGTTCTTCAATTTTCGCCCGCTTTGCTGCGACCAGAATGGCCTCGACCCCCTTGCCCTTCGCATCCTCGTTCAGGACTTGATAGTCCAGATGCACGTCGGACATATCGAAAGGAATCGAATATTCTGCCTCCCACCGAATCCCCCGTGCCAGTTCTTGTTCATCTCGGGCGGGTAGGGTGACTCTCTTGATAATGACCGAACTCCCTGGGAGCGAGGTCGCGATCCTTCGTTTGCGAGTCCCGGCCGCCTCGAAGCTGCTCCGGATTGCGTCGACGACCTCAGATTCAGAGCGAACCTCGCCCTCCACGATGCTGCCCTGAGGCAGAGGCTGCACGACCAGGGAGAGGAGTTCGTACCCCTTTTCCCCTAGGTATTTGAGATCGACCAGCTTGATGGCCGAGGAGCCAATGTCCACTCCGACCAGGTTAGAGTTCGACGATCTGAACCACACCTGAGAATTCAACCAGAATAGGTCTTGGAAGCGGGGCAGGATACGGTGGTGTAAGACGATTGAACAGGAAAGGCCGACGGTTTGTCAAGCCGAGAACGGGGTCGGGTAGCGGATCGGCTGAATCAGCTCGACCATAGAGGCCGTGGAAGGGCCGCGGATCTTGACAGGAGGAAGAAGTTTCGGTAAATTTGCATGCTCTCACTGGCAGGGGATGAGTGTAGCCATGGCAAGTAAGACATTTTTACCGAAAGCGGATGCAGAGAAGAAGTGGTTTGTCGTCGATGCCCAGGATCAAGTCCTGGGCCGCATGGCAACCAGGATAGCGATGATCCTCATGGGCAAGAACAAGGCGTGGTATACTGCCTTTCTTGATACGGGTGATTTTGTCGTCGTCGTAAATGCTGGCAAGATCAGACTTACGGGCAAGAAGAGGACCCAGAAAACCTACTATTCACATAGCGGCTATCCGGGGGGGCTGAAAGAGACCTCGGCGCAAGAGCTATTGAAAAAGCGCCCCGAGCGCGTCATCAGATTTGCCGTCCGCGGCATGCTTCCGAAGAACAAGTTGGGGAAGAAGATGCTCAGTAAGCTGAAGATCTATGCGGGCGAGGAGCATCCCCATCAGGCACAGAACCCGGAACCGCTAGCACTTTGAGTTGGTGATCATGGAAAGTGGAGAGACCGCCTTAGAGAAAGTTCAGTACTATGGTACCGGCAAACGGAAGACCGCAACTGCACGGGTGTTCCTCATACCCGGCAGCGGTCAAATTGTCGTAAACCATGTGGATGTCCAAGAGTATTTCAAACACGCCACGCAACGAACCATAGTCAGCCAAGCCCTTGAGGAAACCGAGAATACAGGCAAGTTTGACGTCTATGTCAACGTCAAAGGGGGAGGCTATACAGGGCAGGCAGGAGCGATTCGCCTAGGAATAGCTCGGGCCCTCCTTCGGTACGATCCCGAGCTGCGTCCGGCCCTCAAGAAACCTGGTTTTTTGAGGCGGGATCAGCGGATCAAGGAGCGAAAGAAATATGGCCAGCCAGGTGCACGCAAGCGATTCCAATTCTCGAAGCGATAGGCAGGAGGGGGTTGTTTGAGCGCGATTTCGATTAAACAATTGTTAGAAGCGGGTGTTCATTTTGGACACCAGACCCGCCGCTGGAACCCGAAGATGAAACCCTACATCTTTGGTCAGCGAAACGGAATCCACATCGTAGATCTCCAAACAACACTCAGACTTTTCAGGGAGGCGGTAGAGTTCCTGACCGATGTGTCGTCGCGAGGGAAGACCATCCTGTTTGTTGGAACCAAGAGGCAGGCTCAGGAATCGATCTCTGAAGAGGCTCAGCGCTGTGGGATGTACTACGTAAACAATCGCTGGCTGGGTGGGCTGCTTACGAACTTCGTAACAGTTCGAAACAGCATCAAGCGCTACAAAGATCTGGAAGAAAAACGGGCTGATGGCTTCTATGACAAGCTGTCGAAGAAGGAAGTCGCTCGCCTTGAGCGCGAGCGCAAGAAGCTCGAGAAGAATTTGCGTGGGATCAGGGATATGGATCGGTTGCCCGATGCTTTGTTTGTGGTCGACTCGAACCGAGAGTCCATCGCGGTTCAGGAAGCTACCAAGCTGAACATCCCTATCATAGCCGTCGTCGATACCAACGGTGATCCCGACCATGTGGACTATGTTATTCCGGGCAACGATGATGCTCTGAGAGCGGTGAAGCTGTTCTCTTCGACCGCAGCTGATGCTGTGCTAGCCGGGCGAGGTCTTTTCGAGGCGACCAAGTCTGCGGAAAAGGCCGAGGCCGAGGCGGAGGCCGCGGCCAAAGCAGAAGCGAAACCGAAGCCCAAAGCAGAAGCGAAACCGAAGCCCAAGGCAGAGGCGAAGCCGGAGGCCAAGGCAGAGGTGAAACCGGAGGCCAAGGCAGAAGCGAAACCGGAGGCCAAGGTAGAGGCCAAGCCTGAGGCAAAGGTAGAGGCCAAGACGAAGGCCAAATCAAAGGCCCCGAAGCAGGCTAAGAAGGAAGCTGAAACTACTTCTAAGAGTGCTGCTTCTACAAAGACCAAGGCGGCTGAGACGAAGACCAAGAAGTCGGCTCAGGCAAAGGGCACTTCTTCCGTAAAGGCAGTGGCCGGCACAGCTCCCAAGAAGGCCGTTGAACCCGGCACAAAGGCGCCCGAAGCCAAGGGTTGAGCGGAGTCTGCGAGGGTAGCGAGGGCTTATGGCGATTACGGCGGAGCAGGTTAAATCTCTCAGGCAGAGAACCGGCGCAGGCATGATGGACTGCAAGAGAGCCTTGACCGAAGCCGAAGGAGCCGTCGACCGAGCCGTTTCGATTCTGCGTGAAAAGGGTCTGGCGGTGGCCCAGAAGAAGTCGGGTCGCGACACCCATGAAGGTATCGTTGGCCAGTATATCCACGCGGGTGGAAGGCTGGGCGTGCTGGTTGAGGTCAATTGCGAGACTGACTTTGTTGCCCGCACCGAAGATTTTCAAAGTCTGGTCAGAGATCTCGCCATGCAGGTCGCTGCCTCCAACCCTCTCTATGTACATCGTGATGACGTGGGGCAGGATGAAGTCGGCACCGAAAAAGAAATATATCGGAAGCAGGCGGCCAATAGTGGGCGTCCCGACCACGTCATGGATCGGATCATCGAAGGCAAACTCCAGAAGCACTATGCGGAGGTCTGTCTTTATGAGCAGCCCTTTGTCAAAGACCCTTCGGTTACGGTCGAAGATCTGATCAAAGCGAAGATTGCCACCCTGAAAGAGAACATCACCGTTCGCCGTTTTTGCCGCTTCAAGGTTGGAGAGGACACCTGACTCTCGCCTCTTAGGCTGACTGCAAAAGGCGTTCCCATCCGTTGGGTAAAACAGGAGGGAGACTTGGCCCGGGAGAACAAGGTTCCTGTGGTTGAGCCGGCCGAACTGCAGGTGCCGAGCTACACCAGGATCCTGATCAAGCTCAGTGGTGAGGTGCTGGGAGAACGCACCGAATTCGGCGTGGACTCCACGGCGATGGCGAATATCGCCCGTGAGATCAAGGATGTCCATCATCTCGGCTCCGAGATCGCGATCGTCGTGGGTGGTGGCAACATCGTTCGGGGTGTTGCGGTCAGCGATGCCGGTTTTGACCGTGCGACTGGCGATTATATGGGGATGCTCGCCACGGTCATCAACGCTCTTGCCCTTCAGAGTGCGCTTGAGCAAGAGGGTGTCAACACTCGGGTGCTGAGCGCCATCCACATGGCCGAGGTTGCCGAGCCCTTCATTCGCAGACGAGCCGTCCGCCACCTTGAGAAAAAGCGTGTGGTCATTTTTGCTGCGGGAACTGGAAATCCCTATTTCTCTACGGACACGGCTGCTGCGCTAAGGGCGATGGAGATCAGGGCTGAGGTAATTCTCAAGGGGACCAAAGTGGACGGGGTCTATGACTCGGATCCGTCCCAGAATGATCAGGCCAAGTTGTTCGACCGTCTCACTTACTTTCAGGTACTTGAGAAGGGGCTGAAAGTAATGGATACGACGGCCATCTCTCTGTGCATGGATCACGACCTTCCGATTATCGTGTTTAATCTTCGCCAGGAAGGGAATATCAAGGCAGCCGTCCTAGGGCAAAAGGTTGGGTCCATCATCACCCGTTAGGGTCTGCGCAAGAATAACTTGGGAGAATTAGCGCTCAGATTTGCACCAGGTTTGGCCGCGAACGATTGAGCGAAACCGCAGGCGTAGCCAGGTCTACGT
>JAKZYH010000710.1:0-11366 GCA_047514575.1 Acidobacteriota bacterium | reverse complement strand
AGGAGGGTTTTCTTAGCCACCCTGTTTCTCGGGTGGGGGAGTAGTCAGGCAGATCGCGCTGAACGTCGCCCCCCAAGAAACTGGATGGGTAAAGCACGCCATTTTGCGCGGGCGGTCGTCTTTGAAACCACTCGACGGTCTCGCGGCGACTGGAGCGAGACTCGCGAACCGCGTAATATGCGGAAACTAGATAAGCCGCCGGAATCTCGCAAGGGCAGCTCTAACCGATGGACGACGAATGGCTTTGCTGGAATCGGCTGCGGCGTCTTATCTGGAAGGGAGCCCAGGAAGCGGATTTACCCTGGAAAACCCTGGAAACCATATAAACCGAGGTTGGGCGTAGCAGGACCATATGGATCGGCATTCGATAGTCCTAAGGGCCGCCAATCCCACGTTCGATGAAGGTCTGGCATTTGCCCGATACGTTGACGAAGCAGCCGAGGGGTTCTTTCGTTTTATGCTCGGTCGCCGCGCCGGGCACATAATCGCCACGGCGTTCGACCGGCCCGACCACGACCTCTCCTACCAGCATGTGACTTTCGCAGAACGTGACAATGTCATCGTTGGGATGTTCGCGGCCTACACCGCCGAGCAGCATCGCCGTTCCTCACGCCAACCCCTGAAGCAGGCTGCAGGCAGGCGTAATATACAAATGAGGATCGTGATGATACTGTTTGCTCCACTCATGCGGATTACCGACTCAATTCCCGATGGCGACTTCTACCTCCAGTTCATCGCCGTTGACAAGGCACTTCGCGGCGATGGCGTCGGCTCCGTCTTGATGGACTCCTATGAAGAGCGGGCTCGCGCGAGCGGAGCGACTCGACTATCCCTCGACGTTTCAGCTAAGAATGAGGCAGCTCGCCGATTCTACGAGCGCCGCGGGATGAACGTCGAGTCGCAGTGGCCGAAGCGATTCGCTATACCGGGATTGAAGTTCTATCGAATGAAAAGAGGGCTCTGAGCCTTCAACGGGTACCGTCTTTGATGGCATATTTGGGAATGATTAGGGCGGAATGAATGAACCGCCGAACCAGCCGCTGCAATGGATCGCCGCTTCGCGGTGACCGCTGAGCTTCATCGTTGGAGTAGTACCCTTGTCGGAGAAGTGCCTGGCGAGAGCGGAAGGAGCCTCCGGTTTTCTGCAATCTCAGCCCGAGGCGTCGCGACGCTGGCGTTGTTACTCGCTCCTTACATACCGCAGCGGGTATGCGCGTCGCTCCCGCCTAGCCAGCGTCCCTGGGGACCCCAGCAAAGTGTATCTGTTATTTCCCGACAGACCCTTAGCCTCCCGCGATCGAAGACACTCCCGGTGCATGTAGATGCGGGTTCGATCTCCCTTTGTCGTGGCCCTCTATACCATCTGAGAGACTGTCTTGGTCTGTGCCCCCAGACCTCGACTCTCGATGCTCGTTGATAGCGGAGGCGACCAGTGGTGGGAATCGGGGGGAAAGGGACGTCTGCTTCGCTTTCGCAGCCTTGCTTCAACTGCTCGCCGCAGCAACGATTTGACATCTTTACCTTCTAGAACTATTCCAGCTACTGTAATCCGGTAGGGCATGTTTTCCTCCACTACAGCTCGAGTTCGCATTGCCGCGATCGAGCCTTCGATTCATCCAAACAACTAATACTTCCGCATGATACCTACAACCACACCCTGGATCGTCAGTCGCTCCCCGCTTACGAGGATCGGCTCCAAGTTGGCGTTTGCCGGCTGAAGTCTCACTTGATCTCCTTCTCGAAAGAACTTCTTCAGAGTCACGTTCTCGCCGTCGATCAGGGCGACGACAACCTCACCATTGAAGGCCTGATTCCTCTCTTCAACGATGACATAGTCCCCGTCCTGAATATGTTCCTCGATCATGGAACTCCCCTGGACTCGAAGAACGTAGTTTCGGTTTCTGGTGAGGAAGCTCTCGGGAACGGACAACTCTTCTGCACCCTCGACGGCCTCGATGGGCTGGCCGGCCGCGACATATCCGAGCAAGGGCAGGGTGCATCCCCTCGAAGAGCCACTCCCCAACAACTGAATCGAGCGCGCTTGCCTGGAAAGCCTCCGAATGAATCCACGTTCCTGTAGAGCCCGCAGGTGCTTGTGGACTCCGTTGAGCGAGGCCAGTCCGAAGTGCTTGGCGATCTCCTCAAGTGTCGGGCCGTATCCGTATTCGTCCAGATACTCCTGGAGAAAGGTCAAGATCTCTTTTTGCCGCTTCGTCATCGACATGGGAACAATTGTGGTGAAGAAAAGGTGTATTGTCAAGGAAAAAAGTGAACAAAAGGTGAAGGAGGGAGAGAAGTCGTGACTATTTGTTCCATAACGAACTTTGGTCGGGGATAGGGAGATACTGCTGTTGTCCGGCTCTCACCTCGAAACCTGGGCCCATCTTGCTGACGAGTCAAGTCGTTCGCGGCTCTGCCGGGCGAGACTTCGTCATACTCGTCTGTTCGCGGCACAGTTTCGTTCGTACATCCACAACTGCCTCCGCGACGTTCAGACGAATCTTTCAGGTTGGGTCGGTGCGCTGGAAAATCCCAGTTAGTGGTAGATTAGGGTCGATGACTCCAGAGGATAGGGAGAGCTTGATCCAAGAGGAAAACAAGCGCATTCGCCGTCTTAGGTTCCTTGTCGACCTTACGGTCAGCGTCCTGTACCAGGACACCTCTCTCACTCTGACCGAAGGACGCAGGATGGTGCGCAACACCGAAAAGGCCGTCCTCAGAATGTTCCCGGACAAGCAGCTGACCTACGATATCGTACTGTTACCCAGATTCGAGCGGGTCCTGCGGGAACGCTGGGGTCAGGGCATGGATTATACGGTTCACTAGGGAAAGACGATGCGAGCGGTAATCCAACGTGTCGAGCGAGCCCGGGTGACGGTAGACGGTACCGTCGTGGGCAGGATTGGTCGGGGACTGGCGGTCCTGCTCGGAGTGGGCGGTGATGACACCGGCGACGACGTCGCGTATCTCAAGAAGAAGCTGCTGCAACTTCGAATCTTTCCTGATCAAGACGGGAAAATGAATCTGTCGGTTGGGGAGATCGCAGGTGAGATTCTCCTGGTCTCCCAGTTCACACTTTATGGGGACTGCCGAAAGGGAGCCCGCCCCAGTTTCTCCCGCTCCGCTGCTGCTGACCTGGCTCAGACTCTCTACCAGAACCTGATCGACAGTCTGAGCAGTGAAGGAGTCCCTGTCCAGTCCGGACGCTTTCAGGCCATGATGAAAGTCTCTCTGGTCAACGATGGACCTGTAACCCTGATCCTGGATTCCAAGAAGCAGTTCTACTGATCCTCGTTGATCGGAACCGCATCCAACGGCTCGGATCCCCGCAATCCCGGGGGTAGGTTGGGGGCACGGGAAGGCTCTCGAAACAGGAGGATCTCGACTCGTGCCTTTGCTCGGGTCGTACGCAACCACCTCTCCATTTCCAGGTTTGCTCTTCTCAGCGTCAGGATCTCTCGGATCTGGTCTTCGACCAGTGCAAGCGAGGGAATGGGAAGCCCTTGTCGCTTGAGCGGCGACACGAATTCCTCCTCGTAGTAGCGGACAATCTGTTCAGGCAACACCACCACAAAGGGCTCAAAGCGCATCTTCACGAACTTGAGAACTGCCAGCTGGCGTCTCACCAGATCGGTCAGGTCATCCAGACTCATCTCCATCTGTTCCAGCCTTTCCTGGAATTCGCGATCCGACGAGAATCGATTTCGGTAAGCCTGAAGCTGGGACTGGACTTCCCGATCGCTGGCCCGGATGACTAGAGTCTGCTTGACCTCCCGAGCGGCCAGCTTCTGATCGATGAGCTGAGCCAACAGTTTCAATAAAAAGTCCTTCCGGACTTCCTCATCCTCCGGGAATTCCATGTTCCTGTAGCGCACCAGCCACAGAAGCTCAGATAGAGTGATCACTTCGGTTTCAACCACGGCCGCGACCTGGTCCGCGGTGTGGACGGAATTCGAGCCAAAGCCAACCCAGCTGAGCGACCAGGAGACGAGGATCCAGAGGACTCCAGAAGCACATCTTGCAACGGGCCGAAAGGTGTCTGATGCGCTCAAAAGGGATGCCCCAGAGTCAGATGAAAATTCCATCTCTCGAAGCCTCTGGCGCCTGGGGGGGCAGGATTGTAGCCAACGTCGAACCGTACCGGTCCAACCGGAGAGGCAACCCCGAGTCCAAGCCCGACAGCATTGCTGAAGCCAGCCGAAGAGACATCGGTGAAGCTGCTAAAGACATTTCCGAAATCGTAGAACAGGGCGCCCGAGAACCATCCGGCTAGAGGAAATCGGAGTTCGATATTGGCAATAAGCAGCGCGTTTCCACCAAGCGGAACGGGACGGCCGGCCGGATCCGGGTCCCCAAACTCGTCCACCAGGATGATCTCACCGGTTTCGTCATCCCTGAGCAGTGGACCGGCCAAATCCGAGGGAAGACCCCTCAACGTGGTAGCCCCCCCGGAGAAGAACCGCTCGCTGATCGGCACCGGGTTTTCGGAGGAAACATTGGAAGCTTGGTCGAAGGCTTTGATCAAACCGATTCGCAGCGAAGAAGCCAGGACCACCTCTGGCACGAGCTCATGATAATACTGGCCCTGCGTCAGTATTCGAAAAAACTGTCTCTCTGAGCCCAATAGGCGCGCGGATAGCAAGGTGTCACCACTGAGGAAGAAGCCACTCCTGGGATCCGTGGGATCGTCTCGTGACTCGTTGAGATAAGAACTGGAAACGCTGGACAAGCTAAGCCTTTCCTCCTCACGAAAGAATTGCAGTGGCGCAGCCAGACTAGCGGGGACATCCGAACGGACATTCTCATAGTTGTAACGGAAGAAGAGGGATTCACGCCGGCTCAGCCGTCTCTCAGTCTGGGCCGAAGCGATCAACCGAAAAGAGTCAAAAGGGCGGCCGCGAAGCGCTCGCTGTCCCCCCCCCGATGTTCTCCTTGAGTGCCCTTTCGTTGTCTGCCGTAAAGGAAAGAATTGTGGGAAGTTCCCAGCGCAGAAAGTGTGGAATGTTGTACGAAAGACTGCCTCGCTGGCGTTGGGAGCCCGCCCGTAATCCCAGTGACAGAGCCCTCGCCTGCCCTCGGAAATTGCCATCCGTAAAGCCAAAGGTGCCCCGCGGACCCTCGAAGGAGCTGTAGCCAAGCCCGTACAACAAAGTGTAACGGGGGGCCTCGTCCAGGCGGATGAGCACACCCTTGTCAGCCGGATTCGTCCCTGACTCGACTTCCTCGATTCGGACCCGGTCGAAAATCGCCAGGTTGTAGAGATTGGTTTCAGTCTGAAGGATCCGTTCCAGTGAAAGGGGATCTCCGGGCTGGATTTTCACCTCCCTCTCAATGACCGACCGATTCGTAACCCGGTTGCCGGCGATGATGACGTGTTCCGTAAAAGACTGAACTCCCTCCTGTATAAAATAGGTGAGCCTTACTCTTCCCTTATCGACGTGAGCGACTTCCGAACGCACGTCCACTTCCCGAAAGCCGTGATTCTCATAGGTAGCAATCAGGTTGGAACGGTCTTGCGCAACAACCAAGGGGGAAAAGGGACTACCCACTTTGGAGGTAATCTCACGCAGCAGATGCTCCTTCTCAATCTGTTGGTTCCCGAAGATCCGTACCTGCTGGAGCTGATAGCGCAAACCCTCGTCAATATGGAACACCACTCTAATCTCTTCTGCCTGGTCATTTTCCAGATTCACCTGGGCTTCAACCGATGCATCCCCGAAACCCGCCTGCTGATAGTGGGTTCGGATTCGGCCTTCGTCACGCTGTAGGATCTCAGTAGAGAATCTGCTGGAGTGAAAGACTCCGCCTTCCTCGAGCGTCAGCAGCGGGAGCAAGGACCCTCTTCCGATCGACAAATTCCCCTTGAACTCGATCCCTGAGAGTTTTCGCTTTCTTCCCTTCTTGACCTTGATCAGCAGGGACTCGGGCGTCTGATCAGTCCTCAGAGTCGACTCCACTTCAACGGGAAAGAACCCGTCCTCCTCCAACCGTCTGCGGAGCTCCTTGCCGGTCTTCTCCGCGCGGACAACCGGGGGACCGAGTTCGCTGAAGAGGGGAAGCTCACCTAGCGAGTCCCGGTCCAGATCGATCCCTTCGAAACTAACGAGGGTCTTGCCTCGAGGCAGAACCCTGAGAGTCAGCGAAACCGAGTTGGTTCGTGGATCGTGTCGCACACCACCTCGGAGATAGACCTCAGGTCGTAGGAAGCCCTCTAGAGAAAGCTCGCGGCGGAGCCTATCCAGATCCTCCCTCTGTTTAGCAGGAGAGTACGGTCTGCCTGCGGTCATCTCGATACTCTGGCGCACCCTATCGACATCCCAAGGCTCATCGACCTCTATCTCGAGCTGCTCTATGATTGCCTGTCTCCCGGGTTCGATGGCGATGGTCATGTCCAGCTGAGCAAGTTTCCTATCTGCCTCGAACGATGGCAGGATCTGGGCCTGGTAGAAACCGTGTTCTCGGTGAAGCTCTCGCAGTCTGGAAACAGTCTCCTTAAGGAGCGTGTCTGAATAAGGTTCGCCCTTCCGCAAGACCAGCTCTTTTCGAAGTTGTCGCTTTGCCACCCTGAGAGGTCCGGAAAAACGAACGGTTCGCATCAGAAACCTTCGGATCAGCACTAGCGCAACGTCTACCTGATCCGGATCCACCGGGAACACCTCGATCTGGACGTCATGGAACACTTGTGTTGAGTACAGGCTGCGGATAGTGCGCTTGGCCTTGGAGGATTTGTACTGCTGCCCTGCTTGCAGCTCAGAGAGCTTCAGGACATCCCTGGGAGTGACCAATGTCAGGGGGCCGTCACTCTTCAGGTCGATTCTTCGGACTAGCCTCCCCTCGTAGGAAGGAGTAGATCCGAGGAGACAGATGAGGCTCAGCCCGACGAGCAACAGACAACAACCCACCTGCTGCAGGACGATGGTACGACCGAAGAGAGTCAAGGCCCTCAAAACCTCTTCTTCAGCTTGACGTCGACGGCAATTGCTCCGTCTTGTTCTCGAGTACCAGCTGCGGTCATCCAGTCGGTCAGTCGATACTCGATGACGACGACCTGACCCTGCTGATCGTTGCTCAGGTTCGTACTGTAAGTCACTGCAAGGTCTCTGGAGAGCTGTTTCCCAAGGGTGATGCGTGCTCCCGGGTTGCGCTCGCGACCAAAAAGGAAGGGATCAATCGAGAATTTCTCAAATCCGAAAAGGCGGCTGGTTTGAGCCTCCAATTGCTCCCCGAGACTCTTGCTGAGCAGCGCTCCCGCTCCGAAAACGGCAAGGGTCCCGAGTTGATCCTGTCCTGTCCCACGGGTACCAAAAATCTCTTCCTGGGTCTGCCCGATAGCAAGAAGCGAAACGATGCTGGAGGCCGGAAGAGGAGGATCGGATCGAAAAGACAGGTTCAACTTGTCAAGGGACCCCCTGACGACAACCGTCACAGTGAACTCCCGCACGTCTGTGGTTGCCTCGAAGTTCACAACCGGAGTGGTACTGCGAGGATTGCTGAAGTTCACAGTACCTCGCGTGACCTCGTATCTGTTGTTCTCCAATGAAAGTGTCCCTTCGTCCAAAGTAATCGTGCCCAGAATGACCGGCCTCTGAGCGGTCCCGCGGATGGTGAAATCACCGCTACCGGTCACGTCGGCGATGCGGTTCTTGACTCGAAGACTTTGGTAAGCCTCGACCTCGATCTCCAACAGGATCTCACCTCCCAGACTCGGGGTCGGTGGGATCTGGTTCTCAGCAGCGTAGGCTAGAAACAGCTGTGGAAGCGACAAGTGCCTGGTGTACTCTGCTTCGCGGACGTAGACCACTCCTGTTACCAGCTGCGAACCCTCGGCCTTCAAGAGGTCCAGGTCCAGGTCAATTGTCGAAACCACGTCCTGGGGATACTTGACTTGCAGACCGGATCCGAAAACATTGACTTGCCAACGAGTAGGCGTGAATCCCTCGATGAAAATACCGCCTTCAGCGTTGACCCTTCCATAGGGAGTCGAGGCCGCGAACTCATCGATCGAGATCTGCTTGGCCGTGAACTTCATCCTTCCTTCCGCATCAAAAACCGTGGTCGGCACTTCGGGATGAGAGATGAAACCATCACGGAGGCTGGCCTCGCCCACGATTCGGGGGGCTTGCCATGGACCCGATACAGAGAGACTGTCCAGTCGCAGCTGACCTGACGCAGCACCGCTGTCAAGAAAGCTGTTCAGAATGAGGAGATTGGCCTGCCCATCAAGCCTCAAATCGATATTCGGTGATTCGCCCATTCCAACGGAACCCGACAGATTCAGTTCGGTTCCTGAGCCGGAGAGGCTCAAAGGATCAATCCTCAATGTCTCTTCCTGGTAAACCAGGCTGAGAGGGCTGCTGTTCGCGAGCCTATGCCCGGACAGAGAGAGCTCAATCTCTGGGAAGACCCCCTCACCCCGAATTTTTGTAGGCTCCAGAAGCGGTCCGGTACAGCGGGCCTCGCCGGAGACCAATCCGTCAAACTGCCCAGGACTGTAGCCAAGGAGAGCGAGATAGGGGGCTATCGGGATCTTCTCAAGGTAAAGAGAAACATCCAGTGAATGAGGGGCGAGAAGCCCCACAGTTCCCTCGAATAGGAAGGGGTTGTCGGCGAAGCGGTGGGCCAGCCTTACCGAGACCTCGTCACCTTCGCCTTCAGCTTTAAAATGGACGTCCTCGAGGGTGAAGTCCCCAATCTGGACCAGAGAGGATTTGGCATCGAGCTGGAAGCCCAGGTGATCGAATCTTCCTTGTCCGTCAAGCGACAGGGACAGTTCTCCCTGAACTGGAGTTTGCCGTTGAAGCAGCTGCAGCCCCCCTAACTGCATGCGCTCGAGTTGTGCCGAAACCGAATACTCTTGGTCCTCGAGGTTGACTGCGAAGCTGCCCGAGATTCGTCCTCCCGAGACCGATGCGTCAAGACCTTTGACCCTGAGTGTCCCATCCCGGAGCTCCAACTCTGCGCTGTAGCGATCCACCACTTCTCCGTACGCCTCCATAGCCCACCCCCGTAGGTCAGCGGTGGCCCTGTAGGAACCGGTGTCCAGGTGTTCTATCTGGGCATCACCTGAAACTCGTCCTTTCAAGGGATACGAAAGATCAGCCATGGGAAGAAATCGCTCAACCGGGACTCTATCCAAACGCGCCCGAGCCTGGAGGCCCTCTAGATCTTCGCTCTCAACGGGAACGATCAATGAAAAGCCCAGGCGGTACGAAGGATCTCGAAACTCGGCTTCCTCGAGCCGGACAAGATCGCGGCCCAGGACAACCTTCCCGGAGAACGTTCCGAGCTGATGTCCCCGAAAGTCCACTTGCCCGGCCTCGGCCCACCCCCGAACCGAAAAATCGTCGCGGGATCCGCTTAGACTTCCCTTGAAAATCGACCGACCACGCAGCGCGAAGGGATAGGGCTCCTCAGTCTCCTGGGGCAGCAAACCGTTGGCCTCGGCCACCCCCTGAAGCTCTTGGCCCTCACCGGATACCAGGGTCCAGATTCAGATCGTAGAATCCGCCCAGATCAATCTGGCCGCTATATGCCAGATTCGATTGATCCGTTCGAAGCAGTCCTCCGGACAGTTGAATGACTTGCTTCTCGCTGATGAAATCGCAACGCCCTTCGAACGGAAGCGTCTTGCCCTGCTCCCCAGTCTCCCCTGCTGCGGTCTGGAAATAGCCTCGATAGGTCGTACTCCCTCGTCCCTTCAGCTCCTGCCAGCTGAGTCCTGGCCAGGTTAGTTGACTTCGAACATCCGCCAGACCCCCTACCCCGGCCGACTCCCATCCGAGGAGCGACAAGAAAGGCCGCATTCCGATCGCGGTTCCAGCCAAGGCCAGCTCGGAGCTCCGGGTGTCCTCCCAGGTCAGCACTCCCTTGGCCTCTATGAGTCCGCCGAGGCAGCCGACCCTGACCTTCTGTAGAACAAGTCCGTCATTGGCAAGGGTGATCTCGCTATGCAAGTCACGAAAGGAGACTCCCTGGAACCGGAATCGGGGCGAAGACATCTCACCCCGGAGGACAAGATTCTCTGGCTTCCCTGTAAGAGTTCCACTGAAGTCGATTCGACCCTGCTGAAAGTCGGGCGACAAGTTAGGCTTCCCGCGCTCGGGTAGTTCGATGCTGGCATTGACGTCGAACTGGGCATTTAGCTCAGTCCAGCCTTCCACCTGGCCCGCGATTTTGGCAGACAGCTCAGGCGCGCTCAGCTCGAAGTCGGAGATTTCTACAGTCTGTCCCCTGATTCGGAAATCAGATGACACCGCGACCTGGGAGAAGGTGAACCCAGCCACAACCAGGTCAAGACTCTGCAGGGCGAAGTGACCAGTTGTTTCTCCGCCTGGGAGAAAGCGGGCGGTACCACTTAAGCTCCCCTCCGCCGAGTCCAGCCGAAAGGGCTGGGTTTGATAGACCAGAAGCCCGTTTTCAAGCGACAACTCTTCGACTTCGACGCGGACCAGAAAGGCCCGCTCCGGGACCGGCTCCGGAGGGGTGGCGGCAAGCATGTTGGATAGGTTGAGTCTACCGTTTCGATCCTGCACCAGCCGCACGCGGGGCGACTCTAGAGAAATACGATCGACCAGAAGGGTGGGGGAAAGGTAGCGGCTGATCGAAAAGCCCAGACGGACGAAATCAACTTCGATAACCGGCTCCGATTCAGGATCCTGCAAATCCGAAACATCGAGTCCCTCCAGCTCCAGAGTGCCCTCCCAGAGCTTCAGGCGGAGGGCTTCCAAGTCGACATGGATGGGGTACCGTCTTTGCAGCGCGGCGATGACTTTGTCCCTCGCCCATTCATCGAGGAAACTGCTGTTGAGCAAGACAACGAGAAGGGAACCCAGAATCAGAGAGGAGAGAAGCAGAACCACTGTCGCGATCTTGAGGAGCCGTCGCATCGATCTCTTAGATGGCTGCAAAGGCCGAATGTTAGCAGAAATCCGCCAAGACTCCTGAGTAAGGGTTCGCTGTCCTGTTTCGGAAACCGACGAGTCGGGTTAGAATGCCGTATTCATGAAATGGGGCGGTCGCAGTTTCGACTTGCGTGATCCAGCGTCCATCCAAGTCGATGCTCGGTTCTTTGTACATCATTTGAGGCTCGAGAAGCGAAGGGAGCGAGGCAATGACTGAGTGGTTTCTAAGCTATAGCGGTAGTAAGACTGGGCCCTTTGATCTGGCTGAGGCGCAGAGACAGGCTCAGGCCAATCCCAATGGGTACGCCTGGCGAGAGGGCCTATCGGACTGGGAGCCTATCACTCAGCTACAAGAGTTGGGAGTCTCGGTGCCGACCCCTCAGTCGGGCGGGGTTGGCGAAGCCGATGTGATCGACTACAAGATCGTGGGAAACGAAATGCAGTTCGTTGAGGTAGAGCTCGACC
>JAKZYH010000709.1:0-4063 GCA_047514575.1 Acidobacteriota bacterium | reverse complement strand
GCTTCTGCCCAACGGGTTGCGTGCCCGAGTACCCACCCAGCCTCTCTGCTGTGCAGACGAGCACGTCGGATACATCGAGTTCGATTTATGGACGCAACAATTGTCATGTTATTTCGGAATCGATCATCTAGATTCCTGGGGATCGGCGGACTTCTGGCCCTCGCCGCATGCCAGGGCGAACCCCACCAGGTCCTCGTCTTTCATACCAGCAGTCTTTCACCACTACTCCAGACCGTCTCCCGACGATTCGAAGCAAATAATCCCGACGTTGCCATCCTGAGCGAAGACGCCGGAAGCCTGGACACGATTGGCAAGGTCACGGATCTGGGGAGGGCCTGTGATCTGCTGGCAATCGCAGATCACCGTCTGATCTCCCGTCTTCTGATGCCTGACCACACCCGCGTAGCCTATGAATTCCTCGGCAATGAATTGGTTCTTGCCGCATCACAGAGGCGACTGTTCGAGCCATTGACACGCCAACCGCGAAGACGCAAGGATTGGTTCGAACTCCTGATCGGTGGAAACCACTCCTATGGTGCCTCCGATCCCGATCAGGACCCGGCTGGTTACTACACCCAGCTGTCCTGGAAGCTTGCTGAGCTACACTACAATCGTACCGCGCTCTACCGGCGACTGATCAACGGACTGGATCCGCGCTGGGTGCGCCCCAGATCCTCCGAACTGGTTGACCTCCTACAGAACAAGACGGTGGACTTTGCTTTTCTCTACAAGTCGGTCGCTCTGCAGAATGGACTGGATTTCGTAGATCTGCCGGCTCAGGTATCGCTATCGGAACCCACCTACGCCCACTTGTACTCTCAAGTAACTCTCCGCGTCCGAGGAGATCGTTCGGGGTCAGTCGTCGAGGTCTCGGGAGCCCCGATTCGTTACGGAATCTGTTTGGTCAGCCAGGACAATCCCTGGGCGGTCCGATTCCTCGACTATGTGCTGAGTACCGAGGCTCAATCCCTTTACCGCGAGCTGGGCTATCAGAGTACTGGCATCCGTGAGATCCTGTATCCTGAGTGAGGAAGCGAAGCAAAGGTCGACTTGACATTCAGCAACGCATCTGTGACAAGAGGCCGATACTGCTAAAGGTTCGGGCAAGATTAACTTCGCAGAGTTGGCGCTCAGTGTTGCGCCAGATTTGGTCGCGAACGATTCGGTCCAGTCAGATAAGGAAAACCACATGGCACGTATGAAAACAACGATTCCGCTTTTGCTCGTGCTCGTTGTATGGGGCGGATTGGCAGGTGGAATCAGTCTCTATATTGACTACCTCTGGTTCGATTCAGTGAACTATCTGGGGGTCTTTCAAACCATTCTCTGGTCCAAATTCATCTTCTTGCTGATGGGCTTCCTTCTCAGCTTCCTGGTTCTGGGCTCCAATCTGTGGCTGGCCACGAGAAGATCGCTGCGACTCTACTGGATGAGCGAGGAACTGATGACGTTCGCCAGAAAGGGAATCACCTACATCTTCTGGATAGCGGTTCTAGTGCTGTCGGGATTCGTGGGCATGGCTGTCCAACTGAGGTGGCTGACGTTTCTGCAGTACCAGCACCAGGTCTCGGTGGGATTCAAGGAGCCTATTTTCGAGCAGGACATCTCCTTCTACCTTTTCTCCCTCCCCGTCTTAAGCTTTCTAGTCCACCTGGGCCTGGCCCTGGTGGTGCTCTCGCTGCTGGTGTCTGCAGTCAGCTACGTAACTCATGGCCACCTCGCCTATCTCGAACGACTAAAGCTCAGCTACGCCGCCCGTGCCCATCTGACCCTGCTGGTTGGCGCTGGATTCGGGCTGCTGGCCTATCGGTTCTGGCTGAAGTGCTACGAGCTTCTCTACAGCACAGACGGCGTCACCTTTGGCGCGGGTTACGCTGATATCCACGCGCGGCTTCCCTGTTACCTGGTGCTGGTCGGTGTCTGTATTGTCACCGCCCTGGCCTTCGGTCTTTCCCTCTTCGGAAAGACCCTCCGCATGGCTGCCTTTTCAGGGATCGGATTCGGGGTTGCCTACCTGGGCCTGAACGTCTACCCGATTATCATCCAGACTTTCGTCGTAGAGCCCAATGAACTTCAGCGAGAAACCCCCTTCATAAACCATAACGTCGACCTTACCAGGCGCGCCTACAATCTGGACAAAATCGAAGTACACGATTTTCCAGGCGTCGGAGAGCTGACTCCCCAGGATCTAATCAACAACGCGACCACGATCCGAAATATCCGTTTGTGGGATGCAAAACCGGTGAAAGACGCCTACGGCCAACTCCAGTCGATCCGTCCTTATTACGAGTTCGAAGGGGTGGATCTGGATCGCTATGTCGTCAATGGAGAGTACCGGCAGCTGATGGCTTCAGTCCGGGAATTCGACTTCAGTAAGATTTCAGAGCAGGCGCAAACCTTCATCAATCAGTACTTCACCTACACCCACGGTTACGGACTCTGTTTGAGTCCGGTCAATGAGGTCACACCGGAAGGACTTCCCGAGTTCTTCATCAAGGATATCCCACCCCAGGCAACGATCGATCTGGCCGTCACCCAACCCGAGATCTATTTCGGTGAACTCACCGACCACCCTGTGTTCGTCAAGACCAAGATGGAGGAGTTCGACTACCCGATTGGCGATCAGAACGCGATGACGCGATACGAGCCCGATCGGGGAGTCCCCATCGGATCGTTCTTCCGCAAACTTATGTTCGCCTGGGAGCTGGGGAGTCTCCTTAATATTCTCTTTACCGAAAACCTCACTGAAGACAGTCGAGTCCTGATGTATAGGAATATCCAGGAGAGGGTCCAGATCATCGCCCCTTTTCTGCAGTACGACAGCGATCCTTATATCGTGCTCCACGAAGGGCGGCTCTTCTGGATCCAGGATGCCTACACCCTCACAGATCGCTATCCCTACTCGGAGCCTTTCCAGAACAGTTTCAATTACATCCGCAACTCGGTCAAGATCGTCGTCGACGCTTACCTGGGTGACATGAGCTTCTACCTCACCGACACAGAAGACCCACTGATTCGCGTCTTCGCGGAGATCTTCCCCACCCTCTTCAAACCCCTGGGCCAGATGCCAGAAGGGCTTCGCGCCCATATTCGCTATCCGGAGGGACTCTTCAACGTCCAGCGGGAACTCTATCGCACCTATCACATGGTGGACCCGACCGTTTTCTACAACAAGGAAGATTTGTGGGATATCCCTAACGAGATCTATCGGGGCAACGAGCAGCCCATGGAGAGCTACTACATCATCATGAGCCTGCCCGGGTCTCAGCAGGAAGAGTTCATCCTGATGGTGCCCTACACACCCCGAAATAAGAACAACATGATCTCCTGGCTGGCCGCCCGTTCCGACGGGGAACACTACGGCACCCTGGTGCTCTACCAGTTTCCGAAGCAGGAGTTGAGATATGGCCCCATGCAGATCGAAGCGCGTATCGACCAGGACCCCAACATCTCACAGCTAATCACTCTTTGGAGCCAGAAGGGATCCCAGGTGATTCGAGGCAATCTCCTGGTGATTCCGATCGAGGACTCCCTCCTCTATGTGGAGCCCCTCTACCTTCAGGCGGAAAAGAGTGAGATCCCCGAGCTGACGCGAGTCATCACCGTCTATCAGAACCGAGTCGCGGTTGGAGAAACACTGGATGAGGCCCTGCAATCCGCGCTGATGGTTCCCCCGAGGAGAAAAGTTGCCGAGCCATTCTATGCCGCTGAAACCCGCCCGGCTGACCCCGAGTCCGCACAGGTGGTATCAGGCTCAGATGATCTGGCCACTCGGGCCAGACAGCACTATCAACGCAGTCAGCAGTTCCTGAGGCAAGGCAACTGGGCTGCCTATGGTGAGGAACAACGAAAGTTGGGAGAAACCCTCAACCGTTTGAAACAGCAGAATAGTGCTCCCGATGGAACGACGCCCTGACAAACTGATCTGAAACTTGAAAATCCCAAGATACAAGAAACAAGATACAAACAAGCTCCAAATCACAAGCACCAAATTCCAAACGATCGCCTATCATCAACCCTTGGCGATCCGACAGAGCCGCGAACGACTTGAGCCGCTAGCAAA
>JAKZYH010000708.1:0-3467 GCA_047514575.1 Acidobacteriota bacterium | reverse complement strand
CGCTCGAAGGACTCAACAACAAGATTAAGGTCCTCAAAAGACGAGCCTATGGTTTCAGAGACATGGACTACTTCAAGCTCAACCTCTACTTCATCCATGAGGACCTGGCCACTTGACCTCCCCATTTACCGGAAGAACCTTCTTTTTTGCCCCTTAGTTGCTTTCCTGACGGCTACGCTTGTGCCGGCGGCGCCTTTGGTCTGTGACTTGTCGAAATACACTCCGCAGTCTGGTCTGGTTGCTCGCTGGGACGAGAACTGGCTGACCCTGAACTGGAGAGGCGCTGGAGGATCAGAGCTGCAGATGCAGCTGGCTCTGGTGGATCGGGCTCCAGTCGTCCGACGGTTGGCAATCCGCCCGAACCAGGGCGAATGGCAAATATTGGGTGAAAGCCTGAAGCCGGAGTTCACCCTGACCAGCGGGCGCCGGCGCATTTCTGAGCAGCAGCTCAATCCACTGCGGAAACTCGGTGTCGAGCTGACACCCGAGCTGCTGGAAAGGGAGAAGTGGAACGTTTTCTGGGATTCACCCCTGACAATTCCAGGCTTGGACAAGACCAATCCCGACCTTCCGCGTGGGGCCAACGAGGTGATGCGCACCACCGCCCAGTACAAGGTACGAAAGTGCTGGGTCGAGACCAACGGAAGCCGGCTCGAGGTGTCCTTTGACGGCTTGACCATGGGCTCCTTTTCCGGCCTTCTCCGGTTTACCGTTTACCGGGGTACCAATCTGATCCGACAAGAGGCCATCGCGAGCACTGAAGAGCCGTCTGTCGCCTACAAATACGGCGGAGGCCTGAAAGGATTCGTCACGAAGTCCTCTCCGCGCGTGGTGTGGAAGGACACCAGCGGCGAGTGGCAGAAGTATGAGTTCGGAGGGGCATTGAACAGCGGACCCGTGGCCTTGCGGGCGCGCAATCGGCTGGCTATTGTTGCCGGGAACGCTGGCTCCCTGGCGGTTTTTCCTCCGCCTCATAAGTTTTTCTGGGCACGAGAGGTGGAGATCAATCTGGGTTACGTCTGGTATCGAAAGGACGATAAGGGTTCGTTCTCGGTGGGAGTTCGTCATGGCGATCGCGAAGAGATGTTCCGGCCTTACGGCGTTTCGGATCGACTCTGGGAACAGCGCGTCAGACAGTCCAGGCGTTTTGCACAGGGAAACTTCGCGCTCTACAATGCACCTCCCGGAACCGAGCAGCGGATGGCAGTCTACTTCTACCTGAGTCCTTCCCAGCCGCAGGAAACCAGGGAGGCGGTGCTGGAGTTCACCTACCAGGACCGCTACAAGTCGCTGCCAGGCCATCAGGTCATGGTCAGCCACTACCACACCCATTTCGCCGAGGCCCTGACCGACGCCGGCACGTTCGATCTACAGCCCCCCTGGATTCCTGCCTTTCGCGCCCTGGGGATCAACATCGCCGTGATGTCTGATTTCCACGGCGACGGTCACTCCGAGGACCGAGGGCCGTTGCGGTTTCAGGACCTGAAGAACTACTTCGAGGCCTGCCGCCGGCACTCCGATCTGGACTTCCTGATCCTGCCTGGGGAAGAGGCCAATGTTCACCTGGGTGGACATTACACGCTGCTGTTTCCCAGACCCGTCTACTGGACCAAGGTGCGGCTCGAGGATCAAGGCTTCATGGAGCAGGACTCCATCTACGGGCAGGTTTACCATACGGGTGCACCCGCTGATTTCCTGGGACTCTTGCGCCGAGAGGACGGACTGGTGTGGCAGGCGCACCCGCGGACCAAAGGATCCACCGGCTATCCGGATGCGATCAGGAAGTCTGAAGTCTTCCTGAGTCAGCACTATCTGGGGGGTGCTTTCAAGTCTTTTCCGGTTGATCTGTCCGAGCAGCGTCTCTGCGAGACACGGTGCTTCGAGACCTTGGATGACATGAACAACTGGACCGGTCCCAAGTACCTGGTGGCCGAGGGAGATACCTATACCAAGTACCCAGAGGACGAGATCTACGGAGAAACTTCGGTCAACTACGTCAAGCTAGACCGGTTGCCGAGCTTCGACGAGGGCTGGGCTCCGGTAACGAAGGCTTTGCGCGCCGGGAGATTCTTCGTCACAACTGGAGAAGTGCTGCTGCACGATGTCTCGGTCGAGCACTCGGAGTCCGAGGGCGTGGTGGTGGCCGAAGTCGAGTGGACGTTTCCGCTGGAGTTCGCCGAAGTCGTGTGGGGTGATGGCGAGAGGACCTACCGAAAGGCAAGTTCGGCCACCGATCAGCCCCCGTTCGGCCGCCACCAATTCAAGATCCCATTCGATCGCTTGCATGCGAAGTGGGTTCGATTCGCGGTATGGGACTCGGCCGGAAACGGGGCCTTCTCACAGCCAGTTCATCTAGGTGGCTCCAGAGCCGGCAAGAGGTAGGGAGGTTCCCTGCGGATCGAGGGATAGGTTCCCGACAATCCGGTCGGTAAAGGCCGCTGTTCCCAGTTCACCGCCCAGGTCGGGAGTCGTGGATCCTTGAGCGAAAGTTGTCTCGACAGCCGTGTGGATCCGAGACGCCGGCTGCGACAATCCCAGCCACTGCAACATGTTGGCGGCACTCAGGATGGCCGCGGTTGGATTGGCGATTCCTTGGCCCGCAATGTCGGGCGCCGAGCCGTGCACTGGCTCGAACATGGAAGGGAAGCTTCGCTGCGGGTTGATGTTGGCGCTGGGCGATAGACCCAGACCGCCCGCCAGGATACCGGACAGATCCGTCAGGATATCTCCGAAGAGATTCGAGGCGACCACGACGTCGAACCGCTCCGGCCAACGCACGAAGTTCATCACCGCGGCGTCGACGTGGAGCTTGTCGATTTCGACGTCGGTGAACTCGTCCTTCAACCCATCCAGAACAGAGTCCCAAAGGACGTAGGCATAACGTTGCGCATTGGACTTGGTGATCATCGTCAAGTGGTTGCGGCGCTCACGAGCCAGGTCGAAGCCGAATCGCAGGACCCGCTCGATGCCCTTACGGGTATGTAGAGCACTCTGGACGGCGAACTCATCTTCGGTCCCTACCTTGAACTTGCCACCGTTGTCTACATACTCTCCCTCGGAGTTTTCCCTGACGACCAGGATGTCGATATCAGAGGGGCTCTTGTCGGCAAGCGGTGTTCTGACTCCGGGGAAAAGTCGGGCGGGCCGAACACAAGCATACTGGTCGAACGCCTGACGAATATTGATGAGCGGTTTCAAGGTGATGTGATCGGGTACTCGATCCGGGTCGCCAAGAGCGCCGAGAAAAATGGCATCCGAGCCACTGAGCGTCTCCAGATAGTCGTCCGGCACCGTGTGACCATGCTCCATGTAGTAGTCGGTGCTCCAGGGAAGCATCTTGAGCTCTAATCGGAAGGAAGCATCCAATTCTTGAACCCTTTCCAGTACCCGAATCGCCTGCTCCGTCACCTCAACGCCGATTCCGTCTCCCGGGACGACCAGGATCTCGAAAGTTTTCATCTTGATTC